>NZ_JBNXVR010000042.1:0-62690 GCF_050565595.1 Leptolyngbya sp. AN02str | reverse complement strand
TTTTCTCGACGTGTGTTTTTTGGTTGTGTAAAGGGTGCATCGCACCCTTTCCACAACCAATAACCACACATTTGAAACACGACCGATTGGCTCATCAAAAGTTCTACAAAATTTCTCAGGGATATTGCGATCGCTCCGCTGAGGCGAATCAGTCTTTTTTGAAAACTTGTGCTCAACTCAGGACTTATAAGTTGGTAACGATTCCTCTGTGCAGCGAGTAAATACGTATGAACACACAGGGCCTGGAGTAGAGGTTGAGCACTCCCAACCCGTATCGCAACCGGGCGCATAGAGGTAGAAGTTGTGCAGTTGGGTAATGGTGGAATGAACCTTGAGCCATGCCAAACTATTCAACACCATAAGCATTTTGGATGAAGTCCGTAAGCCCTGAAAGGAGGATATTTCATTCCTAAAATGAAGTTGGGTTCTGGTTTCACTCACGTTGGAGAGGTCGGTTTGTTGCCGAAGGCGATTTACCAAAACGAAACGATTGCGGCGATCGCCACAGCGATTGTGCCAGAGCAAGGCAGTGTTGGTATTGTGCGGATGTCGGGCATTGCAGCCGTGGCGATCGCTCAGCGGTTGTTTCATGCTCCGGGGCAGCAAGTTTGGGAAAGCCACCGCATCTTATATGGGCAGGTACGGCATCCCAAAAGCCAAGCTGTGATTGACGAAGCGCTGTTGATGCTGATGTTGTCTCCTCGATCTTACACGCGAGAAGATGTGGTGGAATTTCAGTGCCATGGCGGCATTATGGCGGTGCAGCAGGTTTTGCAGTTGTGTTTGGAAGAGGGTGCCCGCTTAGCCCAACCGGGCGAGTTTTCGCTGCGGGCCTTTTTGAATGGGCGGATTGACCTGACTCAGGCTGAGGGAATTACCGATTTGGTTGGAGCGCGATCGCCCCAAGCTGCACAAACCGCTCTGGCTGGGCTACAGGGAAAGCTGGCGCAACCCATTCGCCAATTGCGGGCTACCTGTTTGGATATTTTGGCAGAGGTGGAAGCGCGCATTGATTTTGAGGACGATTTACCACCGCTAGATGAAGCCGAGGTGAGCGATCGCCTGATGGCTGTATTGGTCGATGTGGAGGCGATTTTGCAAACGGCGGATCGGGGTGAATTGCTGCGAACTGGCCTGAAAGTGGCAATCGTGGGTCGTCCCAATGTGGGCAAATCGAGCCTGCTCAATGCATGGAGCCGTAGCGATCGCGCCATTGTCACCGATTTACCCGGTACCACCCGCGATGTGGTGGAATCGCAGTTGGTGGTGGGTGGCATTCCCGTTCAGGTGTTGGATACTGCTGGGATTCGCGATGCTGCGGATCAGGTGGAAAAAATTGGCGTAGAGCGATCGCGGCAAGCGGCTCAGTCTGCTGATTTGGTGCTGTTTACGATCGACGCGCAGGCCCAATGGACCAACGATGATCAGATAATTTATGACCAAGTGTGCGATCGCCCTCATATTTTGGTCATTAACAAAACCGATTTGCTTCCGGCAGAGCAGGTGTCACACCTACACCACCATCTGCCGTCTACCCCGTTGGCGGTTGTTCCCACCGCAGCCGCCAAACAGCAAGGAATTGACACGTTAGAGCAGGCAATTTTGGATGCAGTACAGGCCAAGCATTTGCAGGCCGCCAATTTAGATATTGCGATTAACCAACGCCAAGCCGCAGCTTTAACGCGAGCCAAGCTTGCTTTGCAACAGGTGCATACCACCATTACTCAACAGCTTCCGCTCGACTTTTGGAGCATCGATCTCCGTAGTGCCATTCAAGCCCTCGGTGAAATCACAGGTGAAGAAGTTACCGAATCCATGCTGGATCTCGTGTTTAGTCGATTTTGCATTGGGAAATAGCGTTTGCTAAATCCCCTGCACGAATGATTGCGTGGCTTTGCTGCGCAATCATTCATGTGTCAAAAAGTCAGGCGCTGCTCCCAGCTCATTCGGCATTCCGGCAGCCTTCAACCAACCTCCGAAATAATTCTGAGAGCTGAAGTGAGGGCAGACGAGCAAATTGTGGGTAATATCGCTTAAGGCAGCGCTAAAACACGGGCTGCTTCCCCTGTAGCATTACGTAGTATTGCTATAACCATCAGGACGATTGCTACGTTTGGACTGCTTGTGTGTTCCAATTCCAATTCCAATACCAACTTTTATTCAATGACCTCTTGCTAGCTTGGTTCCCGAGTGTGTCAACTGCTTGTCGCAACTTAGAAGTCATCCCTTCTCAAATCAACTCATAGATAAACAAAAATTCATCCTAGCTTCAAGCTGTTGCCAAAAAGTCGGTGGTATAAATAGATACACTGAGTCTACTCAAGGAAGCTCTGTACAGTGTAATTACCATGAGGTAATTGCTGTAAAAGCCCTGGAAAATGCTGAACCTCCAAAGTAAGCTCAGTCCATCTGATTGTCACCTTGGCTTGTCATCGCCTAGCAGCCCCTCTATCAAATGGCGATCGTTCGGTGCAAAGCTTTTGCAACAATTCGTTTTCTGATGTGCATTCTTTCCCTGGCTTGACCTTTTGGGGATGAGTCTAGTCCACTTTTCTACTTAAAAAATATCCATGGCCACTCTGATCGGAACCCAGTTAGTTGATTTTTTAATAGGCACCACAGTAGCCGACATTATCTTGGCTGGTGCTGGAGATGATCTGATTCGCGGTGAGGGAGGTAACGACGAACTCTACGGTGAAGCCGGAAACGACTTTGTGCGAGGCGGCGCTGGCAATGATACGGTGGGCGCTGGCGCTGGCAACGATCGCGTCTTTGGTGAAGATGGGAATGATCTCCTCTCTGGTGGAGATGGCAATGACAGCCTCATCGGTGGCGCTGGCAATGATACCTTGCTCGGCGGCAACAATGCTGACTTTTTGTTTGGTGGTGCTGGCAAAGATTTGATGGTTGGTGGCCCAGGTGCCGATACCTACGGCATTATCGCTGGCGGTGGCGGTGCGCTAATTACCGACGCTGATATTATTCGCGGGTTTGAGGATGGGGTCGATCGGATTGGCTTGCTCGGTGGGTTGACCTTTAATAATCTGTCGATTACGCAAGGGCAGGGTGCTTTTGCGTCCTCCACGGTGATTCGCATTGGTGCTGCTGGCCAGTTTTTGGCTGTGATCGAAAATACTAACCGTAACTCGATTACGGCGGCAGATTTTGTCGCAGCTGTGCCTCCTCCGTTGAATCCTGTTGCGCCAACATTTGCCAACTTTGCGATCGCGAACATTAACACGGCTCGCCCATCACAGACGTTCACAATTCAGTATGTCGATCTCAGTGGGCTTGATGTCCGCAGCTTCAACAATGCCGATATCTTCATTGTAGGCCCCAACAACTTCCAGCAAAATGCTCAATTCGTGAGCTTTACGGGTAGTGGGGCTTCGCGTACCGTGACCTATCGGCTCACAGGCCCTGGCAACTCGTGGGATGCAAACGACAACGGAACATATAGTGTTCGCCTTCGACCCAATCAAGTTTTTGATACCAGCGGCAATTCGATACCAGCTGCTACGCTGGGTTCGTTTACGGTGAACATTGCGCCTTCGCCGGTTCCGGTAACGGTAACGGTTGCCCCAGCAAACATTGGTGAAGACGGTGGGGCTGAAATGGTCTACACCTTCACCCGTACTCAATACACGGCCAATGCCCTCACGGTCAATTTCACGGTTGGCGGTACGGCCACTCGCGGGGTGGACTATTCCACAACGGGAGGAACCTTCTCGGGGAACGCCGGAACTGTCACGTTTGCTGCAGGGCAAAACCAGACCACAATTCGGGTTAAGGGTATTGTCGACAATATTCGAGAAGCCAATGAAACGGTTGTGCTGGCGTTGGCTCCAGGTGGTGGCTATGTGGTTGGCACACAAAACAATAGCGCGACGGGCACCATTGTTGACGATGAATCGGTGGTTGCCTTGGCGATCGCGCCGGTCAGCGTTCTGGAAGACAGTGGGGCTGAAATGGTCTACACCTTTACCCGTACTGGTGGCGGCTTAAATCGGCAAACTACGGTTAACTTTACCGTTGGTGGCAATGCTCAATTTGGCGCTGGCAAAGATTACACAGTGACGAATTTGGGGGTAGGGGTAACCTACGCTCAGTCGGCTGGAACCGTCACCTTTTTGGCTGGTGAAACCCAAAAACAAGTACGAATCCGGGCGATCGCCAACGGAGTCTTGCAAGCCAATCGAACTGTCGCGTTAACCCTAGGGGCTGGCACAGGCTACGTGTCCAACACGGTTGGCGCTGTCCAGGGCACGATTGTAGATGACGAGAGCAGCGTTTCGATTGCCCTTGCCACTCCGACCGCTATTTTTGAAGATGGCGCCCAAACATTGGTGTACACCATCACTCGGGGGGGGTTCCTCAACAAGGCGCTGACGGTCAACTTTTCGGTGGGTGGCACCGCGGTCTTTAACAACCTGGCAACAACTGACTACACCGTTGCATCCAATGCTGCCCAGTTCACCTTTGGTGCAACGTCGGGAACGATTGCCTTTGCTGCGAATGAAACGACAAAGACGATTACGATTACGGCGAGACCTGACAATGCAGTCGAGCCAGATGAAACCGTCATCCTAGGTTTGACAGCAGGGCCGGGATATGTGCTAGCAGGCCCTACCAGCGCAGCAGGAGCCATTCGTAATGACGATGCAGCGATCGCCCTCAGTATTGGTACGGCAACGCTTCTAGAAGATAGTGGCCAGTTCTTTACGTACACCTTTACCCGCACTGGGTTCTTGAACGAAGACTTGGCTGTCAACTTCAACCTGTTAGGTACTGCAGCGGTTGATACGGACTACACCATTGAATCTCCCCAGGCCGGTGCGCTAGAGGTAGACGGAGACCAAGCAATACTAACCTTCCTCGCGGGTGAAACGAGTAAGACAGTCCTGGTGAAACCCATTGCCAACTCTACGCCCAGTGCATCCAAGCAGGTGGGATTGCAACTAACCCCAGGTGAGGGCTACATCATCACCACGACTGGGCAAGTGCGCGGCACCATTACCGATGATGATGCCACCATTGCCTTGGCGATCGCAGCTCCGGCATCTCGATTAGAAAATAGCGGACAGCCTCTCACGTTTAACTTCACCCGGAGTGGTTTCCTCAACAAAGCGTTGACGGTTAGCTTCGATGTGGAAGGAACGGCTAGCTTTAACAGCGACTACACCGTTACGGGTGGCACCATTGCTGGGGGTACCGGAACCATTACCTTCGCCGCAGGGCAAACGGCTGCCACGCTCACGCTTACTCCGGTTGCAGACATTAACTCTATCGAAGCCAACGAAACGGTGATTCTCACGCTCAACGATGGGGCAGGCTATGTTGCGGGTGCCAACAATACCGCAACAGGAACCATTGTGAACGATGACGGCATCGTTACCAATCTCAACGACGAAGGGCCTGGCTCCTTGCGGCAAGCCATCATCGCTGCCAACAATGCCACGATCGCAACGCCCACTATTACCTTTGCCGGCAATCTGTCGGGAACGATTGATTTGGCCACTGCCCTACCTGTTATTAACAGGAATGTGATTATTGAAGGTTTGGGAGCCAACAATCTCACCATTCAGCGGGCAAGCGAAAACGAGTTCCGCATCTTTACAGTCAATGCCAACCGGGTTGTGGTGATTCGTGGATTGACGATTACCAATGGATCGGTCTCGACTGGAACCGGCGGTGGCATCTTAAACCAAGGAAACCTCACCCTGGAAGATGTGATCCTAACCGGAAATACTGCTGCCAACGGTGGAGGCATCTACAACAGCGGTATCGTTACCATTCAAGGCGATACCCAAATTAACAGCAACTCTGCATCCCAATTTGGCGGCGGAATTCGCAACCTGGGGACGCTCAATGTCGCTGGGGTTGCGGATAATTTGATTCAGTTCAACGGCAACTCTGCTGGCTCGGGTGGTGGCGGTATTCTCAATGACGGTGTTTCTGTGATTGATTACGCCAACTTTATTAACAACTCCACCAGCAATACCGGAATTGGCGGCGGAGCGATCGCAAACTTGAATGGAGAGACAAACCTGACGGTCAACAATAGCAACTTCAAAAACACACCGTTCAATAGCCCGAACTCTATTACGGGTGGGTTTACCGGCGAAGGCAATGTGTTCCCCTAGGGACCATTGGCCTGGTTAATGGTGACGATAAAATTCAGCGAGGTCGTGATACAAACGCGGCCTCGCTGTTGTGTTTGGTTGCGTGAAAATGGGCGGGGCGATCGCATCATCCACTTAAAACAGAGCTTACGCAGTTGAATGATGTTTGGGTGCTTAGCGCCCAAACATCATTCAACCCCCTGGTTTTTCGGATGAAGTGCGTCGTCCTTTAAAGTAAAGTTTGCAGCATGTTCGAATTTGCAGGATCGGGGACTGCGAACCCAGTAGCGAAAGTGCGTAACTCCTATTCACAGTGCTATGGTGAAGTTATGTGAATCGAAATCTGAGAACTCTCAGCAGAACTTGATATTACTCCCCACCAGAGTTGTACTGCGATGGCTCGTATCCTCTACGTTCGGCTTCCCTGCAATCCCATCTTCCCCATTGGTGTGGTTTATTTGGCCGACCACATTCATAAGGTTTTTCCCGAGGTAGAACAGCGTATTTTTGATCTGGGAACGGTGCCACCGCTAGATTTTTCGGCGGCACTGGATCGCTGCGTTGACGAGTTTCAGCCAACGCATCTGGTCTTCTCGTGGCGAGATATTCAAATTTATGCACCAGTTGGTGGACGGGGTGGCAATCCGCTCCAGTACACTTTCGAGTTTTTCTACTCGCGTAATCCTTTGGTGAAGGCGCGGGGTGCGGTCGGGCTGACCCGTATTGCCCAAAGCTACTACGGCGAGCTTTGGCGCAATCTCGGCTTAATCAAGCGGGGAACTCGTCGAGCCGAGCGCTACACCCCCAATGTTCAGCTGGTGATTGGGGGCGGGGCGGTTAGCGTTTTCTATGAGCAGCTTGGAAAGTCGTTGCCCAAAGGGGCGATCGTTTCGGTTGGGGAAGGGGAAGCGCTGCTAGAAAAGCTCGTGCGAGGACAGGATATTTCCTCAGAACGGTGCTATGTGGTTGGGGAACGAGCACCTCGTCAACGGTTGATTCATGAGCAACCCGCCCCGTTGGAAAAATCGGCGTGCAATTACGACTATATCGCCAGCATTTGGCCCGAATTTGAATATTACCTGCAAGATCAAGACTTCTACATTGGGGTGCAAACCAAGCGCGGTTGTCCCCATAACTGCTGCTACTGTGTGTATACCGTGGTGGAAGGCAAGCAGGTTCGCATTAACCCAGCGGATGAAGTGGTCGCAGAGATGCGTCAGCTCTACGATCGCGGCATTCGCAACTTTTGGTTTACGGATGCTCAGTTTATTCCAGCACGGCGGTTCATTGCCGATGCCGAGGACCTGCTACAAAAAGTGCTGGATTCGGGCATGACCGATATTCACTGGGCTGCCTACATTCGGGCTGATAATTTGTCGCCGCGATTGGCCGACCTTATGGTGAAGACGGGCATGAACTATTTTGAGATCGGCATTACCAGCGGTTCGCAGGAGCTGGTGCGCAAAATGCGGATGGGCTACAACTTGCGAACGGTGCTGCAAAACTGTCGAGATCTCCGAGCTGCTGGGTTTAATGATTTAGTTTCGGTCAACTACTCCTTCAACGTGATTGACGAAACCTTTGACACCATTCGCCAAACGATCGCTTACCACCGAGAGCTAGAAGCCATCTTTGGAGCCGATAAGGTAGAACCTGCCATCTTCTTCATTGGGTTACAACCGCATACCCATTTGGAAGATTACGCCTTGAAACAGGAGATTTTAAAGCCAGGATACGATCCAATGAATGTGAAACCCTGGACAGTTCAAAAATTGCTGTGGAATCCTGAGCCGTTGGGGTCCTTCTTTGGGGAAGTGTGCTTACAGGCATGGCAACGAAATCCCAACGATTTTGGCCGCGAGGTGATGAATATTTTGGAACAGCGGCTAGGCCGAGCCGATCTGGAAGAAGCGCTGACGGCACCGATCGCCCCTCAGGAGTCGCAGTTGGTGGGTTCCAAGTCCTAAACGAATCTCGTGCACGCTGAAGGAAGGGTAGGCCAGGTTTTATGATGAGGGCAGTTGTGGTGAAACAACAGTGCTCTGGCTTGGCTTATGGTTGCTGGTAGACGGGTTTTGATTGGGGTGAGTGGGGGCATTGCCGCGTACAAAGTTTGCGAGGTGGTGTCGGCCTTAGCGAAGGCAGGGGCCGAGGTGCGGGTGCTTTTGACGGAGGGGGCGCAGCAGTTTGTGACTCCGCTCACCTTTGCTACGCTCAGTCGCCACGCTGCTTATACGGATGAAGATTTTTGGCAACCTGTTCACGGCAGGCCGTTGCACATTGAGCTGGGGGAATGGGCCGAGCTGATGCTGATTGCGCCCATGACGGCCAATACGCTGGCCAAGCTGGCCTATGGGCTGGCAGATAATTTGCTCACCAATACGGTGCTGGCTTCGACGTGTCCGATCCTGCTAGCTCCGGCGATGAATACTGACATGTGGTTGCAACCGCCTGTTCAGCAAAACTGGACACAGATTTTGGCTGATCCGCGCATGCATGGGGTTGGGCCAGGTGAAGGGGTGTTGGCGTGCGATCGCACCGGGGCAGGACGCATGGCCGAACCTGCTGAAATGTTGAGCTACATCGAGTCACTGTTCCACACGCAGGGCGATCGTGATTTGGCTGGCAAGCACATTCTCATTAGTACTGGCGGAACGCGAGAATTTCTCGATCCCGTCCGGTTTATTGGCAACCCATCGACTGGCAAGATGGGCATTGCCCTGGTGCTGGCGGCTCGGCATCGGGGCGCGGCGGTGACCCTGGTGCATGGGCCAATGGAGGCCGAACGGCTGCAAATTCTGCGGGATGTGCGGCTGGTGCCAACCGTTTCGGCTGAGGATATGCACCATGCCATGAAGGATGAACTGCCCAAGGCGGATTGGATTGTAATGGCGGCGGCGGTGGCTGATGTAAAACCGGCCGAAGTTCATGCTGCTAAATTGCCCAAAGCCGCATTGCCCAAGGAATTGCCCCTGGCCGATGTTCCCGATATTGTGGCAGAACTGAGCCGCGATAAGTTATCCCATCAAATGCTTGTGGGCTTTGCTGCTCAAACCGGCGACATCGTCACACCTGCGTTGGAGAAGCTGCATCGCAAACATTTGGATGCGATCGCCGCTAACCCAATTGATCAGCCGGATGGTGGATTTGGGAGCGATCGCAATCAGGCCATCCTGCTGGATCGAACCGGACGGCAGGTTGCTGTTGCGTTGGGGAGCAAGTTAGAGATGGCGCATCAGCTGTATGACTT
The DNA here is from genome assembly GCF_050565595.1 of Leptolyngbya sp. AN02str. NCBI lineage: Bacteria > Bacillati > Cyanobacteriota > Cyanophyceae > Leptolyngbyales > Leptolyngbyaceae > Leptolyngbya > Leptolyngbya sp. AN02str. The sequence continues at coordinate 53,318 of NZ_JBNXVR010000042.1, read as the reverse complement.
TGTGAAAGAAATGGGGGCAGGAGACTAGGATTTAGAGGTGAGACGGGGGTTGCCTAGGCGGCATTCCCGGTAAGGTAAGGTTGTGATTGGAGTTTTGGTGATGCGTCATTCCCTGAAGTGGTGGTTGGTGTACGGAGTTGCGATGGGTGGTGTGGTAGGGGCGATCGCGCTGCCGAATAGCCCACTGATGGCTCCAGTGGTGGCCCAGACTACCCAAATTCCGGGAGAAGGAGACCTGAATCAGGGCATTCAGTTTATCCAGTTGGGGCGGGTGGATGATGCCATCATTGCGTTTCGGCGGGCAACTCAGGTCAACCCAGAACTCGCTCCAGCCCATTACAACCTGGGTTTAGCGCTGCGGCAAAAGGGAGACTTGCAGCAAGCCGCCAATGCTTTTTATCAAGCGACGGTGACCGATCCGGGGTTTGCGCTGGCCTACGGCAACTTGGGGGCTGCTTTGCTGGAGGGCAATAACTTACCTTTGGCGGAGCAATACCTGCAGCGGGCGATCGCGCTCGATGCAGATTTAGGCATGGCCCACTACAACTTGGGTTTGGTGTATCGGCTGCAAGACAATTCTCAAGCGGCGTTGCCTGCCTTCCAGCGGGCGGCTCAGCTCAGCCCCAATGCGCCAGAACCTCCGTATCACGCCGCGTTAATTTATCAAGAATTGGGACAAATTGCTCAGGCTGAACAAGGATTTCAGCGGGCGATCGCGCTGAAATCTGGCTATGCCGCCGCTCACTATAGCTTGGGAGCGCTACGGTACCAACAGGGCAATATGGAGGGGGCGATCGCGGCCTTTCGGCAAGCAGCAGAGGCTAACCCAACCTATGCCAATGCTTACTATGCGGCGGGTATGGCATTTTTGCAGCAGCAACGGTTCCCCGAAGCCCAACAAGTATTGCAATACGCTCGCGATCTCTACACTGCTCAGGGAAATGCCCAGTGGGCGGCGATCGCCGCTCAGCAATTACAGCAGGCTCAACAACAACGATTCTAAATAATCTGAGTTTTGGTTAAGAGTGTTTTGTGGAGTCAGCAGCAGGTTCTGCCCGAAAAGCGTTGAAACCGCGAGTTTTAGAGTGCATTTCTGCAAAATTTGCTCTGAAACTCGCGGTGATATTGTGTGGAGATGGGGCTCACAACAAGCGTGAGCAAGGGCTATTGAGGACTGCTACCCACAGGTTCCGACAGATCGGGAGAAGTGGGCTGTCCGGGAGCAGTGGGCGGTATGCCGTTACTGGGTGCCCCACTTGGATTGGCGAAGCCCTCTCCCTCGGAGGGTGTCGTCATGGCATCGGCTCCGGTGCCAGCACCAGAATCGCTGTTACCGGGTGCGGTAGTTGCTCCGGTATCCGGTGCCACTTGAAGGTCTGCAATGCTTGAAATGCGCCACTGGCCGTTTTGGCGAACCATTTGATAGGTTACGTCCAAGCGCTCTGACTCGCCATCAAGCGATTCTACAACCAGCGCCTTCACCTGAGCCTGGTCTGCATTTTGCGACGTGCTGGGTAGTACCTGCACCTCTAACAGCGAGTGACGGTAAGTTTGGGTGGTTCCAGTGATGCGGGCGTCCTCTGCGGCAGCCATACGCTGAGATAGGAACGGATCCGCTAATACGGTGCTAAGACGGCTCGTGTCGTGTCCTTCGCCCATGGAAGCGCGCTTAGCGGCTAGCCATCCATCCACGACGGTACGGGCGGCATCGGCAGAGAGAGGGGCGTTGGGGTCAGTGGATGCAGCAGGTGACTCGGTAGCCGGATCGGGAATGGCAACTGGAGGCTCGATCAGACTAATGGCAAGCTGATCGCCCTGCAAAGAAGGCCCCCCAAACAGGGCATTGGCAATGCGGCTCAGTAAAAAGAACACCAGCGATAGCCCCAAAACTCCGACTGCAATCAGGAAGAGCAAGCGATCGAGTTTCGGCGATGCCCCCCCGGAACCGTGGGACGGGGTGAGCCTTAGCCCATCGGGATTGCGTCGTTCGAGGGGGGGTGGTGGAACGGGACGACGATTGCCTCCTTGAGGTGCATTACTGGTTAAACGGCCTTCAGGCGACAGCTGGGCAACGCGCTCTGCAGTTGGTAATGCGCCCACCTCAGCGGCAGGCGGAACCAAGGGCCGATTGGGTTCTATGGTCGCTGTGCGGCTGGTTGGGTTCACCGTGTCAGTGCGATCGCGCGTTTCGTTGTATTGCCGGTTGTAAGTACCGTTGGTGCTGCCATTGCTGGCATAGTCTGCTGAGCTACCCCGTGACAAGGTCGGAGCCGACATCTGCTCTCGGGAGCGGATGACTTCGGGCTCGCTGGGGAGCTCCTCCAAATAGGCTTGCACCTGCTGATCCGCGAAGTACTCCTTCAAGGATGCTTGCTGCTGAGCCAAATCCCGGAAATGGGGAAACACCTCATTTTGTAGCCAGCGCTCGCTGTATAGACAAAGCCCCGGCAGCAAATCAGGCGATTCCCGCGAATTTTCGCGAATGAACGAGATCGATTCTTGCTCTTGGCTAAGCTCAAGGGCGCGATTTGCTTCTTCCGTTTGGCCGAGCAGCAGAGCACAAACGGCTTGCTCAAGATGCACATCTTGACGGTTACTCAAGCGCATGAGCATATGCTTGGCTCGGCGAATGAGTGCAGGCTGACGGTAGGCAAACCCACGAGCCAACTGGGCATACACTGCCAAATAGGTCGCCACGGCTGAGGGCCGCTGGGCCTCGCCCTCAAACAAGGCTTGCTGCTCGGCTGCGGTTAGGTAACCCCGCAATTGCTGAATGAACCGCAAAAAGTCGTCAACATGCAGCCCCGATTGATCATTGCCAGATCCATCGATGCCACTGCGATCGTTCAACATTTCTTGCAGTAGCGACAGACCCTGGCGGCGCTCTAGCTGGTTTTGCTCAGGCAGGGAGAGCAACTCCAAAATTCGGTAAGGGCGTAGCTTGTAAAGGTCGGCCTGCATCTCCTGTCGAATGCTGGGAACAACCCCTTCGCGCTGAAGTAGATCTTGACCTGCGCTGAGCGCAGCAGCAGCAGCTTCGTACTGGCCCTGGTGCCACCGTTCGCGCCCAAGTTCTAATGAAGCAAGCGCTACCGTTAGCACAATGTCACCTCGGTTCGCATCTTCTTGAGGGGCGTAACCTTGATGGTTGGCGTGGCGTGCTAAAAAGCCGCGACCCTGCTCTAGCACTAGCTCATATTCACCCAGCTCAAGCAGGATCAAGAGCGCCCCAACGAGCTGAGAGTCGTGAATATCAATGCTGGGAGCGTAGGGGTCCAGAGTGGGATCGGCATCGGTCAGCCGAATCCCCTTTGGGGCTCCTGATTCTTGGGTATCGTAGGCGCTGGCCAAAAACTTGGCATCGTAGGCGCGGCGTTGCTCCGCATCTGACAGGACGGAGTAGGCTTCGTCGAGCAGCTGCTTGCGGGCAGCGATCGCCCCTTCTGAATATTCGCGCCGGGGAAGTTGCAGCGCGCGATCGCGATGCGCCTGCTGTAGCTGCTCGGCAGTTGCTTGAATGGGCAACCCTAGGATTCTGTAGTAGTCAAGCGGAATTCTCACGGTCCACTTCCCCAACATTATTATTTATAAATTTCAATCGGCCAGCGCACCACAGCAGATAACCCAACAGCCTCAAGAGTAACTGCCTCGGTTCTGCATTCTATACAATAGCGGCTCTCTTCACATTCGACGCATATTCACGAAGGAAATTTATCCATAAGTTGATAGAAAACGAAAGAATCTAGACCCAAAGCTCAGAGCTTGTTCATTGGTCTAGGCTGCGATGAGATTGCTCATCCGCGAAATCCAATTCGTTTTGATGCAACCCAGGTATTGAAATTCATCGATGCATTACAGCGCGGTGTGGTTGCTAATAGCCAGAGTGACGATGTTGTAGTACTCATTTAGTCTAATTTTGATTCAGTCTATCTTGGTATCAACGCTGGAATACTTAAGCTTATTGAAAGGTTAATTGAAAATTGGGATAAATGCAGCTGAGCGCTTTAGGCTGTTGCGCCTATGGATGGGGCGATCGCCAAATGTTAGAAACTGGGCGATCGCCTGACCAATCTTGCATTCCCCTGCCGAAGGCTTGCAACAGATGCAACAGTTCAGGTTATTTTTATAAAGATATGTGCGCTGACGTTGTAGCAGGAAAACAGGACAAAGGGGATGGTTCAAGAGCGAGTACTTCCATCATTTTCGGCTTCTCAAGCGAACATCACCCGTGAAGAAGGGTTGGTGGTTTACGAAGACATGGTGCTAGGCCGTGTCTTTGAAGATAAGTGTGCCGAAATGTACTATCGCGGCAAAATGTTTGGGTTTGTTCACCTCTACAACGGTCAAGAAGCCGTTTCGAGCGGGGTGATTAAAGCAATGCGCCCCGATGATTATGTGTGCAGCACCTATCGGGATCACGTGCATGCGCTGAGTAGTGGCGTGCCTGCTCGCGAGGTCATGGCTGAGCTATTTGGTAAGGCAACCGGCTGTAGCAAGGGTCGGGGTGGCTCGATGCACTTGTTCTCGGCAGAGCACAACTTGTTGGGCGGCTATGCCTTTGTGGCAGAGGGCATTCCCGTTGCTACGGGGGCAGCTTTCCAGTCCAAGTATCGTCGTGAAGCGTTGGGCGATGAGAGCGCCGATCAGGTAACGGCTTGCTTCTTTGGGGATGGAGCTAGCAACAACGGACAGTTTTTCGAATGCTTGAACATGGCTGCGCTGTGGAAGCTGCCGATTCTGTTTGTGGTAGAGAACAACAAGTGGGCGATTGGGATGGCCCACGATCGCGCTACCTCTCAACAGGAGATTTACAAAAAGGCCAGTGTGTTTGGCATGGCTGGAGTTGAGGTTGATGGTATGGATGTGCTGGCAGTCCGTGCGGTGGCACAGGAAGCGGTCGCTCGTGCCCGTGCTGGCGAAGGCCCTACGTTGATTGAGGCGCTAACTTACCGCTTCCGGGGCCACTCTTTGGCCGATCCCGACGAACTTCGCTCCAAGGCTGAAAAAGAGTTCTGGTTTGCCCGTGATCCCATCAAGCGCTTGGCCAACTATTTGATCGAGCAAAATTTGGCTTCGGCGGATGAACTGAAAGCGATTGATAAGAAGATCCAAAATTTGATTGAGGAAGCGGTGCAGTTTGCGCTGGAAAGCCCAGAGCCCGATCCCAAGGATCTTTATCGCTACGTGTTTGCTGAAGACGAGTAGCGATCGCCATGGCGTTGGGTGCGATCGCGCCCAATGCTATGGGTCAGGTGTCAGCGTTAGGATGAAAGCATCTGAGTATAGGCTTGGGGCGAACCCGCACTAGCCTTGCTTGGGTGCTTTACTTTATGTCGAAATTTAGAAAACCGCCCTTGTTTTCGCGTTAGCCCGTCACCTTAAATTGCGATGCCAAACCCCATTATGTTCCAAGAGGATGCGTTTGTGGTGCTGGAAAGCAACCAACCGGAGCAAATCCTCAGTGCCGAAGAATTAGTCCAAAAACTCATCCATACATTGAACACAATGGAACATGAGCGACCGCCTGAACTGGAGACAATCGCCCAGGTAGAAGCTCAGGCTCAGTTTTTGATGGAAACAACCTGCGAGTTGAATACCGGGCCAGGATGCTATTTGCAGTGGTACGCCGTGCGGCTTGAAAAGTAAGGCTTGAAAAGTAATAAGAGAAATGGGCGATCGCCCATTTCTCCCCTGAATGATCCCGAGATAGCAATGACCCTGAGATAGCTTTGAATCTACACCGCCTGAGCGGGTATATCGGCTTGAACGGGATTGGTAATCAATGCCACTTCCACCGACTCAGGCTCGGGCTGGTTCACTTCTGCCCGTAAGCCAGGGCCAAAAAAACGCTCAATCTTTTCGCGCTTCTTCTGCCAGGTTTCAAACTCAACGGCTGGCGAATCAAACTCTAGCACTAGCGTATAGAAGCCATCGCGATTTTCTTCGCGCACACCCTTGAGGACGGGATGCTCATCGTCGGTTTGGCCCAACTCTAGCGACTCTAGCGAGCTATCGAGGTGAATGGGCTGCCCATAGCGGTACCGCGTCACATCTTTACGGATTTGGTTTTGGGTGTCGGTGGCCTGCTGTTCCCGCAGCGCCAGCACATCGGGCGATGTGGGCTGGGAATACGGAACGGGTTTCAACTCCGATGCAATCAGCGCTAGCCCCCCCAGCAAGACCGGAATGCCGTAGAAAAAGCCAATAAGGTTGATCGTGGGGTGATTAGTAAAGTAGGCAACAAACCCCATTATGGTGAGCGCACCACCCACATACAGACCCAACTTGCCAAGAGAAAAGCGACCAAGCATGAGATTCATCCGGCGATAGACTGTTTACAATTATTCAACATTGTTGGGTCGGTTTGTTAGGATGAACGGTGGGATGTTGTTGGAACAGGGCAAAATCATGCAAGATTCTCAAGTATTGCGCGAGCAAATGCAGGCGATTACCCGCAAGCGAGATGTGTTGGTGCGCTTGCTAGAGCAACCCGATTTGGGTACGCTCCGCATTGATGTGAACCAGGCATTGGAAGAGTTTGATGATTTAATCGATGAATTTCAGCGGACCTTTCCCAAAGAGGGCGAAAGCTAGTTGGTAGAGAGCTCGCTGACCAATTGGGTGGACGTGCGGGGATGTGGGGTGGCGATCGCTCAGCCAGAATTCCCGCTGAAAAATCGCTATCTCGCGCCGCACTCATGAAAAAATGAGAAACGGATTCTTCAACTTGAATCTGGTTTCTCTCCCATCATCCTGGCGAAAAGCAGTTTTTGAACCATGGCTCAAACGTATACTGTCGAAATTTTTCATCAAGGCGCTTCCCACACCATCACGGTCTCGGAAGATGAAACGGTGCTGTCGGCGGCTCATGCCCAAGGGATAGATTTGCCAACGTCTTGCGGTGCTGGAGTTTGCACCACCTGTGCGGCAAAAGTGGTGTCGGGCACTGTGGATCAACCCGACTGCATGGGCATCAACAAAGATTTGCAGGCAGAGGGATATGCCTTGCTGTGTGTGGCCTTCCCACGCTCCGATCTCAAGATCGAAACCGAAAAAGAAGAAACGGTTTACAACTTGCAGTTTGGTCAATATCAGAACCGTTAATGGGTTGAGGCGTATAGATGCCTTTATTGCGGATGTGTAGAGGCTGAAGTGACCCATCAGGAGCGATCGCCATGATGACGCAATTTGTTTCGTTGGAAGTGCAGTTGCCTGCAACCTCAGCTCAGTTAGAGTCGGCAATTGTGCAAGCGGTTCAGCGCCACGGTGAACCGCTGCGATGGGCTGTTACGGCGGTGGATGCTAAGCGGCGGATTGCTTTGGTGGAAGCTGTGATCACCATTTCTACGGTTCTTGCGTAAAGTCTCTCTGGTGCTGCTGCTGCTGCTATTCCTGGCGCTATTCTCTGTTCCTGTTGCCATGAGCCCCTGGTGTCATTTGTGATGATTCAGCGTCCCTATACTGTTGTATTGATTGTGCCGACTGGTATTGGGGCGGCGGTTGGCGGCTATGCGGGGGATGCCTTGCCTGTGGCTCGGGCGATCGCTCACGTCGCTGATCGCCTCATTACCCATCCCAATGTGCTCAACGGTGCCAGCCTCTATTGGCCCATGCCCAATGCCTATTATGTAGAGGGCTATGGACTTGACCAGTTTGCAGCAGGGCGCTGGGGTCTTAACCCTGTGCGTGGCAACCGAATTGGCCTGTTGCTCGATAGCGGCATCGAGCCAGAACTGCGGCAGCGGCATTTGCAAGTCGCTGATGCGGCACGGGCAACCTTGGGTTTACACCTGACGGATTATGTTGTGACGGATGCTCCGCTAGGGGTGGAACTACGAACGGCAGCTTCGGGGGCAACGTGGGGCACCATTCAGCGAGCTGATAGTCTGCTGCGGGCTGCTGACAAGTTGATTCACCGGGCCAGCGCGGAGGCGATCGCTATCGTTGCCCGGTTTCCCGATGATGAGGGCAGCGAGGCTCTACAGGCCTATCGCCATGGTCAGGGTGTCGATCCTCTTGCCGGAGCTGAGGCGGTGATTAGCCACTTGGTGGTGCGGGCCTTTCAGGTGCCGTGCGCCCATGCTCCGGCGCTGTCGCCGCTACCGCTTGACCCTGACTTATCGCCCAAATCTGCGGCCGAAGAGTTGGGCTATACCTTTTTGCCCTGCGTGCTGGCGGGCTTGAGCCGTGCGCCTCAGTTCATTTCTCAGCGACAGTCTGCCAACTCAACTGCCCTATGGGCTGATCAGGTGGATGCCTTGGTGGTGCCCGAAACGGCCTGTGGCGGTAGTGCTGTCATGACCTTGAGCCAGGGGCGATCGCAGCTAATTACCGTGCGCGACAACACCACTCGGATGCAGGTAACGGCTCAACAGCTAGGCATTCCGGCGATCGCCGCTCAGTCTTATTTAGAAGCTGTAGGTATGTTGGTGGCACACAAGGCTGGTTTGCACCCCCAGGCTTTGCATCCCACGATAGAGCCACTGCAGGCGATCGCTGCCTTAGATGGAGAAGCCCACACTCCCAAGGTGCTAGGCTTAAACCAAGTTGTGTGACCGCTTGATGAGCTAGTGGCGTTCACACACTACGTTCTTGTGCCTCGCTGCGAGATACCCCGTGTCAAATTTGCCTACTCCTCCGTCGAATCCGGATAGCCTCAACCGTTCCCAAATTTTGATCGCGATGGGCATTACTGCCGTCGTGCTGTTGATTGTGTCGCAGGTATGGTTGGCCGTCGATCCCGTTGAGATGATTCCGGTGGACTTGGCCCTGCCTGCGGTTGGGCTAGGAATTGCGGTTGGGCTAGGAATTAGTGCCATGAGTGCGATCGCCTATCGCCTGTGGCCCGCCTACCGCGACAGCGCTGACTTTTACCTCAACCTTGTCCTCAAACCGTTGGCCTTGCCCGACCTGCTATGGTTGGGTATCTTGCCCGGTCTTAGTGAAGAACTCCTGTTCCGGGGCGTGATGCTGCCTGCGATTGGCCTGAACTGGTTTGGGGTGGCGGTGTCTAGTCTCTGTTTTGGCGTTTTGCACTTTAGCGGGGCCAAGCACTGGTCCTACATTGTCTGGGCTGCTGTGATTGGCGCTGTGTTGGGGGTTAGCGCAATTTACACGCACAACTTGCTGGTTCCCATTACGGCCCACATGACCACCAATCTGCTGTCAAGTGCTCTGTGGAAGTTTGACCAAATACAAAAAAGGGCTGGGATTTGATTCCCAGCGCCTGGAGTTAGTGATTTTAATTCTACGGGTTTATATTGCCTGACGAGAGACAAATTTTTCAAAGTTTGCTTGAGTTTGGTGAAGCAGTTGCTCTCGGCTGTCTGCAGTCTCGGTTAGCGTTGGTACGAGCTTGCGGGCATGAAGTGCCATATGTAGTTGAAGATGAGCTACGTACTCGCTGAAGTCTTCTCGAGCAGGAAGGTGGCTGGATGGCTGCTGATGCGGTGTCAAAGTGTTCTCCCTCATTGCGCGCTCAGGTGTTGAGTATAAGTTCTGTTATCAACGATATAGACCGTACCATGGTGTGTTTACTTTTGATGCTGCATCGCAACGAAGCGTAATGGTTTTGGTTAATTGCATGGTCAATGGTTCATGATGCCAGGGTTGCTGAGCCTCCCTCAAGCTTAGCTGGGTAGCCAGATGCGATCGCTACTGCACCATTGGCCACACCAGTCGCAACTATCCATGCATCCTTCCCAAAGACTGACAAACGAAGCAAACATTAGCCATCCCGCCAAGTGCTACATCAAAATGAAAGCCATTATTCTTTCAACATGGTCTTTTCTGAGATCCATGGCGCAAACTCTTAGAAAAGCCTGTAACCAAACCGGACGTAAAAAAAGAGAATCCATTCTGGGTAGAATCAGGATTCTCAAAGGATGATAGTTTGAAGCGGTTGAGAATTGGTTGATTTCGCTATTTTGTGCGAAGTGGACTATGAAGACGCGGACACTTTTTCGGTGTTGGCTTCGGTGGGAAGCAGCACAACCGTGGGTTCGGTGTGTGGGCTAAGTGTGGTGTTGGCATCGGCCCGTTGGCAGGCCACCATGGTTTTAACGTGTTCTTGTTCGTCGTCACGAATGGCAACGAATACATCGTAGAGGTTGTTGACGGCGGGGCGGCGATCACACGCAACGCGAGCAGACTGAAATTCATCGAACATGTATAGGTCTCCATCGCGGTAGTACTGTACAGCGATCGCGGGTGCAGGGAGTGCTTTCAGTTCGGCTTCGTTTTCTTTCAAAAATTTGTTGTAGGTGCGGTAGGCATGTCCTTCCACGAGTTCCATAAAGTGGTAGGCGGCACGAGGGCTAAAGACGTAGAGCGCACAAATGATCCAGTAATACAGCAACGCTACACTGCGGGCCAATATGCGATCGATGCCATTGTCACCACCGCCCAGTTCTTCCATGATGAGCAGGTGGTGCAGCTCGTTCCAGGATTCGGCAAAGTGAACTTTGAGCCAATCCACTCTGCGCCACATGCCCAATGTTTCGTACAGGTGCAGCACCGATAGGTAGGAGAAATACGGAACTCGGGCAACGGTTTCCAGCACATAAAAGCGGGGATACGGGCGATCGTGGTAAACGGTATTCATGACAAAAACAAGAACACCCACAAGTAGACGAATCATGGTGACAGAATCCTTATGTTGGGGAGAAATTAGGCGATGGAAAGCATAGAGCGGTTGATGAACTCAGCCCAATGGCCTAACTAACTGTCAGCGTAGGGACGAAATTTGGGGATCTTGTGAGTATCAATGGTTATAAAAATGACGTTGCTGAACTTAGCAACGCCATACGTTTCTTAATTCACTTGTCATAAGAGAGATTAGCTTGCCACCATGACGGCGATCGCCGCAACTCCGACTGCAATCATCAGGCCCGCCGGCATAAACTTTCGGGTTTTTACATATCGCCAAATGAAGACTTGAATGAGAATGGCGGCTGCAACAATGGCAACAGCCTTGGCCCACAACTGCCCCTGCGCCCAAACTGCGCCACACAGAATGAGAAAAATACCGCTAAAACTGTCAGCAATGAGGGACTTTTGGCTTTGGGCTTGCTGATACCCAATAAAGCCGCCCACAAGATTCAAGATGCCATAGGCGATCGCAGCAACAATACCTGCATTCATAACGCCTGCATTCATACGCGGTTGAGGGTGAATAGGGAGCCGTTCAAGATGCGCGACTGCGCCGATAGGCAATAGGCAAAGTGCACAGACGCTCCCCTGACTGCGCCCCCTGCCTACCACCTATGGTCTACATTACACTGCCAAGGTCCTCCCCGCCCAATCTACAGCCATATGCCCCATTCTTCCTGGTACAACAGCGATCCCCATCAACCCCAGTCAATTCTGATCTATCCCCATCAACAGAAATGAGATGATGGGCAGGGTTCGCAGCTCGATATGTGTTTTTATTAGTGCAACTAGTGGGGGTTGCTGTTGGATTGCGAGCCAGTCTGGCGATTTACGCACAAAAATCTAGGAGATTTCGGATAAAGTGCGTAGGTTCTGGTTGAATTGCTGTTGAGTTTCTTTGTTTTGACAGGTGCATATGGGCGAACGATCCCAGCTTCAGTCCCATCTTTCAACAATTCGATTGCTTCAGCACCAGGTGGCCACGCTGTTGGTGTATCAAGATGTATTGACGACAGAACCCGCGATCGCCCTGGTCAATCTGCTGGCTCATCTGGAGCAGGCAGCGATCGCCCCAACGCCCATGCAGCACGGATTGGACTGTTTGCATGCCTATGGTCAGTGGTTTCGGGCGTTGGCGACACAATCGTGCAGTTGGGCGACCCACCTGCTGACCGAGATTTTGTGGTCTGCCAATGCGTTTACCCAACAGGCCCAGCGTCAGGATTTTGTAGCCTTGCCTCCGGCGTTGGTGGCGGCAGCTCAGCACGATTTGCAAGCGCTACAAGCCCTATACCAACTCGATCCTCAGCAGATGAGTCAGTGGGTGGCGGCAGCCGCTGGGCTGGAAGTTCCGCTTCCGGCTTGGGAGTTGGCTGCCGCACCGATTGCGACGATGGATCAAGCCATCATTGCAATGCTGCACCAAAGCCCCAATTGGGCAGATATGGTGGCAGAGCTGGCCCAATATCATCGCCATGCTGGAGTTGGGTTGTTTGCCCGCTACCGAGCGTTTCGCTGGCAGCAGGGGCAGCTACAGGGCATTCCCCAGCCCGATGCGGTGCGGTTGACTGATTTGGTTGGGTACGACATTCCCCGGCAGGCATTGATTCAGAATACAGAAGCACTACTGGCGGGCTACTCTGCTCTGCATACGCTGCTGTATGGCAGTCGTGGAACGGGCAAGTCGTCGCTGGTGAAGGCGCTGCTGAATGAGTATGGCGATCGCGGCTTGCGATTGATTGAAGTGTCGAAAGCAGAGTTGGCAGACTTGGCCACGATTGTAGAACGGCTACGAGATGCACCTCAGCGGTTTATTATTTTTGTCGATGACTTGTCCTTTGAAGAGGATGATGATGCGTTCAAAGCGCTGAAGGTGGTGCTGGAAGGCCATGTGACGGCACGCCCTAAAAACGTGGTGGTCTATGCCACGTCCAATCGTCGTCACCTAATTCGCGAATTTTTTGGCGATCGCCCTCGGCCTAGCGATGCCGACGAAATTCACTCTTGGGATACGGTGCAAGAAAAATTGTCCTTTAGCGATCGCTTTGGCTTAACGCTCACCTTTGAACCGCCAGACCAAACTGCCTATTTGGAGATTGTGCGGCACTTGGCGGCGATCGCCAACATCGAGATTGAAACCAGCGATCTTGAGTTTCGAGCCTTGCAATGGGCGACCCGTCATAACGGGCGATCGGGACGTACCGCGCGGCAGTTTGTCGATGCGTTGCAAGCGGAGTGGCATTTGGACAAAGCTCCCTAGGGCACCATCCGTTTGGGTGAAGGTCTGTCTATCAAGGGCATTGCTCAACTGGGACAACATTGACGGTAGTCCTAAAGATTCGCTGCATTTTTACGGATCATTCTTGCCCCATGCGTATGATGACGGTGGTTATTTCGCGATTGGCGCAATCCCCCACATATTGCGACGACTGATAACGATGAGGAGTGAACGGATGCACGGATCGCCGTCCTATCCACCGAGTGCCGGACTGTCATCTTTGAGCACACCGCTGAAATGGATGCTGCTGCCGTTAGCCTCGCTGGCGGTTCAGGCTGATGTTTCCTATGCGAGCCCGCTGTCTACGGCGGAGGCGATCGCCCAAGCCCCCGATACCGCATCCATATTCGGTCCATACACGGTGTTCACCGGGGGGGAACCTTTGCCATTTACGGCCAACATGGCACCCCCTGAGGCGATTGCCCAGCTGCCTGCGGCCGATCCCAATCCGGTGCGCCAGCCCGAGCCCTTTTTACAGCCTGCCCCATTGCCCGAGCCAGTCGAACCCGACGAGCCTCCAGTGTTGGCTCCCCAAGAGTCCGCCCCAGAGCCAGCCATTCCCGATGCGGCGGCTCGTGTTCAAGTGGACGAGATTGAGGTCATTGGCAGCACGATCTTTCAAGAAGATGACTTTGCACCGATTGTCCAACCGTATGAAGGGCGATCGCTCACTCTAGAAGAATTGCGAACCGTTGCCGATGCGCTGACCCAGCTGTATTTGGACGAAGGCTACCTGACCTCGCGTGCCATTCTAGTGGATCAAACCATCGCGGATGGGGTGGTGCAATTTCGAGTGTTGGAGGGTTCGCTGGAGCGCATCGATATTGAAGGCAATCGCCGGGTCAACGATGCGTATATTCGCAGCCGCATTGCCCTAGGGGGTGGTACACCCCTAAGCCAGCGCGATCTCGAAGATCAGCTGCGGTTACTGCGCCTCAATCCTTTGTTTGACAATGTGGAAGCCAGCCTACGAGCCGGAACCGGAATTGGTCAAAGTATTTTGGTGGTTCGAGTTGCCGAGTCACGACCGTTTTTTGGACAGGTGGGCATCGACAATTTCTCTCCGCCTAGTGTAGGCTCCGAGCGTATGGGGGTGGAGTTGGGCTACCGCAGCCCACTGGGCTTTGGCGATGGGCTGTTGGCAAGTTACCGTCGCACCACCACGGGAGGGGCAAATGTGTACGACCTTCGCTATCGCATTCCGGTCAACCCGATGGATGGCACGCTAGAGCTGCGCGCCGCTCCCAGTGACTATCGTCTAGATTTTCAAGGCTTATCGGTAGAAGGCGATGCCGACATTTATGAAATCAGCTTCCGGCAACCCCTGGTGCGATCGCCCCGACAAGAATTTGCGCTATCGCTGGGCTTTACTTACCGCAATGGCGAAACGGTCATTGGTGAGGTGTTTACGGGAACCACGACCACTAGTGTGATCAAGTTTGGTCAGGAGTTGGTTAGTCGTGATGTGGCTGGGGCATGGGCTGTGCGATCGCAATTTAGCCTGGGAACTGACTGGTTTGATGCCACGCAAGGTACGCCAGATGGTCAATTTTTCAGCTGGTTGGGACAAGTTCAGCGGGTGCAACTGCTCAATGATGACAATGTGCTGATTTTGCAAGGAGACGTGCAGCTCACGCCCGATCCATTGCTCACCTCCGAGCAATTTGCGATTGGAGGTGGGCAGTCGCTCCGGGGCTTCCGGCAAAATGCGCGCTTGGGCGACAATGGCTTTCGCATTTCGGCTGAAGACCGCATCACCATTCAGCGCAATGCGGCTGGGGCAACCATTTTGCAGTTGGCTCCGTTTATTGAAGCGGGCGCGGTTTGGAATGATGGCAACAATCCTGCTGACACGCCAGATCAAGCGTTTTTGGCCGGAGTGGGCCTGGGCATTTTGTGGGAACCACTCCCCCGACTCAACATTCGGGTAGATGGGGCACTGCCGCTGATAGACTTGCGCGATCGCAGCACAAATGCACAAGATCGCGCTCTGTACTTCAGTGTGAACTATCGGTTTTAGTGTTCTTTAAACCCGATTTGCCGAACTCCGAGATTGGTTGCCCATCCTGGAGCCAGTCCAGTAGGTGCTGCAATGCTTGGGCAACCGACTGGTAATAGGTGACAAGTTGCTCAATGCGGGCCACCCCCTCTGCGGTGAACATGTCTTTGACATAGCGCTCAATTTGTTTGCACAGGTTGGCAAGCTGAACGGCTCCAACCACCGTGCTGCTAGACTTTAGCGTGTGGGTGAGGCGGGTCATCGCCTCTGCATTTTTGCTGTGCAAGGCTTTCTCGACTTCTCGAATCAAGGTTGGGGTCTCTTCCAAGTAGCACACGACCATTTCTACAAAGATGGTCTCTGCTTCATCTCCCAAATCTTCTTTAAAGGTCGCCAAAACGTTGAGATCAATGATGCTGGGGTTGGGGGAGAACTGTTGGGTGCGCGATCGCTGAGAGATAGAAGCTTGCAGCGCTTTCTCCAACTTCTCTAACCGGATAGGCTTACTGAGATAGTCATCCATGCCAACGTTCAAACATTCGTCGCGATCGCCCTGCATGGCATTGGCGGTCACCGCGATCAGCCGAGGGCGCACATCATCGGACCATTCCTGACGAATGATGGCTGCCGCTGTCATCCCATCCATAATGGGCATTTGCACATCCATCAGCACAACATCGTAGGATTGCCGCCGCAGTTGTGCCAACACTTCCTGCCCATTGGCCACAACATCGGCGGTATAGCCCAATCGTTCCAGCAAGCGCAAGATCACTTTTTGGTTGACCAAGTTATCTTCGGCGACCAAAATGCTGAGGGTCGGGGTAGCAACCTCCTGCATGGATGAGGGCGCTTCTGGCGTCTCGTCTGCCATGGGGTGATCTTGTTCTGCAAACAAATCCAGCAAAACCTGCTGCAGCTGGGATTGCCGTACCGGTTTCGACAAAAAACGGGTTACCCCCGATGGGGCTGCTTCGTACAGGCCGCTGTTGTACGGCATGAGCAAAACTAGCGGCAACAGCTGACCACCCGGGAGCTGGCGAATGTGCGCTGCCAATGACAGTCCCGTTTCGTCAGCCAGCTGATGATCGATCATCACTCCGTCGAAGTGAGGATAGCACTGCAGCCATGTGCGAGCTTCCTCGCCTGAGCTGACCCCGCAGGGAACCATCCCCCATTGTTTAACCTGAAGCGCTAGACTGGCTCGCCGCAAGGAATGGTTATCGACAATGAGGAGTCGCTTGCTCACCAAACAGCCCAAAGCCTGATGGGTGGATACAGTTTCAGAAGCGATCGCCTGAGTCATCATACAAAAATGAAACGTCGAGCCTACGCCCTCTTCGCTTTCAACCCAAATTCGACCGCCCATCAACTCGCTCAACCGTTGGCTAATCACCAGTCCCAACCCGGTGCCGCCGTAAGTACGGCTGATCGATGAATCCACCTGGCAGAAGGGTTGGAACAATCGGTTCATTCGGTCCGAGGGAATGCCAACGCCAGTATCTCGAACTGAACAGCGAATGCTGTAGGTGAGGCGAGGTTCACCGGCTACCTCGGCTCTAAGCGTGCGAGCCGATACGTTAACGGTTACCTCACCCGAAGGGGTAAACTTGACCGCGTTGCTCAGCAGATTCATGAGCACCTGCTGGACTCGCATGGCGTCGCCCACAATGATATCGGGCACATCTGTATTGATGAAGTAGACCAAATCCAAATTTTTTTCGGCGGCTTTGGCTGCGACCAGGCAAAGGGCGCTTTCAATGCAGTGCCGCAGGTTGAATGGTACTTGCGCCAGATCGAGCTGGCCGGCATCAATTTTTGAAAAGTCAAGAATGTCGTCAATGATGGACAGTAAGGTTTCGCCGCTAGCGCAAATTGTATCTACACAGTCCTGTTGGGGTGGCGATAGCTCGGTACCCCGCAGCAAATTTGCCATGCCCAAAACGGCATTCATGGGGGTCCGAATTTCATGACTCATGGTGGCCAAAAAGTTGCTTTTGGAGCGGTTTTCTTGCTCGGCTTGCAGGCGGGCTTGCTCTAGGTTGATTTCGGCCAGCTTCCAGTCGGTGATGTCGGTCGAGGTGCCTAGAATGCGCTTGGGCCTTCCATCATCATGGCGATCGAAAACGGTATGCCGAGTTCGAAGCCAGCGCCAATCGCCTGAGCTGTGCCGCACTCGGTATTCCAAATCGACGACCTTGCCTTCGCACAGTTCGGCAATACACTGCAATGCCAGAGTGAGCTTGGATAAGTCGTCGGTGTAAATGAGCTTTGCCATTTCGTCGGTGCTCATGTTGCGCACTTCGTGAGCGGCGTAACCCAAGATCTCGGATACTTGCCGATTGACAAAGACAATTTGGCCGGTGTCTAGCTCGTAGAGTGTGAGCAGGTTGGGGGTGGTTTCCAGAATTTGCTGAATGAAGTGTTGATTTTCTTGCAAGGTGGAGTCTGCTTGCTGCCGCTCACGCAGGGTTCGTTCTCGTTCGACGAGATCTTTTTTGAGGGCTTCGTGTTGAGACGACAGAGCCTGTAGTTGATTGTGAACCCGGCGCTCGATTTCAGCTTCCAGCCAAGCTACTAATTCGGGTGTTAGGCGATCAAGCATGGAGATGCAAAAAAGTTGGCATGAGGTGGTGTATGAGCCTGGCAATAACTAACACTGAAAAGATGATGGATGAATGTTCGTTGCAATCTTGTCCGAAAACAACTTCAGACTATCCAACCGCTTTAAGCCATTCTGATCGAAGTTATCTCTGATGAGAGGTAACTCGGATGGAGGTCAGTGGTGCGAT
Organism: Leptolyngbya sp. AN02str; assembly: GCF_050565595.1. Taxonomy (NCBI): domain Bacteria; kingdom Bacillati; phylum Cyanobacteriota; class Cyanophyceae; order Leptolyngbyales; family Leptolyngbyaceae; genus Leptolyngbya; species Leptolyngbya sp. AN02str. The sequence continues at coordinate 35,602 of NZ_JBNXVR010000042.1, read as the reverse complement.
CGCCGTCAAGAGATCGCACATCAGTGAGCCGGATTCATGGGGTCGGACCAATGGTCAGATTCGTAGAGCGAATCAATGGATCGGAACACAGAGCATAGCTTGTGAACAAGCTTGCACAGGGATACACAGGAAACTCGGTGCCAGCGTAGTCGCAGTTGCGAACCTAACATTAAGCTCGATCCGGTCTAGTTGTCGAGGGGATTGGAGCAATGTAAGGTGCGATCGCCATGAAGGATGCTGTCCATCTTGCTTCGCCCAACCGAGACTCTCCACTGCGGTCGTCAACGAGGTGGCGAATGTCGATGGAGGTTGCTTTGCGCTTAGAATGCCACAAAATCGTGCGATCGCATCATTTTTTCTGGCAAAGGAATTGGCTGAAGGTGTACAACCCTTGGTGTTAACTCGCTTTCGCCTCAGTCAGTGATTTTACGGTTGGGCTTGGACTGGGGAAGGTGTTTTGGCTGCGGGTGCTGCAGCGTCGGCCCAAGGGATGAGTGGATCTTGGGCGATGCGGCGCGAAATCTCATAGGCTCCATAGCGATTGAGATGGCTAGGATCGGAGAAGTAATCGTAGTTTGACAACCACACGTCGGACAAGTCACGAAAAACGAAGCCGGGTTGCTCAGCGGCTTGCTGCAGCATGTACTGACGGAACGTTTGCTCGTGCTGGCGGCGACTTGTATCGAGGTATTCGTCGGTTAGTGGGAGGTTGATGAAGACGACGGGAATTTGGCGATCGCTGGTAAAGCTGAGCAGCGATTCAAATGCTTGCTCTTGTGCTCCTTCAATCCGAAAGTCGGTATAGTCGCCATCGTAGCGTCCTTCCACCCGAGCATATTCCTGGTAGTAGGTGGCCGGGTTGAACTTGAGAGCTAATGGCAAGAAGCCATCGAAGTCAATCATGTCGCGCCCCTGATCGGACAAGGACTGCACCGCATTGGGAAAGGGCTTGGCAGCAGTTGAACTGTTGATCAGGGGGGAGAACACTCCAAAGACATTTCTGACCAATGTTTTGAGGCGATCGCGGTAACTGTGAGCGGCTGAGATTTGGCCGAGGCGATCGCTCATGGCTCGATCAATTGCTTGGTAGCTTTGATTTAAAGATTCTCCAATGCCTTGAGGCTGGGCGGAGTCCATCGATGGCTCGGCGACTACCGCTTCGCCAGAGCCATCGACTCGTCGGCTCGCCACAAGCTCACGGTAGCCTTCGGAGACCATTACTCCGTTGTAGGTGACATCCACAGAGCCACTGTTAAAGGCACGGGCTCCGTCTGCCCAAATCACGAGTTTAGGCAGCTCATTAGGGCGCAAAATTTGCCGTAGGGTGAGATCGACAACCTGAGCAGTTGCCCCATTGATGGCGTAGTTAAAGATGCTGACATCGGCATAGCCTAGCTTGGTCAGCTCTTGCTGCAATGCGGCAGGGTCAATGCCTCGCAGCGCTCGAGAGCTACCCACGATCAACACATCGACCGGGCCATACTGCAACAGGCGATCGCGGTACAGCATGTACTTTTCATCGAGCAATCGCGTGTTAAAGGTTGGTAACGATGGCTCTGCCGAAAGAATGGCCGTGGTAATAGCCTGAAGCCGTGGATTGGGAACAGAATAGGGTAACTCGTTAGCAGCAGGGGGCTCAACCAAAGCCGTTGGGCTGGGCGATGCTGCGGGAGCGGCTGTTGGGGACGTGGGGCTGGGCAGGGGCGATCGCTCGGCGGTCGGCTGATTCGTTGCAGGTTGATCTGCTGAGGGTGATGCAACAGCGGTTGGATTGGAAGAAGGCTCTGAACCTGGAGATGCTGAGGGCTCATCGGCTTGAGTGAAGCCAGTTTCATCAAACACCTGAGTGCGATCGCGCCCTGAGCGATTCAATTCCAAATTGGGCAACGCATCCGTCGGTGAAGCGGTTGGTGAAGCGGTTGGTGAACCCGACGCGAGTGGGCTGGCTGCTGGGGTGGCTGCTGCGGTGGGTTCTTCCGTGGTAGAGGGTTCATCCGCCATGGAATCGAGATCATCCCGGGTACCGCCAGGAACGGCTTCTGGCAGCACGTCAGCCGTCGGCGAAGCGGGGATTGTGGCCGTGGGCATGGGGCTTGGAACCTCTGCGGCAACTGCATCATCTGGGGGTGGCTGCATCACACGACCTAAGCCCCAGTCAATTTGCAGGGCCAACAGCAACCCAGCCGCTCCCCAAATAAGTGCAAGCTTCCAGGTTGCCTGACGATCGCTCGTTCCGGCTGTGGCTGGGGATGCAGCACTTGCGGCCTCATCATTGACGAACAGTTGCGATCGCACCAACCAGTGCTGGGTTGACTGCTTCCAACGTTCAAGATTCTGTTGCCAAGATTGCTCAATCTGGCCTTCGCTTGCTTCGTCTGGGAGCGCAAGCTCTGTGGTAGAACTCAGCAAGTCGCCCATAAAGGCTTCGGCGGCTGCAAATTCGGGGGCCACTTCCGTGCCACCACTCCGGCGCGAAACCAAGTCAACGCCTTCGGTCCATAGCGGTCGCTTTTGGCCAGCCCGACGCCCATATACTCGAATCCCGCTGACATTGGATAGGCGCAAATCTTGCAAAAACTTGATGGCTGTTTTGCCTACCTGCTTTTGGTCGGGGCAGATGGGGGCATCGGTCATGATGTGCAGAACGTACTGCTGTTCGCCACTGCTGTTGGCTCGCATGGCCAAGGGGTCAACTTTGGGCAATAGCTGCAGCCGAATTCCTCCGGTTGCCAACTGTCGATCTAAATCGGGATTGAGCAATCGGTTGAGCAAAAAGGCGATCGCCGCCCAGTCTCCTTGTCGAGCCAGGGTAATGGCTGTATCGGCCAGCGCTGTGTGCTCATGGGCTGGCAAATTCAGCCACATTACCCAAGCGGGTTCATCCGCGTCGGGAACCTGTCCATAAAGGGTGGCAGCTTCAATGCCTTGAGGCGCGATCGCATCCAGTAGGGGCGCAATCAACGTTCGCACGGCTTCCTGTTCCGGTGCGCCTTCTTTAGGAGCGTAATCTGGCTCGATGCGATATCCACAAAACAGGTGCAGCGTCGCTTCCTTGAGGGAGGCCGTGGCGATCGCCATTCCTTCGGGGTTCAGCGCATGATCTAGCAATCGAGTGATGGCCTGCACGTCTCCCCACCGGGCCAGTTCCCGCAGCATTTCTTCGGTTGGGGTAAGGTCAACCCGCAAGCGCCAGTCGGGCTGCAATTCCCCCCGTACCTGCACAATGACAATGGCATCCCGAACTTTTTCTAGCTCCAAGTTGCGCAAGCGCTGAGCAATCGGCTCGGCAATTAAGGTTGGATCGGGGCTATAGGTGGCATCGCACACAATCCACAGGCGACGCAACGACTCGGCAGGAGCCGCCGCTGCCGCCACAACCGTCGCAGTCGCAGTAGGGCGATAGGGAATCGTTTTGGCACTCACCTGCACAGCGACCCCCAAGGCACTCAAGGTTTCGCTGAGGTATCGCGCGATCGCATCGGTATTTCCCTGCTTTGCCAAGCTAAAGTTAGACAGCTGAATTGCCGAAGTATTCGGCCGCTGCGGTACATGGGGTGGCTTGACCCGTGCATAGTTGGCTCCCGGCAGTGGCGGCCCATCGTTGCTGGTGACCGGAGCCGCACTGGCACCCAGACCTACTAAAACCCGCGAAGCCTGGGTCATATCTGCCTGGGCATGCTTCAACAGCTCTAGATGATAGTCCAACTGATTGAGGTCAATGGGAGCAGTCCAGTCTGGCTTACCGTGTCCAGGTCTGCGCCCATAGACGAATAGCTGATAAATTTTGGGTTGATTGGGCGGAATCAGCGTATTTAAATCCACACCTTTGAGGGCGGGCAACAGTTGCGACAGAACCAGCGTTAGATCTGGGCTGGGGTACCCTTCACACAAAATATGGAGAATGTTGCCTCGCAGGCGAAACTGCACCCGAACGGATTCGAGATCAACGGTCTTATGAAACCATTGAGCCAGGGGTGAATTTCCTTGGCTGCGAGTATGTTCAATTCCCATGGACTAAGTACCAACGAATAAGCGTAAAGCGAGGCGACCCGCCCAACCCTAGAATTTGCAACAAATCTGCCTACCAGAGATAGCACAATCTTTGAGAAAGTGACCAATTTTTCTCAACATTTAGCGTAACTGAGGAGCCATCTACATTGCTCATTCAAGCTAGATTCCGAGCAACGTTGGCTTGAGTCGCCCTGGCTTCAAATCTTTGACCCATTGAGCCACTCAGGGGCGATCGCCCATGTTTTATCGCTGCCTCTATATGGAGGGTCTCGTTACCGATCTGTCGTCGTTCACATGAAAGAAATTTAGGGCGATGGCATCCATGTTACAGCGTGGATCGCGTAAGCGACTCGAATTCTAGACCGTGTGGGGGTTGGATTTGCACCCATGCGCTTTGCTCACTGGGTCTCATGATCTCTGCGTGAGAATGAGCTGGGTTCGCGCCCTATCCTTCCCTTGCAGAACTCCTGAACGGTATTAGACTGAAGGAAGTACAACCTCTTAAACGATTGAGATCAACCCAGAGTAGCTAGCTTGCTTGAAAACTCTGAATTTTAAGACGAAAAAGAGTTCAGCTTTGTTCATTGAGGAGGTTGAATTTTAGCCATGGCAGATTCCAACCCAAAGTCAGACCAGTTGAATGTCAATGCTGAAATGCTAGTCGGCTTGGCAACGGTTCCTGTGTTGGTCGGTTTAGTGGTAGCTCGCGCCGTGAATGGTGTGCTGCTGTCGGTTGGCGAAGCAAGTGAGGAGCTATTTCGAGGAAGCCGCTTGCCCGTGCTGCATTTCAAACCCTCTGATGCTGACAAGCCTGTTTAAGGTCGCTGACAAGCCTGTTTTAAGGGTGGTTGCGCCTGTCAGTTTGAGATTAAACTTATCAGGACTTACGCAGTTGAATGATGCTTGGAGCGCTTAGTGCCCCAAGCATCATTCAACCCACTGGTTTTTTGGATGAAGTGCATAAGTCCTACTCGTACAACTCGTAAAAAAGAGGGAAGCGGAGTTGGTCCACTTCCCTCTTTGGGCTGCTGCTTCAGTTTTTGTTGCAGGGTTTTGAATTGTTTGCGGAGTTGTCGCTGTCGGGCACTACCGCCTTTGCCTTTGTCATTGCGACCCGACCGCCGTGGCGATTCCCATCGCTTCAGCCAATTTGACATGGGGACCTCATCAGTGGGTAGGTGGTGATAACGTGTTGTTCCTTTGAGCTACAACTTGGTTCAGTCTCTTTCCGCAACCAAATTTCAAATTGAGTTTGATAGAATGGGCGATCGCCACTCCACCAAGCATTCAGCGCCTTGAAATCTTCAAGCTAAAAGAGCGATGCATATAAGATGAACCGCTCTTTCTTGATGGTTAGAGATGGGCAGAGGGAGACTCGAACTCCCATGACCAAAGGCCGCCACATTTTGAGTGTGGTGCGTCTACCAATTTCGCCATCCGCCCGTAACCTTAATTTCACCATTATAGAGCACTGGGCGCGATTTTAGTAAAGATTGATAATCTTTACTGCTGGCCCAGCGTTCAATCTCCTTAGCCCGCAGGACAGGCACGGGATGAGTCAGCTGTGCGGTTTGAGCTTGCCGCAGCAGTTGACCAATTTCGCTGGTACTTAGCTCATTGTAATCTCTTGCCTGCGCCAAAAAAGCATCCAAGTTGAGTTGAGTTGCCAATTTGGGTGAGCCACCCGTCAGTTTCATCAGCACCGAAGCCACAATTCGCGGATCTTGAGCAACCAACAAAGCCGCGCGATCGCAGGTAAATTCTGCACAACGCACCCACTCCATCAAGCGCTCCTGCAAACCTTGGGCTAAAACCCCACCCCATACCGTGGTGCTAGCTGCCAGCACAATGAGATTGGCCAAGGTCATATAAACGCTGTGCTCACACTTTAGGTGTCCCAGTTCATGGGCAATCACCGCTTGAATCTCATCGGGGGTCAGCAAATCGATGAGTGATGTGTGCAGTACAATAAAAGGCTGCTTGCCTCGCATTGCAAAGGTATACGCATTGGGAACCGGATGCTGTCGAATGTAAAGCTGGGGCGGTTCCAAGTCCAAAATTTCGCAAGCGTTTAGCAATAACTGATGGAGATCAGGGAGTTGGCGATCGCTCACCAAAACCCCCGAAGCCAGATTCTCTAACTGAAAAAACTGCTCTGCAAAAGAACCCAAAATTGCCCGCACTGCTAGGTCAAGTCCAGGAATTTGCTGAAGAGCCTGGGTTGCCTGTAAATCAAGAGGATGGCGAAAATGGTGAGCCTTCAGCCCAACCAACACAAGTTTTTGATCAGCCATGGATAAATAATTGGGGGAGCTGTTCGCTCAACCACTTAGAGGGATCACTCGTTCTATTGTAGCGAGATCCATCTAACCTAGGTTGGCGGTAGCTCAGAGGGTTTAGCCCCCCAAACCCTCTGAGTGGAGACACGAGGCCCCAAGAGCTTTGACGGTTTCCTTCGCCAAAAGTTCCAACAAAGCGCAGAAAAAGTAATCAAAGCTTTTGCTTAAAATGGCAAACTCTGCCTCTATCACTCCACCAGAGCGGACGCAGTTTCTGCAAAGCCCTTCTCAGAGCTTGTGTGATTTTTCGAGAGCGTTGCGCCAGAAAAACCATCGAACTGCGTAAGCCCTATGATTGGAGCCCAAGGTCTGGGGATTCCTCTGCGGAAAACACGTCCTAACGAGTAGAACCTAACGAGTAGGACGGCGACGCTGTAGAAATTCAGGGATATCAAGATCTGGCTTACCGCCCGGTGTGCGAGGCTCGGTTGCAGGAGGCACCGAACCCATAGGCGGGCCCGCAATCGATCGCTTCAGTGGAGAAACCCGTGCGCCAGCTGCAGAACTCGTGGCATCGGCGGCAAAACCAGTGGCAATTACCGTAATGCGCACTTCACCCTGCAAGCGGTTATCAATCACCGCACCAAAAATGATGTTGGCATTGGGATCTACGGCTTCGTAAATGATCTCAGCAGCGTTATTGACCTCGTGTAGGGTTAGATCTTCGCCACCAGTAATGTTGAAGACGACCCCACGTGCCCCATCGATAGACGATTCCAGCAAGGGGGAAGAAATTGCAGTCATGGCAGCTTCGCGGGCACGCGACTTGCCAGAGCCAATACCGATTCCCATCAGCGCAGAACCCGCATCGGCCATTACAGCACGGACATCGGCAAAGTCCACATTCACTAACCCAGGAATGGTAATGATGTCGGAAATCCCCTGCACCCCTTGCCGCAAGATATCATCCGCAACCCGAAAGGCTTCTTGTACGGGGGTTTGTTCTGAAATAACGCTTAGCAACTTGTCATTGGGGATCACAATCAACGTATCCACTCGGCTCTGCAATGCGCCAATTCCTTCTTCGGCTTGGGTAGTGCGACGCTTCCCTTCGAAGGTAAAAGGACGAGTGACCACACCGACAGTCAGTGCACCGACCTCTTTGGCGACCTCTGCCACAATCGGAGCAGCTCCCGTTCCAGTGCCACCGCCCATCCCTGCGGTAATGAATACGAGGTCGGCATTTTCGAGCGCACCAGCAATTTCATCGCGAGACTCTTCGGCTGCCTTTTGGCCGATGGCAGGGTTACCACCAGCCCCTAGTCCACGGGTTAGCTTTTGCCCAACTTGCAGACAGTTGTTTGCCCCAGAGTTGGTTAAGGCCTGCGCGTCGGTATTAATGGTCCAAAACTCAACCCCGGCAACTCCGCTATCAATCATGCGATTCACGGCGTTGCAACCACCACCGCCAACACCAATCACTTTAATTCTGGCAAAACTACCTGGCACGATCTCACTACCCCTGGCTTCTGTTGCTGGCTTGTTGTTTGTGTTGTTCATGTCGCCAACTTGACCCAAGTGTAGTCCAGAGTTAGTAAAAGATTTTTCGGTATCCATTGAACCTGACATTTTAGGTATATCGTTTGGCATGGCAGCCGACTTTGGCGATGGCCCATGAGTCAACTATAAGTGCTACTGGGTGGGTCACAGGCTAAAGTCGATAAACCTGGACAAGCCCACAGCGAACTTAGAACTGAACCGCCAACTTATTGTTGCAATAGGTTTGTAAAAGACTGCTAATTCTTCAGCATTCTTAAACACACGGACGGCATTTAGTTCTAAACATCTTAGGATAACTCGTCTGAAAAACCAATCAGCGTTCCCGAAATTCGATATAGATAGTGATTTGCTTAAGGTTTAGACCGCTATTGGGAGCGGTATGTAGTTTTTCTATTCAAAATAATGGTTTGCGGACGATTGGTGGGCGTTGCCACAGCGAAATGGATGACCCTGGGATGACCCTATTTTTAGCGATCGCGCTAGAGATGACCCTTGTGTGAATGGCGTTTGAGGATGATTTGAGTTTGCTGAACAGTTGGGATGAGCGGCTGTGCATTGAGCGATCGCCACACTTAAAATTGCTGCCCACAATCAGCATCGTAACTTTAGTACGTTGATTCGGCGGATGAGATTTCAGCACATTAGATATTGCCTAGTGTGCATGCTGAGGATGAGGTAACGCAAAAAAATGATGGTATACGCTACTGGCGCAGTGTGTATTGGGCTAGCCGATGATTTGATGCAACGTTTTAGAACTCGTCGTCATTGTAATAATCGCTATCCCCATCGGCTGAAGTTGCATTTGGATTTTCGTAGGAAACAGCTTGATGAAAGCCAACCATTTGAATGAGCGGGCTGGCAGGATTTTTTAGATCAATGTAAGCAATGCGGCTAGTGTTAATGTTTTGGGGGAGCTGGCGCATTTGGTTGAGGGCTTGAAGCTGCTGCGCAAACATTTGGGCATTGCTGAAGGCCCCAAGATGCACGCTACCAACTTCGGTGCGAGCAATGAGATTTGTGGGGTCGCGCCAATCGAGTTCTGAAATAGTGACGGGGTTGGCAACCGTTTGCTGAAAGCGGCTGAGCTCCTGGTAGAGAGTGGCCCACTGTTCGCGGTTTTGGGCGTGCATGCCCACAACTGTCAAATTTGGAATTTGTAAGGATGGGCTGATGGTGGTGTAGTTTTCGAGGGGAAACCAGGCTCCAGTTGCGTCAATTAACCCGCGAGAAGGATTGGTGGCGATCGCCCCAGTGGGACTCGTCACATCAGGAACAAAGTCGAGAGCGATTGCCACAGGCGTCCGTTCAGTAATTTCTACCACCAGGCTGGGTGGAAACAACCGTCGAGAAATCGTTGCGGCTGAAACAGGACCACGAGATGCTAGCTCTTGAGCAACTTGATCAACTTCGACTTCCCACAAGGATTGGGGATACTCAAGTGGCAGGAGCGATCGCACCATTTCGGGCGACAACAGCTCGTATCCTTCTACAACAATCTGACTGGCATCACGAATCACCCAGCCGGGTTGTCTCATGACCCACACCGCTCCGCCCGTTAGCCCAAGCAGCACGATCAACCGCCAAAACGATTGCGCCGCTTTGAGTCGTCGCTGCCAGCGCAATCGCCGCCGTCGCTGTATCAGTTCATTTCTAGAGACGTAAGGAAGGTTAGCCATGGGCGCACGGGGTTAGGGGGCAGACATCATATCCCAATCATGGTACATACTTGCCCTATCTGTGAATGCCTTTTTTGGTGCGAGTTCTGTGATCGACAGGATGGGATGATTCAGGGAGGAATAAAGAAAAACCCCTCCCCAAAAAAATGTTATATGGTTCAGAGAACCCGGCACATCCAGGGTTTGACCATGTCTTAAGCCTTAGTAGCGATCGCCCTTCACAAAGCGCTTCTGAGTGATCAGCCATAGTCAAACGTCAGTTTCGGTTAAGAGCATTTCTGCGTGCGCATCGCGCACGCAGAAATGGGCACTTCAGCTTATCCAAAATTCAGGTTAGTCAAATATAAAACCCTAAAACCCTGTGCCGTCTGCTGTGCGGGCGACACAGGGTTTTAGGATCTAGTTTTTAATGGTGTCGAGGGACTTAAACCATCCGCCAGGGCACATCCGTAATTCACTGCACTATCCTGAAAATGCTTTAGGGTAAATCTACAAAGATTTACCCTAAAGCAACAAAATTGACAGATTCCTAGTGGGTAGCCATCAGGAGGGCGTCATTTGAGTGGGCTTTTGCTGGTTGTTCCGCCGCATGAACCGTCGGCCTAAGAAGGTCCCAAGCACCGCTGTGCCTGCCATGGTAGACGGCTCGGGGACTGGCTGCACGCCATTAGGCGCAGTGACCACCACAGTAGGCGGCTTGGGCGGTAGGCCAATCGGCTTTGTGGGAATCGGCGTGACCGTGCTACCCGTGGATGGGTTAGCGGGAACCGGAGGCTTGGGCTTGGGTGCGGGTGCAGGCCCAACCCGCCCTTTCAGGGTCATGCCATCAGCGCCATTTTCGGCAAACAAACTGGCCAAGAACTGGCCCTTGGGCAACAGCGCCTTATCAATGGAAAAGCCAAATGTGGTGCGACCCTTGGCCCCAAACCGACCAAAGTTGAGCCCCAACTTTGCCAATTGCTTGGGAGTGAGCGAAGAGACTCGGCCAACCCGTTTACCCCGTACGATATTCGTGAGTCTGACCGGGTTTTGCTTTCCAGGAGCGGCTTTGGGAGCTGCGTTCTGTTTCGTGAGGTCTGCTCCTACAACATTGCTGTAGACGCCTGTTGCATTAACCAGTTGGTTTCTGATCGTGGTTTTGGTTTCCCAACGTTTGGCGCGGGCATTCCAAACACGCTGGGTAACGGTTTGAGACTGCATGATTTTGCGTGAATCGTTCAGCCCGTCAAAGCGAACAGCTAGGAGGGAAGAATTCTTGGTTCCATTGCCGAACCTCAAAAACAAATCCCCGTAGCTGACGCGCCCATTCAGTGCTCTTTGGTTGAGAAAGCCAGATTGCAATAAATTTGCGTTGATCGCAAAGTTGATGCTGGTTTTAGTCTCTTGATAGGCTATTCCGTAAAATTCAAATGGACTTTTGGAGCCAGTAACCGTTTTATTGCCGACTTTTGTTGCACCGTCTTGAAACGAATCGAGGGCGTAGTTCCATCCACCCAGTTTCATGGCGTGGGCAGACTGCCCCATCGAGGTGAACATGGCAACGCTCATTGCTGCGGTTGCCAATGCTTTCAAGGCTAACTTCTTCATACCTTTGCTCTTTGCTCATCCTATGTAAGAAACACAGGTGACTATCCTTGTGATGTCATTCAAATCCTGAAATGCTGCTTCTAAAATGCTGGCACGACCGCAATCAAGATCATGAGCGTAACTCTGCGGATTTATTGCAAAGATATGGCGATCGCTAACGGCCATGTTTTGATGCAATAGATTCAAAAAACTAGATGGTTTTGGGGGAAATTGGAGGCGCTGGCACAGGCTTGAGGGGTGATGTAGCTGGCTGCTTTGCCTATCCTTTACTTCTGAGATTATCGATCCCCAGTGCTAAAGGCTGAAAACCCCGAAAAATCCATTGTTTTCTGTGGGTGTTCATTGCAGAAGGTTGTGAGGTTTTGCTTGCTTAATCCAGGCTTCATTCTGCGATCGCATGGACGCTGTTTTCTCAGTACTGTACGGGCAGTAGTTTTATATCTGAAAAGAGGTTAAATGTTGCTGTAAAAACTGACCCCACTGAACGGCTAAAGCAACATCGGTAAACGGTATTTCAATTGCAGTTTCTGAAGTTTCAAACCGAAGGCAAACAACTCGTCCCTGTTCAGGTGGGCTATCAAACGAGGCGATCGCCCCATCAACCCATAGCTGAATCGTCTTCACCTGTCGGAGAGAGAATGTTTGCAAGTTCACGGGGCCTTTGCGGGTGGGTTTGCCCCAAGTGATCGTGTCATCTTTTTGGCCTAACACGGCTCGAATATCGTATTTGGCGCGATCAAACTGCTCAGCCCAAATTTTATAGGCCTCCAGCTTTTGATACTCATTCCATCCGGCATAGGCCAGCCCAAAGAAAAAGATCAGCAACGGAAACCAAAGAAGACCACGTTCCATAGCGCATCCATCGATAAAGAGCGGTAAGGCGATCGCTTTTTCAGTGTACGGTTCAATGGGCTGAAGCGGGTATGTCGTCCACGTTTCGGTTCGTGAGATTGTCTCCGCAATCACTTGGCCGTGAGCTATGGTGGGGAGAACGGTTCGCTATCCTAACACTTCCTCTCCTTCACCATGAAAAAGCTGCTTCTGGGGTTTCTCTTTTTGGCGAGTTTGGTAGCGGCATTGTGGTACGCGCCAAGCCTGGCCAATCGTGGCGTGTACGAGTCGCTGGTGATCGATTTTCGTGATGATGTATCGCCTGAGTTGGTGCAGCAAGAACTGGGGACGATCGCCCAACAGTATGGCGTTTTCCCTCGGCTTAACAGCGACTTTTCTGCCGCTCAACAAATTTATGTCTTTGAGGGCGATCGCGCGTTGCTCAAAGAACTCAAGCGATCGGAGCTGAGAGACTACGCTAAATCCATCAGCCCCAACTACATTTACACCACCCTAGATGCGCCAAACGATCCCGACTATCCCAAACAATGGAATTTTCGCAGCATTAATCTTGAACCCGCCTGGGCCGAAACCAAAGGCCGTGGTGTAACCGTTGCCGTTATTGACACAGGCGTAAGCCGCGTTCCCGATTTGGAGAACACTGAGTTCGTCAAAGGCTATGACTTTGTCAACAATCGAGAAGACGCAACCGATGACAATGGCCACGGCACCCACGTTGCCGGCACCATTGCCCAATCTACAAACAATAACTTGGGCGTGGCTGGTATCGCCTACGAAGCCAAAATCATGCCGCTCAAGGTATTGAGCAAGCAAGGCGGTGGCACCGTTACGGATATTGCCGAAGCGATTCGCTACGCCGCCGACAACGGAGCAGATGTTATTAACATGAGTCTGGGTGGTGGTGGTGATGCGGATGTGATGCGCGAAGCCATTGACTATGCCTACAGCAAAGGGGTCGTGATTGTGGCTGCAGCGGGCAATGCAGGCAGCAACTCGGCTAGTTTCCCAGCGCGCTACCCAAATGTCATTGCCGTATCCGCCACAGATGCCAGCGGAGCCAAGGCTCCCTACTCCAACTTTGGAGCTGGAGTGGATATTGCCGCGCCGGGTGGTGTGACTGGCCCAGATAGCGACCTCGGCGGCATTTTGCAAAACACAATCGATCCCGAAACGGGAGAGTCAGTGTTTCGCGCCTTTCAGGGAACTAGCATGGCCGCACCCCATGTGGCGGCGGTAGCCGCTTTGGTTAAGTCGGTTGGGGTAACCGAGCCAGATGAGATTGCCCAAATCCTAAAGCAGTCGGCGCGGGTGGTCCAGGGCGATGAGCTTAACCACTTTGGTGCAGGTCAACTCGATGCCGATGGGGCCGTAAAACTGGCGTTGAAAGGACAGATTACGGTTCGTGACTTTTGGCGGTGGTTACAGCAGAATGGCTACCTCAATCTGCGCTTTTGGGTGGATGGTGGTGTGTATGCATTGCCGACCAAAATTGCAATGGTGTTGGGATCGTACCTGCTGGCCTGGTTTTTACGAAATTACCTGCCAGGATTTGGTTGGGCCGTGTCGGGTGGTTTGATCATGGGGAGTTCGGGGCTGTTCTTTCTGCGCGGCTTTTATGTATTTGACTTACCCCAGGCTCCATTTCGAGTATTGGGCAGCTCGTTGCCAGAGTGGGGTGGGGTGTTGTTTGGGAGCTCGCTGCTGAATCCCCTAACGGCGAGTGTGCTCATTCCATTTGGGTTGATTGCGCTGTTGCTGATGCATCCATCGCTGAAGTGGTTTTCGATCGCACTGTCGGTTGGGGTATCGTCTTGCTTGTTGGTGAGTGCGGCGGTGGATCCGGCGATGATGTTGTTGGGCAACGGAGCGATCGCCCGTGGCTTTCTCATTATCAATGCCGTGTTATGCATGGGCATTGCCACGTTGGCCGCCAAGGCAGCGCACGAACACGAGCAATGGGGTTAGCGTATAAGGGTTGCATTTAAGGAACCCCCACCAATGAGTATTCATGTAGAAGGGACAGTGCAAAAATCCACTATGGGCGCAGGCACATGGGCACTGATCGGCTCCAACGGCCAAACCTACGAGCTCCACCAAGGTGCGCCCGATGATTTGCTAAAAGATGGCCTCAAGGTCAAAGTGGAGGGCAAAATTCGTGAGGATGTGATGACGATTGCCATGATTGGCCCTGTCTTGGAAGTCCAGAAATTTGAGCAGCAGTAAAGCACAGTTTCTGCCCGCAGCTTTAACCGACTCCCAAAGCCAAAAATCCCCAAGGAGTGTTCCTTGGGGATTTGTTGTATGTTGCTATGGGCTGTGGCGATTCCAAATTGGCAAAAATTTGCAACCCCTCGCATTCGTTAGATTGATCGTTCGGTCGTCAACTTTCGATAGGACTTACGCACTTCATTGGAAAAAACAAGGGGTTGAATGATGTTTGGAGCGCTTAGCGCCCCAAACATCATTCAACTGCGTAAGTCCTGTTTCGAATGAGACCTAAGCGGTGGCTTGTTCCATGACCGCTTGTAGTTTGGTTCGAAACTCGCCTTTGGGGTGTCCGCCTTTAACCTCGCCCACAATTTTGAAATCGCCTTCGGGCGACTCGCACACAATATAGGTAGGCCATCCCATGTCGGCTTTGTTGGGGTACTGCGTTAGCAAAACCTGCCGATATTTGCGATAGGTGGCAGTGTCTTGCATTTTGATGTCAACAAATTCGAGTCCTAGTTCTTCGGCAACTTTTTGGTCATAAAACGCCATTTTGTGGCAGATACCGCATTCTTCTGAAGAGAACTTTAAAACCGTCAAGCTCATAGCGTATTCCTTGAAATTGACTGATGAGACAGAGATTTTGCAAGGTTGGGTACGGTTCTCTATCCTATACCTGACATTGCCAAGAAGGATGGATAGACGACAACTGAATGTAGTAAATCGCTACAAACGATCGCGCGGTGATTTGTTTGCGATGGTCTGTTCGGTGTGGCGCTGGGCATGCTGATGAAATGCCATTGAGGACAAACCATGAAGCGCTGGATATCGAGCGGGCTGTTGGCGGTGAATGTGTTTCCAATGATGCCGTCGGGGTTGCCAGTGCAAGAAGTATCAGCAGAGGTACAGGAATGCGATCGCGCCATTGCCCATGCCAAGCGGCAGTTGGAATCCGTGAATGATTTACTGGTCATACAAATATTGAGGACGGATATGTCGCAATTGGGGGATGCGGCCAGTTATCCGGCGGATCGGCCGATGGGCTATATTCTGCTGATTGATGGGGAGAATACGGATCAGGTGGCTCACTCATCATGGCTGTTGAACCAGGTAAGTACGAGTGTTGTAGAGGGCTGTCGAACTGTGAGTTTGGTCACGTTTTACAGCATGCAAACGAACTGGACGGTCACATTTGGCCTGCGGGAATCGGGGAACGTGGAGCCATTTGCCTGTGAAGGTTCTCAGGGCGATCGCTCTGTATCGTCGAATTGGTATCTCTGCACTAGAAGCGGGGAATGACCCTGGCTTGATACCCCGCTTCTACTGCCAGTGAAGTCGTGAAGGATTGTTATAGCTGTCGCCAGCTTAGTTGAGACAAGGACATTTTTGGGGGATGGCTTCGCCATCCCCCAAAAATGTCCTAATCAAACTGGCTATCGCAGGAACTTTTTTGATGTCTGTGCGTCGCGCAACCGTCAAAAAAAGTCCCTTCCTGCATCGCGATGCGCACACAAGAAGGGACACTTTAGCTTATCCACTCACGTCAATTCTGATCGGCTCAGAAGAAACCTGCGTCGCTGAGCCGATCATCCTTCAAAGGGTACGGATGAAAGATTGCCGACCAGCTTACGGCAACTCAGAGAAATCAGCCCTTGTGAAGGTGGAAGAATGGCTTAGGCATCATTCAGAGCGGCGATGCCAGGAAGGACTTTACCTTCCAGCAACTCCAGGCTGGCCCCACCTCCGGTGGAGATGTGGCTCATTTGGTCGGCCACGCCCACTTTTTCAACGGCGGCTACAGAGTCACCACCGCCAATGATGGTAATGGCACCCGTTTTGGTGAGGTCGGCCAGGGAGCGGGCGATCGCTTCGGTTCCCACGGCAAATTTGTCAAATTCAAACACACCCATGGGGCCATTCCAGATGACGGTTTTGCAGGAAGAGAGAGCATCTTGGAAAACCTTGACGGAATCGGGGCCAATGTCTAGGCCCATCCAACCATCGGGAATCGTCTCTACGCTAACGGTTTGGGAGTTGGCATCGGGTGCAAAGTTGTCGGCGACAACCACATCCGTAGGCAGCAACAGGTCAACGCCCTTTTCTTTGGCTTTGACTTCCAAAGACTTAGCGAGATCCAGGAATTCATCTTCCACCAGAGACTTACCGACGCTGAGGCCGCGAGCCTTGTAGAAGGTGAAGATCATGCCGCCGCCGATCAGGAGCTTGTCAACTTTGTCGAGCAGGGTTTCGATGACGGTGATTTTGCTGGAGACTTTGGAACCCCCAATGATGGCTGCTAGGGGACGCTGAGGTGCTTCGATCGCGCTCTGGAGGTATTGCAGCTCTTTTTCAATCAAAAAGCCAGCGACGGAAGGATTGAGGTATTGGGTTACGCCTTCGGTCGAGGAGTGGGCGCGGTGAGCTGTTCCAAACGCATCATTTACGTACAAATCAGCGTTAGCGGCCAGCTTTTTGGAGAATTCGGGGTCGTTCTTTTCTTCTTCGGCATAGAAGCGAACGTTCTCTAACAGCGCTACTTGGCCATTGTCGAGGCTGGCGATTTGGCTAGCGACTTCATCGCCAATGCAGTCGTTGCACTTCACCACAGTTTGGCCCAGCAGTTCCGATAAACGGTTGGCAACGGGGGTCAGCCGCATGCTGTCTACCACTTTCCCTTTGGGCCGACCGAAGTGGCTGGAGAGAATGACTTTTGCGCCGTTGTCGGTCAGGTACTTGATGGTTGGTAAGGCGGCCCGAATGCGGGTGTCGTCGGTAATGCTTCCGTTGTCATCCAACGGGACGTTGAAGTCAGCCCGTACTAATACGCGCTTACCTTGTAAATCTGCTGCTGTCAAACTGGCAATGGATTTTTTAGACACCGCACTTACCCCCTAAATGAGTCTTTATACCTAGTTAAGTATTGTAAAACGTCAGGGTTTACTCACAAAAGGGAAAATAGGGTCAATTTACTGTTTTTTAAACTTGTCGAACAAGCCGAAACCAATAAATTTTGCCTATGATATGACGAATCGCATACTATCTCAGCCTGGAACCCCCGTTCCAAGCTTGGCAGCCACTCGGGTGAAAAGCGCTTGAATTTCTATGCAGCAGATCTGCAGAAATTCAACTTTTTCAACAGATGTGAATGACAGCGGGGATAGGTTCTACACTCAAGCTATAAGCGCTCAGTCATCCCTTTTCATGCGGGATCAGCGTGGGTTCCTCCAAGGTTCAAGATGTTTCAAACAATCCCACTGGCCTGATCGAAAAACCGCTGACGGTTTCGCTACTCATTCAAAACTCTACAAGAATCTGCGTCCTGTGAGGCGGCTCTATGTTCAAAACTGTTTTATTTCCCATTGACCAAAGCCGCGAATCGCGCGAAGCGGTGGATACAGTGGCTGATATTGTCAAAACCTATGGCAGTCGATTGGTCATTTTGTCGGTGGTGGATTCTACCGAGCTAGACTCTGCGGAGGGGGAATCGGCATCTCCAGAGGCGATCGCCAAGTTGTTGCAAGGGGCCAAGTCGCTGTTTGCCAATCAGGGCATTGAGGCTGAAATCGACGAGCGGGATGGCAAGCCTGCATTCATCATTTGCGATGTGGCAGATGAAATCAATGCCGATCTCATCATTATGGGCTGTCGTGGCATGGGGTTGACGGATGAAGGCGTAGCCCACAGCGTAACCAATCGCGTGATTAACCTGTCGCCCTGCCCGGTCATGGTTGTGCCCTAGGAGGGCGCGACTCCCGCTTTGATGTCGTGAATGAGCGCATCAATGCGGGCATAGGCGCTGCTCCACGAGCATACAAACCGCACGCCACCGACCCCGATAAAGGTGTAAAACTGCCAACCGCGATCGCGCAAATGTTGAATCATGGCGTCGGGCATGGTGATAAATACAGCATTGGCCTGTCGGGGAACCATCAACTCTATTCCAGGAATTTGCAAAAGTTGCTGTTCCAAATAGGCGGCGCAATCGTTGGCGTGCTGGGCGTTGCGTCGCCAGGCTCCTGTCTCTAGCAACCCCAGCCATGGGGCCGAGATAAAGCGCATTTTGGAAGCGAGTTGTCCGGCCTGTTTGCAGCGATAGTCGAAGTCTTCTGCAAGTTTCCGATCAAAAAAGAGGATGGCTTCTCCGATTGCCATTCCGTTTTTGGTGCCACAAAAGCACAGCACGTCGATGCCAACTTTCCAGGTGATGTCTGCTGGTGTGACATCCAATGCGGCGATCGCATTGGCAAATCGGGCTCCGTCCATATGCACTTTCAAGCTGTAACGTTGGGCTACCTGCTGAATGGCCTGTAGTTCCTCGATCGTATACAGGGTGCCCAGCTCGGTCGCTTGCGTTAGGCTAATGACTTTGGGTTTGGGGTAGTGAATATCGGTGCGACGAGTGGCGATCGCCTCAACAGCCGCCGGACTGAGCTTGCCATGCGCGCCGCTGGCCAACAGTAGTTTGGAGCCGTTGGAGGCAAATTCAGGGGCACCGCATTCGTCGGTTTCAATGTGGGCCAGTTCGTGGCAAATGACGCTGTGGTAACTCTGGCATAGGGATGCCAGGGCCAACGAATTCGCGGCTGTTCCATTGAATACGAAAAAGACTTCACAATTGGTCTCAAACAAGTCTCGAAAGGCATCGGCGGCGCGTTGGGTCCACGCGTCATTTCCATAAGCTGCAACGCTGCCCTCGTTGGCCCGCTGCATATACTCCATAACCTCGGGGCACACGCCCGAATAATTGTCGCTGGCAAATTGTTCTGGGCCGTTCGGTATCCAATCTTGCATGCAGTCAGCTCCTGGGTAAGAATGGCGCGATCGCAGATCTGAAGAGTGATGCCCATGAGTTGCGATGCCTCACCCTACAAGATACGACGCCACAATACGGTTCAACAGGTAGCAGTAGAGCGGCGTTGCTGAAACCACTGCTGCAACTGATCTCGACAGGCTGACTCCAAAATTCCTGGCAAGACCTCCAGCCGATGGTTGGAGGCTGGGCTATCCGGCACATTGCCCACGCTGCGAATCATCCCGGCTTTGGGATCGTTGGCTCCATACACCAACCGCTGAATCCGTGCTAGCACAATCGCCCCGGCGCACATGGGGCACGGCTCCAAGGTGACATACAGCGTGCAATCGCTCAGGTCCCAGCGGTTGAGGATTTGGCCTGCTGCTCGCAATGCCAGCACTTCGGCATGGGCCGTGGGGTCGCGATCGCGCTCTCGTCGATTTTCTCCCGTGGCGATTAGGTTGCCTGCGGCATTCACCACCAAGGCCCCAACCGGCACATCGCCCGCTTGCCCAGCCTCATGCGCAAGGGCGATCGCGCGCTCCATCCAAGCGCAATGGCGACGATATTCAGAATGCTGCTGAATCGTTAGCCGCTCCATACTCAACTTGCCGGAGCTTGGCTCAGCAGCGCATCAAGCTGACCCTGACGATCCATGGCATACAGGTCATCACAGCCGCCCACATGCTGATTGTTGATGAAAATCTGCGGCACCGATCGCCGACCATTGGCTCGTTCCGCCATCTTCACACGGGCGGCCCCATCGCCATCAATTTTGTATTCCACAAACTTCACGCCTTTCCAGCGCAGCAGCATCTTGGCCCGAATGCAGTATGGACAGGTTTGCCATGTGTAAATCTCTACATGGGCATTCACCCGTTCAGGATGCCGCTCTAGCAATGCTTTCAATCGATTCAACATCTCTCTATCCTCCCCATTTCCCATGGCCCAAGGTAGATTGGGTAACTCCACAGAGCCCACACAATCTCGATCAGCTATCAATTCACTTGGTGCTACTTATCAGTGTACTCAGTTCCACCGCAGGGCTGATGGAGTGTGGTTAATGGGACGATCGCACTCCCATCTGTCTGCGGTAGCGTTTTCCGAACTTTGGATGGCCAAGCATCTAGCTTAAAATGAGCGTAATGCAACCAGTTGGTATCGCACAGCACTAGCTGGGAGGTTGTGGACTGTCTGTATAGAGAGTGTATGGAGTAAGTCGCGATCGCCCTGCCTAAACCGTTTCAACGCAGTGGGTGAAAGAGGGGATTATGAGCTTTTTTGATTCTGAGGTTGTGCAACAAGAAGCGCGGCAACTGTTCGAAGATTACCAATCGCTTATGCAGTTGGGCGGAAGCTACGGCAAGTTTGACCGTGAAGGAAAAAAGCTATTCATCGAACAAATGGAATCGATGATGGATCGCTATCGAATTTTTATGAAGCGCTTTGAGCTGTCAGAAGATTTCATGGCGCAAATGACGATGGAGCAGCTGAAAACCCAGCTCAATCAGTTTGGAGTCACCCCCGACCAAATGTTCCAGCAAATGAACATGACGCTGGAGCGCATGAAGGCAGATATCGAGAAATAGGGTCGCCATAGCTCGATTTATCAAGCGCGGCAGAGTATGCGAAGCACCTACCTATTAAACTCATCCACAACTGCGGGTCTTGTTTCAAGAGTTCTGCTGCAGCCTGTAGGAGTTGGTGTCGTGAAATGTCAAACGTTGGGGGAATTGCAGCGAATGCAGCTCCCCCATTTTTGTGAATCTAGAGCACCACTCACGATTGAGTTGGCTCAAGAACTGGCCTAGGGACGAACGAAATTGGATGGCGGTTGGAAACTTTCAGCAGGTACCCCTTCCAATGCCTTGAGCATGAAGTCGCGCCAAATGGGAGCGACAAAGCTACCTCCGGTTGCACCTCGCCCCACAGGTGAATAATTGTCGTTGCCAACCCACACGGCTACCGACAGCTGAGGCACATAGCCCACAAACCAAATATCTCGCTCAGAAGAGGTGGTTCCGGTTTTGCCTGCCGCTGGGCGACCAATTTGGGCGGCGGTTGCCGTGCCTTGGGTAATCACCCCGCTCATGGCTTGGTTGAGCGACGCCACAGACCATGGATCGAGCACGAGCTGGGGACGGGGGGTATTGTCGAGCAACACGCGACCAGAGCTGTCTGTTACCCGCACAATAAACGTTGTTTCCGATTTCCAGCCACCGTTGGCAAAGGTGGCATAGGCGGCGGCCATTTCCAACGGCGTGAGGTCAACCGAACCGAGTGGCAATGAGGTGACGGGCTCAATAGGGCTCTTGATCCCCAAAATTCGGCAGATCTCGATCACTCGATTGATGCCGACTTCTTGACCTAGCTTGACAGCGGGGACATTGCGCGACTGCTCTAGTGCAGAGCGCACACTCATGCTGCCGTAGAAGCGGCCGTCGTAGTTTTGAGGCGAGTAAGTTTCGTAGCCATCGGGATAGCTAACGGGTGTATCTTGTACGGTTGAATCGTTGGTATATTTGCCGCTGGCGTAAGCGGCGTAGTACACAAAGGGCTTGAATGCAGAGCCTGGTTGCCGCAGGGCTTGAATTGCTCGGTTGTATTGGCTGGTTTGATAATCCACCCCACCCACCATGGCTTTGACAAAGTGAGTGCGGGGATCGACTGCGACGAGGGCCATCTGATCAGCCCGAAGCGATCGCTGCAAACGACGATGACCATTGCGAACCGTTTCTTCGGCGATTTGCTGCAAGTTCAGATCAAAAGTAGTTTGAACCCGCATGCCGCCTTTTGAAACGGCATCAGCCCCAAAGCGCTCTTGCAACTCCTGAACAACTGCTTCAGTCAGATAGGGCGATTTGCTCGCTTCAAACGCGGTAATTTGCCCTAGCTCAATCGGCTGCTGCTTGGCGGCTTCGGCTTCACCAGGGGTGATCCACTGCAATCGCTGCATGCGATCGAGTACGGTAGCTTGCCGACGCTTGGCCAAGTCATAGTCGACAAAGGGGCTGTAGTTTTCGGGGGCTTGAATTAGGCCTGCCATCATGGCGGCTTCACCCAAAGTCAGCTCTGATGCGCTTTTGTTGAAGTAGCTTTGGGCGGCGGTTTCAGCCCCGTAGTTGTTGTGTCCCCAATAAACCTGATTCAAATACATTTCCAAAATCTGGTCTTTGGTGAAAATTTGCTCAAGGCGTAGAGCCAACACGGCTTCTGCAACTTTACGACTGAGCGATCGCTCTGGGGTGAGAAATAGGTTTTTGACCAGCTGCATCGTAACTGTAGAGCCACCTTCTACCGTTTCTTTGGCTTGCAGGTTGCTCAGCATTGCCCGCGCAATACTGGTGGGGTTGATGCCGTGATGCGAGAAGAAGTAGCTATCTTCAATGGCGAGTACGGCTCGTTTGAGATTGGGTGAAATCTCATTGAGCTCAACCACATCGCGGTTGTACTCGTCGTGGATACTGTCGAGCAGAGTGCCGTTAATGTCGTAAACGTAGGTGGTTTCGGCAGGAATGTAGTTGCGCAACACCCGCACATCGGGCAAGTTGCGAAAACTGACGGCCAAGCCAACCAGCCCACCTGCCACGACCGAGCTTGCAAGCATGGTTGTGCTGAGCAGTGTCCCTGCTGTTACCTTGCCCACTCCCCGAAAGTATCGAAAAATGCCTGATAATTCTTGGGAGGTTTCCCGGATTTGGGCAGAAGGAGGATTGGTCACAGGTTTCTCTTCTTTCGAACGGTTGGGCAGTCTCGACGGTGGTTGAGGTTGTCCTTTTTTACCTTTTCTAACAGTATTGGACGACACGGCTGGCTCAGGTTCCTTAATAAATTCACAGATAAACGTGTTAAAAAACGCTCTTACGATAGAGATTTTGATGTCGGGAATGCTCGGCCCTGATGAGCAAAATCTCCTACAAGCTTACCGATAGAAAATCAGGTTGATCTAAGGATTTTTAACGATTTCTTGGTCAGGTTACTTAACGGTTGAAGGCGTCCCGTCGAAACGGTTTGTGGTTTGGTGGAGATGCACAGGGAAACAAGCGCGATCGCTAAAAACCAGCGATTTGGCTTTTATACTAGCTTGGCTTTACGAACCAATGAATAGTAAGTTGTGAAAGGGATATTGCGCGATCGCTCAAATTCATGCAAAAGGCCAGTTTGTCAGCTGCATAATTTGCGCCTGCACCATCCGCAAAACCCCATTGGGGTACTGAACATCATATCGAACTCTTTTTGTTATGCCAGCTATGGCCTCCTCTTCTGCCGAATCATTCTCTTGGTTATATCGCGGGGTTAGCGAAATTTTCCCAGATGTAAAGGATTCTCAAAATCCTGACGAGAATTTGGCTCAACGCCTTGCCACCAGCGATCGCCCGCTGCGGATCAAACTGGGTATTGATCCGACAGGTTCAGAAATTCACCTGGGCCATAGTATTGTTGTGCGGAAACTGCGGCAGTTTCAGGATGCAGGCCACACCGCCATTTTGCTGATTGGTGACTTTACTGCCCGCATTGGTGACCCCACGGGCAAGTCCGAAGTGCGCAAACAGCTCACCGAGGAGCAAGTCAAGGAAAATGCCAAGACCTTTATCGATCAGGTGCGGCCCATTCTAGACTTTGACACGCCAGGTCGGCTAG
Source organism: Leptolyngbya sp. AN02str (assembly GCF_050565595.1). NCBI lineage: Bacteria > Bacillati > Cyanobacteriota > Cyanophyceae > Leptolyngbyales > Leptolyngbyaceae > Leptolyngbya > Leptolyngbya sp. AN02str. The sequence continues at coordinate 11,996 of NZ_JBNXVR010000042.1, read as the reverse complement.
AAATTCGCTACAACTCGGAGTGGCTGTCGTCCTTGGATTTGTCCAAGATTTTGGAACTGCTGGGTACGATGACCGTTGGCCAAATGCTAGCCAAAGAGGGCTTTGCTGAGCGCTACGACAAGCAAACGCCGATCTATCTGCACGAATTTTTGTATCCGCTGATGCAGGGCTACGACTCGGTTGCTCTGCAAGCCGATGTGGAGCTAGGCGGCACCGACCAAAAGTTTAACCTGGCGGTGGGGCGCGATTTGCAACGGGTGTTTGGTCAGCGGCCTCAGTTTGGGTTGCTCATGCCCATTTTGCTGGGAACGGATGGCGTGCAGAAGATGTCAAAATCTTTGGGCAACTATGTGGGCTTGCAAGAAGATGCGCTAACGATGTATTCCAAGCTGGAAAAAACGCCCGACAGCATTTTGAATAACTATGTGGAGCTGCTGACGGATCGGTCGCTCAATGAGTTGCCGGAAAATCCGCGCGATCGCCAAAAACTGTTAGCCCTGGATGTGGTGAGCCAGTACCACGGCAAAGATGCTGCCTTAGAAGCTCAAAAAGCGGCGCTGACGTTGATTCAGGGGAATGCGGCTCAAGCAGAAGCGGTGCCTGAGTTTTCGCTGGCGGCGATTCAGTTTCCAGTCAAGATCTTTTACCTGGCGGCGGCAGCGGGACTGTGCAAAAGCAGCTCGGATGCCCGACGACAAATTCAGGGAGGGGCGGTGCGGCTAGATGGCGATCGCGTCTCGGATATCGATCTCACCTTTGAGAGTCCCGCAGATTTGCATGGCAAAGTCTTGCAAATGGGCAAAAATAAGTTCGTGCGATTGGTTCAGTAACACTTATCAGGCAGGCTTGTTCAGGCTCGTTTGTCTGCTGTGTTTGCTTTCACCCTCTTTTGCGCTACTGGTTGCCCCTGCTTGAGTCGTTGTTATGCCGCTACCTGACCGTGTTTCCGATCGCGTTTCTGACCGTGTGATTGTTGCGCTGGATGTGTCTACCGAAGCGGCAGCGATCGCGCTAGTGGAGCGCATTCCCGAGGTGTCGTTTTGGAAGGTGGGGCTAGAGCTGTTTACCAGCGTTGGTCCCAGCATTCTCACCCTGCTCAAAGAGCGCGAAAAGCGAATTTTTCTCGATCTCAAGTTTCACGACATTCCCAACACCATGGCCGGAGCCTGCCGCGCTGCTGGCCGCTATGGAGTCGATTTGTTGACGCTGCATGCCACTGCAGGCAAAGATGCCCTCGCCGCATCGGTTGCTTCTGCCCAAGAGGGAGCCGCTGAAGCCGGATGCGCGTCGCCCAATTTGCTAGCTATTACCGTGCTCACCAGCATTACCTCGCATGCCCTCGCCCTGGATTTAAAAATTCCGCTAGAGCTGCCCGACTATGCCTTGCAAATGGCCTTGCTCGCGCAGGAGAGCGGGCTGGCTGGGGCGGTGTGCTCTCCCCAGGAGGCGGCTCATCTGCGGCAGGTGTGCGGGTCAGACTTTTTGCTGGTTTGCCCTGGGGTGCGGCCCGCCTTTACGGCCCAGGCCGATCAGCGCCGCACTATGACTCCGGCGCAAGCGCTCAAAGCAGGCGTGAGCTACATGGTGATTGGCCGACCCATTACGACCGATCCCGATCCGGCAGCGGCGTTTGCTCGGGTCTGCGCGGAGTTGGAGGAAGCACCGTGATGGATGGTTTGGGTGAGCAAGGGCGCTGCTGGTTGTGGAGGGGTGTTTGGGGTGGGGCGATCGCCCTGATGGTATGCTTTCCCGTGCTGGGAAGTGCACCAGCCCAGGCGTCCGACCCAATCCGTCCCAGGGTGGCCTGCCCAACCGAGCTTGAGGACGTGATGGCGCTCATGCTGCGGGATTTGCCCAGCTATGGCAACCGCATCATTCAACGGGCTCGCGATCGCGATCGTTCTGAAGATATTTCGGGCTACATTTTGGTGGCGAGCCAGCCCAATTTCACGCCGCTGCCGCTGCCGCTAGGTGAACAGCCTGCTAGCAACGTGCGACAGGTCTTTTTCACCACCCTAGAGCGTCAGTACGGCATTAGTGGCTTTGCTCAACTGCAAGTGCATCACTGGGCTTTTTTCACCCCATCCAGCACGGGCTGGCAACTGGTGCTCATGCAATCCGCGTTTCAAAGCTATCCCAGCCGTATCCCGCCGGCACCCACCCGCGACAGTAGCTACGGAGTTGTGGCTCAGGCAATGCGACTGTGGCTGCGCGACTGTCAGGCTGGTGCCATTCGGCTGTCGCTCGATTCGTGAATTTGTGCGATCGCAAGCGTCAAAAGTTTGACCACATAGGGCATTCTTAGAGATGTTTAACCGCTCTAGAAAAATTTTTGCTGAATTTAGGTAATTCTGTGTGGGGTTAGCTCACGAAAAGTTATCGAAAATCCATTGGGTTCCGTACGACGTGCGTCAGCCCTGTTGGAATTGATTGAAGCGGATAACGGGCAACCTAGGATCTAGGCTCTGGTTGCCCATCAGAAATTTATCGTGTGAGGAGCAGAGTTCATGTCGTCTACCCCGCGTTCATCCGTATCTCTGGCAGCGCTGCTGGTTGCAGGGGCCAGCTTTGCCACCGCAACCGCGAGTTGGGCGCAAACTGCGGATATGCAAGCCCTGACCAAAACTGCCGATCTGACTCAAGTTGCAGAAAATATCCACACCCTCAAGGCCGAGCAGGTCTCAACCCGTGCTCAAGATTTGCAGTCATCTACCCCATTGCCTGAGCTGACTCAGGTTCCTACTCAAAACCCCGAAGGCGGCACCAGTCCCACCGTGGTGACTCCCCCCGACGAGGGGTTGCGCTTTACCACCCTGCCTCCGTCGGCTCCCACGGTCCTTCAGGGCTCGGCACGACCCCGCATTACGCGCACTCCCTTTAAGTCGGGTGGCTTGTCGGCCTATGCTGGCGTGCGCCAACGGGTGGGCCGCAATGGCTCGATCAACCTGATTGTTGAAGGTGGGGAAAGTATTGTGGGCCTGGATTTGGGCTACACGCAAATGAGCCGTGATCCTCGTCGAGGCTTTGGGGTGAATGTGTTCAGCACGCAATCCTATGTGCCTGCCTTTCGGGGAGGCGATCGCGAGGTCAATTTGCTGGGGGGTGATACTCCCTGGGTGGATCGGCTGGGGGCTGGTGCCGAGATCTTTTTCCCCATTGGCGATGAGATTGATTCGGCCTTTGGGGTGAGCTATCAGCGGGTTGCCGTGCGGGATGACTTGTTTGGTGGCGATGCTTTTGGCTTTGATGAGCTGGGCAATGCGCTGACAGTAGATAGCGATGGCACCGACGATTTGGTGACGCTCAACTTTGCAGCCTACCGCGATCGCCGCGATAATGGCGTGCTGTCCACCGAAGGCAATTTTTTGCGAGTTGGGATTGACCAGGGCTTTGTGGTAAGTGGTGACGATGCCACCTTTACCCGCGTTGGAGCCAACTTTGTGCAGTATGTGCCGTTCAACCTGTTTGGTTTTGCCGAAGGGCCACGCACGCTGGTGCTCAATCTGCAAGGGGGCCACATTTTTGGAGATGTGCCGCCCTACGAAGGCTTTAACGTTGGGGGCGATCGCTCGGTGCGGGGCTTTCGTGGCGGCGGTATTGGCACCGGACGCAGCTTTTTGATTGCCGTGGCGGAATACCGATTTCCGATCGCGCAACTGAATGTATTTTCCGAAGAAATTGACCTGCGCGGTGCGTTGTTTGTGGACTTTGGCACCGACTTCGACACCAGCGACGAAGTGATTGGTCAACCGGCGATCGCTCGCGAGAAACCCGGTACTGGCTTTGGCTTTGGTGCGGGGCTTCAAGCGGCACTACCCATTGGCTTTGCCCGAGTTGAGTATGCCTTTACCGATGATGACGATACCCGTTTTATTGTGACCTTGGGCGATCGCTTCTAGGGCAAACCCGCAAAACATTGCACTGGGTAGCCCGAAGTGACAGCAAAAGTGCCGAGAGTGGTTAGCAGACTACTCTCGGCACTTCGCATAAGGGTTATGTCAGTTTTGGTTAAGAGCTTTTCTGAGGTTTGCGCGTCGCGCAAACCTCAGAAAAGCTCATTTTTGCGTGCGCGTCGCGCACGCAAAAATGAGCACTTCAGCTTGTCCAAAAGTCAGGTTGGGTTATTGCTTGGTGGATGGTGGGCGATCGCCACCGGAAGGTAGAGCGTTAAACCTGTTGCAACTCATCGAGCTTGGTGCGCACGGCCTGCACATCCTGCCACATAAGCCACTTGGGGCTGCCCTGCTCACGCGATGGGTTGCGCAGCAGATACGCCGGGTGAAAAATGGGCATATAAAAACGGCCATCCTTCTCAATCCACTTGCCGCGCACCTTGGTAATGCCTTCCTTGATCCCCAGCAAGCCCTTGAGGGCGGTTGCCCCCGTGAGCAAAATAATTTGCGGATTCACCATCCGAATTTGCTCTTGCAAATAGCCACTACAGGCCTCGGCCTCTTGGGTGGTGGGGGTGCGGTTGCCGGGTGGGCGGCACTTCACCACGTTGCAAATGAACACCTCGTCGCTGGTGAGCCGTACCGATTCCAAAATTTTGTCGAGGAGCTGGCCCGATTTGCCCACAAATGGCTGACCCGACTCATCCTCGTATTGCCCTGGCCCTTCGCCCACTAGCATGATGGGAGCACTGGTGCTGCCTCGGCCAATCACAGCGTTGGTGCGGCCTGCTGCTAGCGGACAGCGCTGGCAGGTATTGCAGTGCACCTTGATTTGCTCCATGGAGGTGTAGGTGCCCGGAAGAATGGGAATTGCAGCGCTGGTGGGAATCAGTTCCGGATCAAAAGCAGGAGTTCCGGTCTCTGATGCGACTGCGCCAAAGAGATCGATTTGCTGTTCGCTCGCCATCGCTCAAAAAATATGCGTTATGTGTTCTCACCCGGCTTCTATTGTAGGGTGATTTGCCCTATCGACTGGGCGATGGTTTGGTTCGTTGGCGATCGCCCTTCTCCACGCTCACAGGTATTATCTGCCATGGGTTTGCAGTTCTGTTTCCGATCTCAAAATTTGGGTACCCCCTTCGACAGATTTTTGCGATCGCCCAGGATTTACGCTGTTTCAAACCGTTGCAAGCGCCCCAACCTGCCTCAAAATTCGTCATGATGGAATCAACGATCCCACCGCCGTACGCAGGAGGGAGCTATGGTTCCCCATCTTTCTTTGATTGAGCCACTGTTTCGCGATCGCCTAGATTCAGGCCAGCAGTTAGCTCAGGTAGTTCTCTCTGCTTATACCCAGTTGGTAGCCCAAGTGGGTGATATGGATGTGGTTGTATACGGCCTACCCCGGGGTGGGGTCGTTGTTGCAGAACCGATTGCCCAACTGCTGCGATCTCCGCTGCATGTGTTGGTGGCAAAAAAGATTGCCTCGTTGGAGAACCCAGAGTTGGCGATTGGGGCCGTTACCGCCAGTGGCCAGTTGATTCGTACGCGAGTGCATCCGCGATTGCGAGGGGCCGACTGGGCTAAGGCCCGACAGCGGGCCGAGGAGAATGCCAAAGCCCAATGGCAGCAATTTTCGCCCTATTGCCCAGAGGTGAATTCCGCTGGCAAGCTGGCCATTTTGGTAGATGATGGCATTGCAACCGGGATGACGATGGCAGTTGCGGCTCGGACTGTGCGGTTGCAACAACCGGCCCATTTGTGGATTTGTGCTCCTGTCGCCCCGTCGCGCATGGTGGACTTGTTGAATGTGTGGTGCGATCGCTGCATTTTGTTGGCGACACCAGAACCCTTTTCAAGCGTGAGTCGGTTCTATCAAAGTTTCACCCAAGTTGAAACCGAGGATGTGATCGCCTGTTTGCAGCGTCACAATAGCCAGTTTGGACGTTTCCCGGTTGATCGCTAACGAGGATATGCGTTCAAGAGGTTAGCCCTCATGCACAATTTGCCGATAAACCTGAATCAACTGTTGGGCGATCGCACTCCAGTTGTAGGCTGTCTGAGCAAGGGCATGGGCATTGCGTCCCCGCCGTTCCCGTTCGGCAGGGTGATGAAGTGCGTGGGCCAGCGCCTCTACTAGTGCTTTGACCGTACATGGCACGACCCATCCGGCCTCTGCCTGCTGTACCGCGTTCGCAATGGATACCTGATCGGAGATGACAACTGGGGTGTGGGACAGCATTGCCTCCGCCACGGCAAGGCCAAAGTTTTCATAATGCGACGGCAGGACAAATACATCGGCTTGCTGCAACAACTGCGCCTTGCGATCGCCCGTTACAAATCCCAGTAGAGTCGTTTGAGTTTGTAGGGGAGACTGTTGGATGCGATCGCGCATCTGCTGCTCGTAGGCTGAATCTTGAGGATTGGCCCCAGCCACAACCCAGTGAAACGGCACATCCTGAGCCTGTAACTGTTCCAATGCAGGGATCAATAATTCCAGTCCCTTTTTGCGATCGATGCGGGCCAGAAACAGGACGATAGGCGTACCGGATGGACGCGTGGGAATAAGTGAGAGATCGGGAGTTGAAGGGAACGGTGCAGATGTCACTCCCAGGGGAAGAACCAAATCGCGGGTGATGGCTCCAAATCGTTCGGAAACCTGAGCTTCGCGATCGCTCGTGAAGTGAATCGCCGCCGCTGCCGCCAGGTTCCCCCGTTCCAACACCCTGCCGTAGAGATCCTTCAGCCACCGTTTCTTTTGTAAATCGGCGGGATCGAGGGTGCCCAACGGGCGCAGCAGATAGGGCACCCCGCGCGATCGCGCAATCATGGCCGCTGCCGTGCTCACGGGCGAAAACAGCGCATGAATGTGGGCCACATCAAACTCCGAGGCATGATGCCACAACCAATGCAGCAATCCGGGCGAAAATTTGTAGCGCCGAAACGGCTGGCAGCGAAAGTAGCGAATCTCGTATCCATCCTGGGCGATCGCCTGATTGAGCGGGGCGGGTAATGGAGGCTGACCGCGATCGCCATTGGCATTGGTCGTCAGCAGCGTGACCTGCATTCCCTGTGCTGCCAACGCCGCACACAGGTTAACCGCCGCTTCGCTGGGGCCACCATAGACTCGCGCCACCGAAGGAACGATGTGCAGTATCCGCAGAGAGGTCATGATGAGCCTGGTTTGGAGCGATCGCTACGGGGTGACAACCGGAGTTTCCGATTCCTCAAGTATCTGTAATTCGGGGTTGAATTCCGTGTCAGCGGGCACATCGCCTTCCAAAGGCCGCACAATTGCTCCTTCGCCCGATGGATTGGCAAACACGGCACTTAACGCCTGATCTAGGGTCTCGGCCATGGCGATTTGGTTGCCATAGGCCACAATCACCCGCACCAGCGTTGGCAATTGATTTTGCTCGGCTTCAAGATAGAGCGGCTCCACGTATAGCAGCGAATCCTCAATGGGAATGACGAGTAAATTGCCCTGAATGGCCCGCGAACCGCGACGATTCCATAACGAAATCTGTTGGGAAATGACGGGGTCTTGGTTAATTCGTGCCTCAATTTGCTCAGTTCCAAACACCAGTTCTTGTTTAGGAAAGCGGTACAGCAACATGCGCCCGTAGTTGTCGCCATCGGTGCGGGCCGCCAACCACGCAATCAAGTTGGTGCGCTGAAGCGGCGAAAATGGACGCAGCAGAATGAATTCCTCTGAGGTGCCTGTGGTGGGCAGGTTCAGAATTAGGTAGTAGGGTTCGACTGGTTGCTGCTGGTCGCCGTAGGTTTCGTTGGGCGATCGCCACTGGTCTTCTCGGTTATAGAACACGCGTGGGTCGGTCATGTGATACACCATGAGCTGCCGAGACTGCGCATCATAAAAATCAACCGGATACCGCAGGTGGCTCCGCAACGTGGCGGGCATTTGCTCCAGCGGACGAAACATTCCTGGAAATAAGCCGCTCCACGTGCGAATGATGGGATCTTCGGCATTGGCTACAAAGAACCAAACGGTGCCATTGTAGGCATCCATCACCACCTTGACCGAGTTGCGAATGTAGTTAAAGTCGTTGCCGTTGGGATCGGCATAGGGGTAGCGATCGCTTGTGGTGTAGGCATCTAGCATCCAGTACAGGTGACTGGAGGTTTGGGCTGGATCGGTGGCTGATGCACCTCCTGGAATGTCGCTCCACCCCACATTGGCGACCACCAGATACGGATCGCTGTCATATCGCAAGAAGGGTGCGATCGCCTTCACCCGACTGTTGATATTGCGCCGAAACAGCAGCCGCGACTGAGGCGTTAGCTCGGCGCTAAACAGCATGCGCCAATCGCGCAAATGCTTGGCATATACGAGTCGCCGCCAGTACGCCCCAATCGAAACACCACCCCGGCCATCGTAGCTGTTGTACACATTCTCGCTGCCGCTGGGGTAGTCCAGCTCTAGCACCCGAGTTTGCGTCATCACATAGGTATTGGCCAACTCGCCGTAGTAAATGCGAGGGCTATCCAGAGGAATGCTCTCGCGAATGCGCGGATCGGAGGGAATTTGCTCGATCCCTTCTACAAAGTATTCGGGCAGGCCACCCTGAGCCGCCGTGTTGACCGGAGTCAGGGTAAAGCCATAGCCGTGGGTGTAGATTAAATGCTGGTTGACCCAGGTTTTGGCGCTGGCGGGCACCGAGTTATAGTCCAGCTCACGAGCCGAAATCAGCACTTGCTGTAGGCCCAGCCGTCCATCTTCATTATCGGTGGGGAGTAGGTAGCGATCAATATCCGCATCGGCAAATTCGTAATAGGGGCGGAACCGCTGGAGTTGGCGGTTGGTGAGCAGCAGTGGACGCGCATCCCACAGGCGAATGTTGCTAATGGTGAGGTCGTTTTCGGCCAAACCAGCTTCGGTTAGGGTTTGAGATGGATTGAAAACGTCGCTTTGAATTTTGTCGAGTTCAAAGCTTTCGCGGGTTAGGGTGATCGCTCGTTCCAAATATGGCAGCTCTAGCTCTAGCTCGTTGGGCTGTACCAGCGCGTTTTGGACAACGGCCGGCAACAGGTACAGCGACAGCAGGGCAACTGTGGTATAGGCCACCACCGATAGTAGCCAAGGCCGTGCTTTGGTTGTAGCGACACCATCGCTAAAGGGAGTGGCGATCGCCCGAAAGCTTGCCCGTGCTGGCGACAGAGAACGACCGACCGACGCAACGTTTGCCAAGGCCGTGCTTGGCAGCATTCTGACTGGACGAATTGGCTGGAGCGGGTGCCGCTCAATCAGCACCGCAGGCGGCTGACGCAAGATGGCATTACGAGCCCGATCTTGGAATTTCCCGTTGGGGTTGCCGTTCGCTCGTGCATACCGACCGGGGGGACGCGATGCCGCAGGTGAAGCCGGAATGGCAGGCTGTTTTGCTGCGCTTTGCGGGTCACTCGGCCCGTGTGCAGAGAGCGTTTTGCGCCAGCGAAACGCCTGAAGCAGCATGAGCCCACCTAAAATGAGCGCGGCAATACTTAAAATGCTGTCGGTTGGTAGCCGGACAAACACATCGGTAAAGCCAGCGCCATACACAGAACCCTGGTTGGAGTACACCAGCTCATATCGATCGAGCCAAAAGTTGAGCGCGATCGCCAGCAAGAACCAGCCACCCAGCCGCAGCAGATGATGCACTTGAGGCGGCGTAAATCCCGGAAATTTGCCATCACTCAGGTTGCGATCGCCCAACAAATACATTAGGGCCACGGTCGTGAGGCCAATAGTGAACAGCCCCAGCAGCCAAAAGACCAGCAGCTCCAGCACTGGAATTTGAAAGACAAAAAAGCTCACATCCAGGCCAAACAGCGGATCTGCCCGGTTGAACTCAACGGGACGCAGCGCTGGCAAAATCCGAATCCAGTTTTCTGATAGCACCAGTGCAAAGCCCAGGCTCATGAGGAGGGCGATCGCCCCCAGCGAAAACCGGGGATACAGCAACACGGCCACGACCAGAGCCACAACGGGCAGCAACAACCAGGGATGTTGCCCAATTTGGACTGCTACCTGCATCAGGGCATCAGGGCTAAAGTTGGCAGGCACCTGCTGCTCACTGCCGTATAGCCGCACGTTGGGCTGCCAGTGGCTCACAGCGATTTGTCCGTGGTACAGCAGCAAAAAACCCATCAAGCTACTGAGAATGATGCCGATGGGCAGCAGCCAGCGCAATCGCAAACCTGGCGACCGCCCATCACCCTTGTCCTCGGGCGATCGCACGCGAACCACCTGCCGATGCGCCAGCCTCAAATTGCCCCACAGCGAACTCAGGCTAATCACAAAAACGACTAAGCCTAACGCAAGCTGAAATCCCAGCCGCACCCATAGCAGCTGAGCATAGCCAACTTCGTCAAACCAAAACCCCTCGGCCAGCAGGTAGGTCAGCACGTCCAGCAAAATGAGAATCCCCAACCCGCCGCTGAGCCATGGGTATAGCCGATGCCACCAACGGTGCGATCGCCCAACCGATGCCGTGGCCGAGCTGGATACATGGGTACGGGATTCGCGAGAAGAGGATTGTAGAGCCATGGCAGCGGAAATAAGCAGCAACCGAGATCACCCATTCCATCGCCTGGTGCCCATCGGCACTATCCTGCGGAACTGTAACCCCGTTCTTTTAGGCTAACGCCAAATCCCCATTTCCTCTGGCTAAATTGTGCGATCGCCCGGTTTTGGTAATGAATCCGCCGCCATGCATCTGCCCGTTAGCCGCCAAAATCGGCATCGGATGCATCCAGCAGTTGCCGCCACTCGCGCACGGCAAAGGGCGGTACTACCAGCTGAACGGAGCCGCTCTGAACTGAACTTTGGATGGGCAAATTGAGCGTTAATGGCGCGTTTGACGACAACTCGGTCAGGATGGGCCATACATCGTACTCACCGACCGTATCAGCCAGAGCTGGATCTAGGTGACTCACCTCAAAGCGATCGGGGGCCTGCCAGGTCGTGCTGCCATTGCCAACGGAGAGCGATCGTGGATGAGCCAGCAGCGGTTCCCCTGGAAAGCCCACTAGCCGCAGCGACACCGACTGCACCATGCCCTGCTCCACCCGCTTAAACAAAACGGTTTGCCAAGCGCGCCCCGTTTCATCTCGCAACGTTTGCAGCGAGCGGAACATGACGCGACCCTCGGCTTCGGGGTAGCGGTGAATGGAAGCCCACGCCGTTGTTGGCACTGCCGTGAGGGCGATCGCCCCCAAAACCAGCATCAGCATCAAAATGCGGCCAACAGCCACGCCTGCGTGGAGCGACCAACCTCGGTTTGGGGAGTGAATGGGCGGCATTAAAACGACGATCCTGGCTGTTTCAAAAACTCAATTTCTTCAGGGGTAGAGGTGCGCCCCAGAATGCGGTTGCGATGAGGAAACCGACCAAACTGGGCAATTACCTCGCGGTGGCGCAGAGCGTAGTCGTACACATCCGTCAGTTCAGGTGCTGCTTGGTGCAAGGTGCGAAACAACACGACGGACTGAAACTGATCTTGCACATCTTCGCTGTGCTCTAGCGGCAGATACAGGAAAATGCGCTGGATTGGGGCTAACTGTTGGTCAAATCCTTGTGAGATGGCTTGCTTGGCGATCGCCAGTGCTTTTGCATCGGTCGCAAATGCCTGAGCCGTATCTCGAAACATATTGCGGGGAAACTGATCTAACACCAGGATTAAGGCCAACGCCCCCTCGGGAGTGGTGGCCCAGCCATCCAATGCGCCGCTGGTCGCCTGGTCATACGTAGACAAAAACCGTTGCCGAATCCCGTCATCGGTTTCATCCTGTTTGCGAAACCATAGCTTGCGGCGCTGCTCATAGTGACTTTCCTCGGTATTGGCATCTCCAAACCAAAACAGAAGAATGTCATGAATTTCAGCGACTTCGGCCATGGGTCTCACCATGTTGTGAATGATTGAGTGGATATGAACAGAGCCTCCGCACCGTTGAGTGATGTTGGGTCAGCCCTATGTTCAAGCTATCACTCACGAACCTTGGGCTCTACCCAACGTGCGAAGTCTTAATGAAATGACGCGGGGTTGGTTTGGGGGGGGATCGCCCCCCCATCCAACCCCATATGGCCAAGGTTATGAAATCGAG
>NZ_JBNXVR010000041.1:0-63072 GCF_050565595.1 Leptolyngbya sp. AN02str | reverse complement strand
CAACCGATGGCAGCGGCAGTGGCGCGATCCTCAATGCGCCCTGGCTGCTGCTTAAGTTCTAGCGAATCCCAAGATTTAACCGTCTGTCTTCTTAAAACTCGTGAAATACTTTTTCAGCACGCCCTATTTCGATTGGGACAGTAGTGAGGATGGTAAAGCCGCCCTCACTACTGTTTTTGTTCTAACGAGGCTAGCAAACAGTTATGAATCAGTAGAAAAAACGTTTTTTCAAGCCTACCCATCCTTTAAAGCCGCGTGGTTTTAGCCGTGTGGATCGCTAAACGCTGGGTTATGAATAAACGTTTCATCCGTTAAGCTTTGCAGAAAAGCCAGTAAATCCTGTTTTTCTTGTTCAGTGAGTCCAAACCCTGCGATGAACTGGCTCTTGAGCGGGTTTGTGCTGCCGATTCCAGCATAGGGACCCGAATCAATCGTTCTGCCCCCCGCCTTGTAGTGGGCGATCGCTTCCTCTAACGTTGCCACACTGCCATCATGCATGTAAGGGGCCGTTAACTCAATATTTCGCAGCGTCGGTGCCTTAAAGCGTCCCATATCAGTTGGGTTATGAGTAATTTCATACACGCCCGTATTGTTGGGTGGATAGGCTCCATTATCATCAATATTATAGAGTCCAGTGTTGTGAAAAGCGATCTCTTGAAACGCCAGTCGTTCATGCATAATTGAGTCACTAAAGTTCAATCCGCCATGACAATGAAAACATTCCAAACGTTCGCTATGAAAGAGTTTTTCTCCTCGCTTTGCAGATTCTGAAATGGCATTTTTTTCATTCCCATAACGATAGCGATCGTAAGGTGAGTTAAACGACACGAGCGATCGCTCAAAAGAGGCGATCGCTTTCATCAAATGATTCACATTGATATTCTCATCCCCTTCACCAAACACAGCTGTAAACATTTCACGATAGTGAGGATCATTGCGCAGCATCAAGAGGATTTCATCTTCTCTACCCACCATTCCCAGTTCTACCGGATGCTCACCGAACAAGGGGACTAACCCCTGCTGCTCCAGCGTAGTCATGAGTGGATTTGCCCAAGTCAATACAGAGTTATAAGCTACGTTTGCAAGACTCATCGAGTTGCGAGGATGCTGTTCTCCTGTTGCGCCTACGCCAACGGGTTTGCCATCGGTAAACGCCCGTGATTGCAGATGGCAGGTGCCGCAGGAAAAGTCTCCTGTTACCGAAAGGCTCTTTTCGTAAAACAAATGCCTTCCGAGCTCAACTTTTGCCTGACTCATCGGGTTATTGTCGGGCACGATCGGTCTGGGTGTCCAATCGGGCAAATCCCATTGATAGCTAGATGAATCAGATGAGGAGGCTGCCAGGACGTGATTAAATCCGATGGAGAGTAGGAACGAGAGGAGACAGGCGATCGCAAACGCTGACAAACGGTGTGACAAACGGTGCATCATTCCACATTGAAGAAAGTCTGCTGGTAGGCGACGGCACCATTAAAGGCTAGCCCAAGTGCATGCATCAGGCCGGTGCAATCACGATCACTGGGATCAGACATGCAGCCAGGAGCTGTATTGGGTTGATTTGTCCTGAGATTTGTCTCTGCCACGAGTGCGGCTAAGTCTGCCACAATCACATTTTGATTTGGATCAAACTCTGTCAGTGTAATGGTAGACCGATTAGGATTGCTGCAGCTTGATGGTCTTTGAGCACCTGCTGCACTTTCACACCCAGTACTGCCCAGATGGATGAAAAATGCTTGGCTATTCTCTCCATCACCCTCATGGGTTTGTTCGTGTCCAGAGCTACCGTGTTCGCTCTGATGCTGGGGCTGGCGCTCATGCTTTGGAGCCGAATTGGACAGCATTCCCGTTAGGTGTGTAGTGCTCAGGTCAATGCGCATAAACTTGTAACCCGACTGCCAGTTCCACCAGAGCGAGGTGAGGTTGAGGGGAGAAGCAGCTAGCGTTGAATCGGCATGATTTAACTCAAACGGCACTCCAACTGTGAACTGTAGGCCAGTGTAGTTTCCACTAGGAACGGTGCCAACAATGCGATCGTTCATTGCCACTGTTCCATTCGTACATCCACCAGACTTATCTTCAAAATCGAGCAGGGCTACATTCTCATACTGCCATCGACCATCCTGCTCTAGCGTGAGCGGCACCGTATTCCCATTCACATCAATCAGCGCTACATCCGATACGTAGAAACGAAAATCAAGGGGAGTAACGCTGCTGGCAGGTGTACCCAACATATAGCTTTGGTTGCAGCGAAAGGGTTGATCCCCGACCCGGGCTTGAAATTGAAGGGTTACGGGTTGCGTTGCTGCGGCTCTAGCTTGTACCCACACTTTTGTTTCAGCCGGATAGAGCAAACCAACTCCAAGCCCTCCAATGCAAGCGAGTGCAGTCGAGGTGAGCAAATGATATATCTTTTTCATAAGCACATGTTGAGAAGAATCATGATTTCTTGGTTGATCGCTCGCGTAGAGCGAATGTAACCTCGAAAAGTTAAACGATTCATTTCAGATTGTCAAAAGACAAGATGTCATATTTCAATAAGCCTCTTGTACGAATGGCTTTTTGACGGATGAATCATTGTGTGGCGCCGCCGCGCAATAATTCATACAGGAGGTTTATTGGGTCGCTTGTGTGTAAGCTTCATACAAGCCAAAGAACTTTAACGTATGGTAGAAAACTGTGAACAGAACTGAGAGGGTGCTTGAAACGTATCCAATGTTCTACATTTGCCCCCCAATCTCACAATTCTGGGGAGCTTTCGACCCTGTTTTTCATTCAAAGTTCTTCTCTTTGGGGGAATGTGGGGAACGGTTTGGGCCTTAGCTGGCACCTTTAAAACAGCCTCTTAGAACCGATGGAGTTGAGCGCCTGTTCGGGTTAAAATGCTACTTTAACGTGAGACTAACAAAGTGAAGAAATACCTTTTGAAACAATGGGTTGGTATTTCATTTCATTGAATTATTGAGCTTATCTTCGGGCTTTATCTTGTAACCTTTCCGTTGACCCAATGTTTTTTTAATCAAATGGCGATCGCGCTCTGGGTTTTCTCTTCTGGTTTGATTTTTAGCTTCTGGACAATTTACCGATGATTAAGCTGGTCTCTTCCTGCTATTACCAGAGCTATCATGCCGTTTCGGATGCCAATGCTTAAAGCGATTTATTGATTAGGGCAAGCAACGACGCTGCTAAACCCAAAAATCAATACGCCACTCACACACAAAGTTCAAAAAAATAACTTCTAAGATTTTGGGTGTAACTATCTCTCGTTGAGGCTACGCTTTAATCACCCCTTCCAGAATGGCCATGGAAACACCCCAATTTTTACAGAATTTGCCAAAACAATTTGAACCCCTACGAGCTTTTCTTGAGGGTAGTTTAAGACCCTACATCAAAATCCATGAGGAGAATGTTGGACACATAAATGAGGATTCGTCCAACGATCCACTAACCCTCTGGCAGAGCAAGATCGGAGGTAATCCTTATTTTCCGAGGGGGTTGGATTATCCCACCGATCCCACGACGGGGGAAGCGATGGCTCTCTTGGTGCAGTTAAATTGTGCAGACCTTCCCCTCATTCAGGGACTTGATCTGCCTCAGCAGGGAATACTCCAGTTCTATATGGGAGGCATCCAATTTGCCGATCCCGCGATGGACAACAGCCGTATCTGCACTCTCTACTTTCCCGAAGCTTCCCAGAATCGAGGTGATCTCATCACGGATTTCAGTTTCGTTAACGTAATGGAAACAATTCGGGGTGATTACGATGATATCTATGCCTTAACTTTTTCTGCTGAGCATGACTTTTTTTGGCTTCGCGTCCGTGGGAAGAACTCCAATGGCCTGAGGATTTGAGCGGTTTTTACCGGAGCTTCGAGAGCTGGTTGTATGAATACCATTACGAAAACGAGGCTGATAAATTAGGCAGCAAATTGGGTGGATATCCTGACCTGCATGGCACGGTTCCTGATATTGAAGATGCGGCTACCGGGCGACTACTGATGGAGCTGCAGTTTGGTGACGATTATCTCTTTTGGTTTATTGAGGATCAAAATCTAATCAATCGAGATTTTAGCCAGATCGAGTTTTATTACGAATCGGATTAATCCAATTAAGTACCTCGACACTATGAAAAACCGGACCCCAAAAGCTCTGTGCCTCTGGAGTCCCAGTCATCCGGCGAGGATGGTTCTCCTCACCGGATGGCAGTAGAAAAGAGCCCCCTTTAGTCATCAAACACATAGATGACTTCGCCACTGGTGAGGCCGAGGCTGAGGGCTTCAAAGCTATTATCGTCGTCGTAACGACCCGTCACCGTGACCCGATCGCCCGCTCGTAAATTGGCCTGACGGATGGGCCGTCTTTCGGCTTCTACTAGAATTTGTCCGGTACCGTCACTGAGAATGAAATCATCTCCCTGAACCCGCACAACTTCGCCAGAGAGGGCTACGGTATTCGCTTGTTGTAAATCCCCAATGGTCGTTTGGGCGATCGCTGCAGCGGTGGTAGCGCCAGCGGCGGCAAAGGCCAGTGTGATTGCAAAACCCAGTTTCATAGTAAATCTCCAAAGACTAGAGTGTGGTTGTCTCTATCTCTAGCGTGCAGGGTAAAAGTAACAAGAAGGTTTCAACAGAACTTTGACTGTTCCTGTTCCCCTGATACCGGGCTAATTTGGCGGCTTCAGTAATCTGATATGTTGCTGCAACCCGTCCCAACGGGGGCAAAAGATGCATCGTGCTACAACAGAAGGCTACAACACAAAGCTACAACAGAGGGAGTTTGATTTCAAACCGCGCTCCCTCGCCTGGAACACTCTGAACAGATACCGTTCCACCCTGGGCTTCAACGATCTGGCGAACGATCGCCAAGCCAAGCCCAAACCCGCCTGCTTGGCGCGATCGCACCTGATCGACCCGATAGAATCGGTTGAAAATGTGGGGCAAATCTTTGGGGTCAATTCCTATGCCGTTATCAATTACTTGAAGCACGGCCCAGCGGTGGACTGACGCACATCGCAGGGTAATGGTGCCCCCATCGGGGGTGTAGCAATGAGCATTCCTAAGCAGATTGGCGATCGCCTGCCGCAACAGATCGAGATTTGCCTTAACCCACAGCTCCTTTTCACAAAACTCCGTTCGCAAAGCTTGCTGTTTGCCCTCCAGTTGCGGCAAAAATTCTGCCACCAGCGGTTGAATCAGCTGCTGCAACTCTACAGGCTGCAACATCTCTGGAGCCAGTTGCCCTTCATGGCGGGCCAGCAACAGCAGTTGGCTCACCAGCCCGCTCATTGACTCCGCCACCTCTGTAATCACGGTCAGGCGGTTGTGCTGTTCCTGCGGGTCGGTGGGTTCCATTAAGGCAACCTGCGCGTGGCTCAAAATCCCCGCCAGGGGAGCACGCAATTCATGGGAGGCATCGGCAGTAAACTGCTGGAGTTGAGCATAGGATTGATGAATGGGCCGCATCGCTTTGCCCCCCAGCAGCCAGCCCGTCAGCGCGATCGCTCCCACAGCCAAGGGCACTCCCACCACCAAAAACCACCGGAGTTGTTGCAAGGGAGCTTCCACCGACTGCAATGAGGCCGCAATTTGAAGATAGCCAATTAACCGATCGTTTTGATAGACCGGCAAGGTGAGTTGCCGCAACGGAATGGATGCAGCCGTCGCGGGGTCAACTAGCGCGGGGTCAACTAGCGCGGGGTCAACTAGCGCGGGGTCAACCACCCGCAAGGTTTGAAACCCCGCCGGAGTCGTTAATTGGGTGGGAGGAATACTTCCAAAAAACTGAAGCAGTTGCAAGTCCGAGGTATACCAGCGAGCAAACACAAGATTGCTATTGCGAGGAAAGGAATCTTCCCCCAGGACGGGCACATTTTCCAGATCGGTGCGCTGCCGTCCTGCGTAGACATAACTCTCAACCCCGGCTGCCATAATTTGGCTGGTGTTATACAGAGACTGATCAAAGGTATGCAGGCGATCGCGGGCTTCTCGCAAGTACAGGATGCCTGTAAATAAGACCAGGATACTTCCCATCGACACCGTAAACCAGGTGGCTAAATTGCTACGACTGCGATTAAACAGCATAAAGTGCACGTGGAATTCCTGGAATTAAAGCTTACTCACGGTCGGCCTCTGGAACCGTGAGGCAATATCCCATACCATACACGGTTTGCAGCCAGTCTTCTGCCCCTACGGCCTGCAACCGCTGTCTCACCCGATGAATTAAGATGGTCACGGCTTTACTCTCAGGCACCATATCCCACTCCCACAGCGCCTGCTCAATCTGATCACGAGACAACACCTGACGAGGATGGCGCAGCAAATACTCCATCAGCTGAAATTCCCGCCCTGAAAGCTGAATCGCTTTTTCCTGCCGTTGGAGCATGAGGGTAGCCAGATGCAGCTGGAGGTCGCTTAGGGTGAGCACATCGCCTTGCCAGAGGGGCGATCGCCGACCCAAAGCTCGCACTCTTGCCAGTAACTCCATCACATTCACCGGCTTGATCAGGTAGTCATCGGCCCCCACATCCAGCCCGGTGATTTTGTCATTCAGGGCATCTTTCGCGGTTAGAAAGAGCACCGGAGAACTTTTTCCCAATTGGCGGTAGTGCTGGCACAACTGTATCCCGCTTACCTGGGGCAGCATCCAGTCCAGGATCAGCAAATCATAATGCCGCTCATCAATGAGCCGCTGGGCGATCGCACCATCCTGTACCGCATCCACCCCATGCCCCGATTTACTCAAGGCTGCTTTTAGGGGTTCTAGTTGAATGGGGTCGTCTTCTACCAGCAAAATTTTCATCGTGATCTATCATCCGTAGCCAAGCGCTAAAATAGCGAATCGAGTTCTCTATTGTAAGGGTTGTTATCCAATGCGCTGGACTGCCAAAGGGCTAACACTGGGGTGGAGACTGAGCCTGTTGCTGCCCTTGGTTGGTGCCCTATTTTGGTTCGTGACCGGGTTGATTAACCATCAGGTTCTTAGCCAACCACAGCCAGCGACCAGGCAACTCCAGGCCGTTGGACAGCATCAAGTCAATCTCTCATTTCAATTAACAATTGTGTCTATTGATGCAGAGATCGACCGCTTAACTGGCATCACAGGGGTGAGTATTCGTGCGGTTGGCTCGCCTCTTGAGGAAATGGAATTTAAGTTTCCTGTTACAGAGTTTGCTGATATTGAACAGGCGATCGCCCAAGAGCTGAATTTGGCACCCTCCGATATTCGCCAACTCATTCGCTATCGCATCGACTAGCGTTCACGCTGCGCACGCCCAATGCTAGACAGACAGGTGAAACGCAATGAGTAAATCGGCTTTTACATGAATTGTTGCATGGTACTGCGATGCAACAATTCATGCTTCAAATAGCCATGGGTGCAAGGGTCGAATGAAGCGTTCGCATGCGCTAATCTACCGCATGCTAAACGTAATCGATACGACCGCTGTGATGTCTTTTTCAATGGATGATGTATCGTAAATGCCGTAATCACTCACGTCTGTTGAATTGCGAGAAGTGATCTGAAATACGCCCGTTTCGGCACTGCGCACCGGCCCGACCTGCCCTCCTGTACTGATGGCGATCGCCTCAGCCCGTGCCTTAGCATCTTTGGTTGCTTCAGCCACCATTTCAACACGCATGCTGCTGAGTTGGGTATACAAGTATTGAGGTGGCTCAGAGACAAAGTTAATTCCTTCATTCAGCAGCTCTGATGCTTGTTGAACAAGCTGAGTGTATCGCTCAATTTCGTTAGAGCGAACTTCAACCCGCTGGGTTAGTCGGTAGGCCAGGGTTTGACCAGTTTCGCGCCCATTGCTATCAACAGCGGGGATGGCATAACTTTCGACTGCACTTAAGGTGATGGCATCATCCGGCACGTTCTGGTCTTTTAAGTATGACTTGACGCGCTCAGTTTGGCGGGTGAGGTCTCGATAGGCTGCTTGGGCAGTGGGCTCTTGGCTCGAAACGGATAAACGCCAAATCATGTAATCCGAGCGGATGGGACGCTTGGCTGAACCTGTAACAACTAACACATCGTTGGTTTGTTTCACGTCATGGACAGCTTTTGCGCCAATGGCTGAACTAATTACCAAAGCAAGAGACAGCGCTGCGAATCCTGCAAACAATTGCGGAAAGCGCTCCAGAGTAGAGTTTGACATAAGACTTAGTGAAAAAATGTTAAAGATGGAACGATGCTCAGATGACAGATCTGCCATCTGTTATGGAACGACATCGGTGAAAGAATTCAACGCTCAATGTGATTACAATCGGTACCCAGGAATGATGCGACCCCGAAAGACCGAAACTTAGAGTGAAGCTTGATATTTACATCTACAAACTGTCAGCCTTAGATTCCGAATTGAATGGAAAAAGTAAAAAATCTGATTAGTTACAGGAGCATTGAGTGGAATGCTGGAGTTCAGCGATTTGATGACTCATCCGGGAGAACGTACAAATCGCCATAACCTCACCTATCATGTGCCCTCAGTATCACGATCGCAGCAGCCGTCATGTTGGCCTAGTTCCGTCTAGGAGTTGGCATTATCCAAACAGGCTTCTGACCCTGCAACCCTGATGTAACGGCAGTTCGGGTTAAGGGTTTTTTCAAAGATCGCGTGACGCGTGACCTTTGAAAAAAACCAGAGTTGCGTGCACAACGCGTAGGCAACTCTGGGTTTTTCAGCTTATCCCGGATTCACATTGATGTACGTTGGGAGACTTGCCGCTGGAGGTATCGGCTGCTTCACTTGAGCTTCAACCCTGGCTGCGACGAGATGATTGGCAGCAGATCTTTTCTCCCAATATGACGAGCGAGATACGATTGGTGGTGCAACAATTCATCGATTGCCCATTCGTGGGGACGACCAAGCGGTTGTATTTGCAGGGTAAGGTGTTTGAGCTGATTTTGCCCTACATGCTCATTTCTACATAAAGCAAGAATTTCTTGTAATTGAGGGAAGCCGCTAGGTGTGTGAGGATGACGAAGCCTGGTTTGATGGTGCGGATGGCGGTGGTGATGAGCCTGGGCAGTGGGGCGATCGCCTTATTCCTACACTGCTACCCCCCCTCCAGATCAGGCCAACTCGCGAAATTCAGCAACGCCTCGTCCAGTGATGCACGTTGTTAGGCCCAGTTAATGATGAGAAATAACATGGGCGATCGCCTCTACACAATGCCCAATGCCACCGCTCGCACACTCACTAGAGGCTTCCGCAATCCCATGTTCTGCATGGCTAACCATCTGACCAACAGACTGAAGCCCCTTCCCATCCAGAATGTCACCCAACTCGTAACAGGTCAAATCGACTTCCGGTACAGGTTTTTCAGCCAATCTGCGCCGATTGCGGTAGAGATCGACACAGAAATATCCAACTCCTAACGCAGTAGATGAGCCAATTAAGAGGGGAATCAGGGGCATAGCCAGTACCTCATCGCATTGATACATATCATGATAACTTTACGAAAAAAGCGTTTGTGGCAACTCTCGCGACTCACCCTCCTGCGTCTACTGCGCTACTCCAAGCCCTATCGACGCCAGGTTGGAGGGGCGATCGCCAGTTCCATTCTCAACACACTCTGTGACTTAGCTTCCCCCGATTAGACTGGTATTTCCATTCTATGAAGTTCATATGTGTTCTTGTTTCATGGAACCGTAGCCGAAAACATTCGCTGTGGCAGTCTCGATGCCACTCGTGAACAAATTATTCAAGCGGCAAAATTAGCAGAAGCCCATGAGTTTATTGAGCAGCTCCCTCAGGGGTACGACACCATTGTGGGAGAAAGGGGACAGAAACTTTCGGGAGGACAACGACAACGCTTGGCGATCGCCCGTGCCATCCTCAAAGACCCACCAATTCTGATCCTCGATG
The DNA here is from genome assembly GCF_050565595.1 of Leptolyngbya sp. AN02str. Taxonomy (NCBI): domain Bacteria; kingdom Bacillati; phylum Cyanobacteriota; class Cyanophyceae; order Leptolyngbyales; family Leptolyngbyaceae; genus Leptolyngbya; species Leptolyngbya sp. AN02str. The sequence goes on along the minus strand of NZ_JBNXVR010000041.1, from coordinate 53,210 downwards.
AAGCCACTTCAGCGGTGGATAACGAAACCGAAGCGGCAATTCAAAAATCCCTGGCAAAGATTACCCAAACTCGAACAACCATTGCGATTGCCCACCGCCTCTCGACCATCCGCAACGCCGACTGTATTTATGGGATGGAGAATGGTCAGATCTAGAACAGGGATCTCATGACGAATTGCTTGTACGCAATGGTCTGTATGCAAACCCTTGGGCTGTACAGTCTGGATTTTCATCAACGCTGCGTTGAGCAACCTATCAGCTGATATAGCGATAGCCAGTTTGATTAAGACATTTTTGGGGATGGCTTCGCCATCCCCAAAAATGTCCTTGTCTCAACTAAGCTGTCGCCAGCTATACATGGTCAGAATGAGGTGCACTGGGAACCTGCTGCCTGCTCTCAACTCAATAAGATGGGCTACGGGTAGAAATGAAGAGAGGGAGAGCAGGATTTTAGCTACCGCCTTCAGCAGGGAGCCCAGCGGTGCAACCGTGCGCCGCCAAAGCCTGCTCTACCTGGGGGGCTAGCGCCTCTGAAAAATCCGGAGGCAGCATGGGGGAACTGCTGGCGGCGATCACTCGCACTCGTTGTTGATCGTCCTCCACTCCCCATAGCATGACTGGGTAGGCTTCTCCCACGGCATATTGGGTGGTGAGCAGAGCAGAGTCCTGTGAACGTACCTGGCTACTGCGGAACATGCCTTGCTCCACCGTCGCCACTGAAAAAGATAGGATCTCGGGGCTAATCACATCCTTGACAGTTTCCCCTGTTTCCTCATTCAAAATGTCGAGGCTCCATTCTGGCTGGAACTCCAGAATGCATAGCTTGCCTGGGGTGGAGCTAGGAAAAACGTTGAGGCTATAGGGATAGCCCTCGTCGTTTTTCCAATAACCCAAAAAGTTCGCTGCATCCGCATGGATGGCACTCCATTCCGCGCGGTAGTCTTGCAACGCCTCAGAATATCTGGGAGGCGCGGGCAGCTTATCTAACCCCGCCCATGCAAACCAAGTTTCCATCCCTGTCTGCGTTTCTGCCTCCAGGGCCTGCCCTCTCTCCTGGGTTAACGGTGGTAACAGAGGCTCAATCACAACGGGCAGGGCTTGAGTTGGGGCCTCGGGAGGATTCGCGGCATTCGGGTCAGAGTCTGTGCGGGGCAGCGGCACACAAGCCAACGCTTGGGCAGCTATGCACAAGCATCCCAGACTTACGGCAAGACCAGTACCATGTCGGTGCATATAGGAGTTCTGCAGTTATGTTCATCTCAAACTATCACTCAGATCGCAGTGATAGCTTGAACTTGGGTCACCTGTGGGTGTGTCACAGTCGGGGCTGGTGGAGATGGGTTGCCAACTTATCTAACCTGAGTTTTGGATAAGCTGAAGTGCCCATTTTTGCGTGCGTGACGCGCAAACCTCAGAAAAGCCCTGAACCGAAACTGACGTTATCTAGAACAGGACTTACGCAAGCCCACTAAATCTGGTGGGTTGGTGTTGTGGTTAGAGTGCGAAGCACCCTGCCCACAACACCAATGAGTAAGACCAGTAGGACAAGGATGCGATCGCGACAATTCAGCGAGTGCGATCACACTAGCGGCTGTTTGTGAACCTGTTTGTGAACCTGCATTCGTTGAACCCTTCACCGAAGACTCAGCATGCGATATCCCATGCCTCGCACCGTCTCGATGCAGTCGCTGCGAAGCTTCTTGCGCAGGTAGCCTACATATACATCTACAATATTGGACCCCGGATCATAGTCATAGCCCCACACCAAATCAAGTAATTGCTCCCGGCTAAGCACCTGTCCGGCGTGGCGCATAAAGGTTTCTGTCAAAGTAAATTCTCGAGCTGAGAGATCAACGGGCTTGCCCGATACCTGAACTTGTCGAGTGAGCCGATCCAGCATAATGGGCCCAATGGTCAAAATATTGTCGTTTGAATTGCCCATGAGGTGGGCAGTGCGGAGACGGGCTTTAATTCGCGCCAGCAGTTCTTCAAAGCGAAAGGGTTTGGTGACGTAATCATCTGCTCCTGCTTCAAACCCATGCACTTTGTCATGAATATCATCCCGAGCGGTGAGCACAATGATGGGTTGGCCAAATCCCTGCCCTCTTAGCTCACCCAGGAGCACCATGCCGTCTTTGTCAGGTAAGCCCAGATCAAGAATCATCAGATCGAAATCGCTGCTAAGGGCCAGGTTAGCGGCCTGAGTTGCATCTGGTGCATGGGTTGTCGTAAATCCATTGGCCTGTAGCCCCTTGACTAGAAATGAGACAATGCGGGGCTCATCTTCCACGATTAAGATGCGACTCACGATGGCAACTCCTAGGGTGGCTTGTAAGGGAGGACCAGGGTAAATGTAGCCCCCTGGCCAGGTTGGCTGTTGAGATCGACCTTACCGCCATGAGCCTGAGCAATGGCCTGCACAATGGATAAGCCTAGCCCGGTTCCTTCGGGATGAGGTTTGCGGCTGTTGCCCCGCACAAAGCGTTCAAAAATACACAGTTGGTCAGCGGGGGCTATGCCCTCGCCGGTGTCTTTTACCCAAAGATAAACCTGCCCCTGGCGCAACGCTGATCCGAGGGCGATTCTATCTCCTAGCTCGGTGTGGTGAGTTGCATTTTGTGCCAGATTGATGATTGCCTCTGTTAAGCGTTGCCGATCGGCGACGAAATGCCCTGTACCCAAAGCACTCAGCTGCCAGTGACGGTCGGCCAGGGTGGTGATTTTGGTGAACAGTTCTTCGGTAAAGAGGGTTAGGTCAATTACTTCGGGAGATAGAAAGTCTGGACGTTCGGCTTTAGCCAGCAGCATGAGCTCATGAATAAATCGGCTGATGCGATCCAGTTCGTCCAGCACAATATCGAGGGTTTCCTGTTGTTCTTCCGGGGTAGAGCCCATGAGCTCCAGATGGCCTCGAATGATGGTGATGGGGGTGCGCAGTTCGTGCCCCACATCGTTGAGCAGTTGCCGCTGGCTGTTAAAGATGGTCTCAATGCGATCCATCATGTCGTTGAAGGTGACAGCGAGTTCGTCAATATCGCCGCTGCCTCGTACGGGAATTCGTTCGGTCAGGTTGGATTCGCTGATGGATCGGGCTGTTTGACTGAGCAACCGCAGGGGGGCCAGCACTTTGCCAGCGGCTAGCCAGGCCAGTAGTGATGCGATCGCCAGCACCATTAGCGATACCTGGGTTACAATCTGCACCGCCTCATCCACCTCATCCCGCTCTCCGGCTGTCAGATAAGCCACCACAAACACACCGCCAATCTGAGCGTTTGGGATAACCGCATTGGATAAGGAATAGAGATAAACCGGCTCAACCTGATACAACACCATCCCCGATGGAGTCATTTCGATCCCTTGAGTCGGTTCAGTAACGGTTGCCCAGCGCTGAATCAAGGGAGCTTCGGCTTGAAGAGCTGTGGGTAAGGCTAAAGAACTGGCTCGATAAAATTCTCCTTCCGAAATGGTGATCAAATATTCACTGTCTTCGGGAATGTTGCGAGATAGGAAAACATTAAAAATCGCTTCAATATCATTATCAAAGGGTTGCCCAGTTTCAGGATCGTTGCCATCTCTGAGCTGCCGAAATTCTTCAATTTCTTGCTGCAGCGACTGCTGTACCCGTTCCTCAAGACGGCTGATGAGAATCTGCCGCACCACCAGCACTGAGGTCACGCTAGAAAGGGACATCAGCGCCAGATACCAAATGAGAATTCGGGTGCGAGCTGCTCCCAAAAACTGCCACTTTGTTTTCGAGGGTTTATTCAAAGAACTCATTGAGGGCAAGTGGATAAAACCTTTCCAAATCAACCGTGTCCAAATCCAGAAGTGAATTGTTCCCTAAAACGACAGATTGTAGGTTTGACTGAGGTATCCACCGAATTGGGTTCCATTTTCTCTTAAACCTGCCTTCATGGCCAATGCCTCCCACGAACTTCGCGCCCCCCTAGCGGCGGTGCTGAGCAATGCTCAAGTCGGTCTGATAGCCCTTAGAGGACTTTCGTTTCTGGCACGCAGAAAGGACTCCCGGCTCCAGAAAACCTGCAGACGGTGGATTCAACCAATCAGGAACGAGTCAAACGACCAACCTGTTTGGGATGAATGCCTAAACCCTGCGCGATCGCACCCTCTACCTCAGCTTTTTGAGAATGCTTGAAACCTTCATGTTACTTTTGCGCTGTAGCCTGAAGAGTGATCCATGAGTCAAACGCTCGAAGTCGCCGCAGAAATCGCCGCCATCAGGACGTTCGTCTCACCGTTCGCAAACCATCACCGCCTTGGACGGATTAGCCTTGCCCTGTATCATCCGTTACTTATGATTCGTGTCTTAGTAACTGCCAATCATCTTTCCCTCGCTGGCCTGCTAGAAAAAGGGCTGCGGCTTCAGGGGTGGACCACATCGATCGCAACAAACTACAGCGCTGTCATCGAGGCTATTGGACAAACTCCCAACCTGGTGCTGGTTGATGCTGACTTTTTTCAGGCTGATACTGCATCTTTGGTGTCGATCATCCAGCAGCAACAGCTATCCCTAATTCTGCTAGCAGGGGACTATAAAGTTGGAGGCTATGATCTGCGAAAGATTGCTGCCCCAGAAGATATTTTCATCAAGCCTTTCTCAACTCGATACTTAATGACCGTTTTGAAGCAAAAGCTTGCTTTGAGTGGATGCTCCCTCACCCGCTAGCATCGGAAGGGTGGTTGTGTCAATTTCGAGGCATTGGCTAGCCGAATAGAGCTTTTGGGTACGGACAAGTAATACCCTGAAAGCTGACTATGCTGACTGAGTGAATTCACCATGTACGAAACCTTGAAGAAACTAGCCAGGCTGTGGGTGCACAAGGTTCACCCTCGGTTGATGTCGTTCGTTGCAACCGCTGGGGTCACCTGGCTTGGGGTTTGTTTGCTTCTGCTTTTCGGCTTAACCAATCTGGCTGAGGAGGTTCTGGAGCAGGAAACCTTTGCTTTCGACGAAATTATCCTGCTATCGGTGAACCAGTATGCTAATCCCGTGCTGGATCAGGTCATGCTGACTGCGACCCGTTTGGGCGACCCGGCTATTGTGGTGCCCCTGACCTGCATTGGCGTCGTTTGGCTGTGGTGGTATTGGCGGTGGCGGATTGCCGCTATTTTTGCCATTACCTGCATTGGTGGGGCGGTGCTGAGTACGGGGTTCAAGCTAGTCTTTCAGAAGGAGCGCCCTGTGCTTTGGTCGCAACTGATCACTGAAACCTCCTACAGCTTTCCGAGCGGTCACGCTTTGGGGGCAATGGTGCTCTATGGTTTTTTAGCCTACTTGCTGGTGCAGCGGTTTCAATCGCACAAGCGGTTGATTTACGGTATTGCTACTTTGTTGATTGCCAGTATCGGTTTTAGTCGGATTTATCTGGGGGTTCACTGGCCCACAGATGTGGTGGCCGGCTACAGCATTGGCTTTCTCTGGCTCAGCGTGTGTATTGGCTTGTTTCAACTTGAAATTAGACGGTCAGAAAAATAACAACTTCTAAGCACCTCGACACCATTAAAACCCAGATCCTATGCAAGTTCATGGCTGATTTCTGGGAGGGTGGCTGAGAAGTATTCAATGTTCTGCATTGGCGTCCCACCCCCCAATTCTGGGGGACTTCCGACCCTGTTTTTCCATTCACAGGCCCCCGATTTTGGGGGATGTCGGGGGCGGTTCGGGTCGCAATTGTCACCTTAAGAACATCCTCTGAGCGGATGTTCTTATTCAAGTTGCTGCAATCGGATTTCGCAGAGGGTCAGAATTCTTTCAGTTAAATGTTGACGAGCGGTGATGCGGTTGCTGATGTGAATGTGGCGGACTAAGCTCAGCACTGTGTAATGCTCAATTGCCCTACGAAGTTGGTTTGCATCCAAGTGATGGTCGCTCGTTTCGGAGGTAAGACAGGCTTGAATAAATGCTTCCCGTAAGGCAACTTCCTGCTCATGCATGGCTGATGGATCACCCATTTGTCGAAGACTTTGCTCCGTAATGTGGGCAATGAAGTTGCCGATATCGAGGACTGGGTCACCATGGCAGCAAAGATCAAGGTCTACCAGCCAGAGGCGATCGCGATCCACAAGGACTTGGTCAGGATAAAAGTCGCGATGGATGAGTGCATGGGTGCATGGGTGGATGAGTGGGTGAGTGGGTGGATAAATTGTTGCAGCGGCGGTGTCACAGTGCTGAAGGATGGTTTCAATGCGCGATCGCCAGTGGGGATGCTGGTCAGCTACGAGGAGGAGTCCTGTGTGCAGGATGCGGAGTTCATCAGTTTGGGTGTGGTTTTTGGGAGAAGCAACAGGGGTGTGATGGAGTTTGTGGGCGAGGGCGGCGATGCGACGGGCGAGGGAGACACCGGCAGCAGTGGGCAGCACGTCCGTAGCGGGAATGCCGGAGACTTTGCGCTGAAGCCACATCTGCCAATTTGGAAGAACGCCCAGAGGTTCGGGAACAGAGAAACCGTCAGACCTGTTGGCGGCAAAGCCTTGGTTCCAGAGTGCTTGCTGAACTTTGTAGCTGTTCCAATCGGTACCTTTGGCACGAATTTTGCCTAAGATCGTCAGGGAGCCCTCTACTGTGGTGAGGTGGTACTCCACCAGGGCACGACGGCCTAGTTTGTGACGGACCAAAGTGGCAGCGGTGACCTCACGCAGATTTGGAAAGAGGGGTTGCAGCTGTACCTGAGCTTGTTGTCGGTCAAGGGTGTCAGCTAAAAAGGAAATGTTGGGATCTAAGGCAGATGTACTCACGGTTATTTCGTCAGATCTCATTTTGGTTGGAAGGAATAGAGTCCTATTGTTTTGAAAAACCAGGTTCTTGGTGGCGAGAAATTAATATCATGCTCGCTTAAATGCCTACAGTTGATTGATCAATGGTTTATTCACCAACGTCATGATATTAATTCCTGCTGTTCATCATTCGTCAGCACACGCAACAGAGCCTTCTGACAGCGAGTCATGTCCGCTAGGAGAGAGACTTTTCTAGCTTGGCAAATCTTGCTAAAAAGGGTGGTATTTTTGCTAAGCAACCCACTAGTCGGCTCTACTAGTAAAATCAGGCGGGAAATTAGATTGCCACCATAGATCGGGATTTTCTGAAACTGGAAAAGCTCCAATGCTTGGCTCAGGTCGTGCAAGATGGGGCGCTAAACCAGCCTGGTTCATAATGGGAGAGGAGCGCAGGTAGAAGTTGCCAGATGCGGCGTCGATAAATGGAGGATGATCCACGATGGTATCGGTGCCATTTAGGGCATAGATATTGGCATAGTTATCGGGCGGCCATCCGGCATAAACAGCAGCATCTGGATCGTTTGGGCCAGCTATCAAGTTATGAGAAATATCAATATTTTTTTGTTGCAGCACGTCTTCAATCTGAGTGGGATTTTGATTGGGAGAGCTGTTGGAAAGGTCGCGAATGTTAGAAGAATTGGCGAAGTGGCGATCGCTATATCCTATTTGAAAACCGGAGTTTTCGCTAAAAATGTTGTGTCTGATTTCAACAGATTGCAGACTTCCTGAGAACAGATATAGCCCACCAGTAATCCAATGAAAAGCTTCGCCGGGATTAGGTTCTCCGTGACCATTGTGATGAACCGTATTATTGTAAATCTTGATATTTTCGCGCAAACCGTCGCCGCCCCATCTAGAGAAAATTATCCCAGTTCCTGAGTTGTTGTAGAGTAAATTATGATGGAATCGAATATTCCTCATTGCTGCATTGCCTCTTCCTTCTACAGAGATGGCAAATCCAGCACCTTTACAATCATGCGCAACATTGTTCAGCACTTCGACATTTTCTAAGATGCCGCCAGAAATATCCACATAGTAGGCTTGTCGTGCCATATGGTGCACGTAGTTATGGTGTACGATTCCATGCTTACTCGTTTCCTTAACGTCAATCCCTTCTTTTTTTCCGTCTCGCACTAAGTTATAGGAAACTTCAAAATCAGTTACACTGCCGAGGGAAATGGCCTCATGCGGAGCCTCCGCATGGGTATACAGAAAGTCAGCCATGGCAAGCCAATTAGCGTTGACCACCGTATTGCCAATGACCTTTTGATCCTCACTGTGCCAAACACCAATTCCTGGTGAGAAAGTGTTTTCGACTTGATTATTATAAAGTTTTATATGGGCGCTATTTCTGACAGTAATTCCAGAATTGTGGGAGTTAATAATTTTTAGTCCCTGCACTTGGACATATTGAACATTTTCTAACTGAAAAGCTCCCTGGTCCTGAGCAAAAGGGGGCTGGCCAGAAGGAGGAGCCACCCTGACGGACTGTGCATCTAAAATAGCCTGTTCTTGGGGAAATGCTCGATAAGTAATCCATTGATCGGCAGTACCAGAATTTTTCGCATGGATCTGTTGAGTTAGAGGGTAGGTGCCAGCACGAACGTATACGGTTTCCCCTGCTTTTAATACAGCAGCAGCATGGTTCACAGTAGCCCAAGGATGTTCGAAGGAGCCTTCATTCGTATCGCTTCCATTCAGTGCGACATAAAAAACATGAGGTTGGGTGAGATCTAAAGTTTGCGCCTTCAGCCATGTGGAGCTCATGACCGACAGTAACGTCGTCAAGATAAAAACAGTTGACAAATAAAGGACTCTTTTCAGCACAAAAAACTTGCGAAATAACATCGAATACACCTCAGAAATGGTTTACCTTTTCTCATCAATCCACAGGGTCTTTGCTTGTGCGGCCATACTCATGCAAGCGAAAATCAAAGGAGGAAAGATTTTAGTGTATCGATGTGTCTTTCACCTCTGAAAAAAACTTTATCTTTGCCAGGATGACAGGTTACATCATCTCTTTGAAATAGCGGGGTGAGTCATTTTTTAAGAGGTACTCGCAGGACACCTCCGAAAGATAAGCCTAATCACCCTAGGACTCACGCACTCATCCGAAAAACCAGGGGATTGAATGATGTTTGGAGCGCTTAGCGCTCCAAACATCATTCAACGGCGTAAGTCCTGAACCCAATTCAGACTATGGATATTACCCTCTGCTAACCCGCAGGAACATAAGCAGAACAGTCCGGCACACAGCAGATCTGCCCTATTATGCCCCTGTCAATGAATTTAATCTCCGTGGCCTGTCATACAGCCCATGATTGCGCGGTGGTGTATGTATCAATAGCAAACCGTTTACACCTATCTTTCGCACTTGGTGGCTCGATGTCACTTGGAAGCGTATCTATTGGTACTTGCGCCAATGGGTCCGCCTCAAGCAAGCGCAGAGTGGCAGGCCCAGTTTCGTCCTCATCGATTCTCAAGCGGTCAAGATTGAGGGTGCTTATCAACCCGGCAGTCGGCTTTTGTATGCACATTGCGCACGCCAAGATAGGGATCCCGGCTGATCCAGACCTGACGTTAACTCATTGGAGTTACTTCTTCCCGAATGACAGATTGCATTCTGAACAAAGCTGCATAGGCCTCATTCCGCTGCATCAACGCTTGATGGGTGCCCTGTTCCAAGACCTGACCCTGCTCTATGTAAAGAATTTGATCCGCCTGGGTTGCAAGATGCAGGTCGTGGGTGATGAGAAACGTGGTGCGATTTTGAGATAGCTTTCGCAGAGCATCCACCACCGCCTGTTCGTTGGCTTTGTCCAGACCTGTGGTGGGTTCATCGAGAATTAGGATGGGGGTGCGGCGGATGGCGGCTCGTGCGATCGCAATTCGCTGCCGTTGTCCACCGGATAGGGTTGCTCCCCGTTCCCCAACTATCGTGTTGTAGCCTTGAGGCAGAGCGGTAATAAACTCGTGAGCATTCGCCAACCGGGCAGCGGCTTCAATGTCTGCACCGCTGACCCCGGCAATGCCGTAGGCGATGTTTTCCCGAAGGGTAGCGGCAAACAGCAAGCTCTCCTGTAGCACTACGCTGATTTGGGGACGAAAGCTGTCCAAGGTGTAGTCGCGAATATCCTTGTCGTCGATCAGCACCCGTCCCGTTGTTGGATCATAAAGCCGCAACAGCAAACTCATCAGGGTAGACTTGCCGCTCCCAGAAGGGCCAACCACCGCCACCTGTTGCCCTGGTTGCACCGAGAGAAAAATGCCCTTCAGCACCTCACGTCCTGGCGCATAGGCGAAATGGAGGTTTTCCAGCCGCACTGCCCCCCGCAAGATGGGGGCGGGCTGGGCGTAGGGCAGATCAGCAACTTCTGGGGTTTGCTCCAGCACATTTAGAATGCGCTCCCCAGAGGCGGCAGCTTTCGCTAAACGTCCGGTGTACTTCGCAAAGTTCTGGACGGGTTTGAAGGCGTTTTTTAGATAGGTCATAAACACCAGCACATCCCCTGGAGTGAGGGCATCCTGAATCACTAGGCGAGCGCCGTACCACAGCACCAGCGCAGTTACCAGGGCAATCAGCACATCCACTGTGCGTTCCAGGTGGGCCGCAAGACGCTTAGTTTGAACACTGTCTTCTAAGCTGCGACGGTTCTGCTGGGCAAAGACATCGGCAAAGGCATTTTCCAGAGACAGAGCCTGCACCAGCTTGATTGCCGCGAGGGACTCTGCTGCTGTGGCGGCTACGGCTCCTTCCTGCTGCCGTTGCTGGTAGGAAGCATGGCGAATTCGCTGGCTGAACCGGGTTGCTGCAAGCCAGAACAGGGGAAACGTCATCAACGAGAGCAAGGTCAGCTTCCAGTCCAACCAGGCCATGACGATGACCATGCCCGTTAGGGTCAGAATACTTGTTGCTAAAGGCAGGGCTGCCGTCAGCAAGATTTCCTGCAATCGGCTGGCGTCGCTGCTGACCCGGATAATTAAATCTCCGCTGCGAGCCTGGTGGTGGTAGCCCAGAGAAAGTCGTTGTAAGTGTCGGTAGATGCGATCGCGCACCCGCATCATGACTCGACTGCCCACAATGGCCAAGCTAACAGTGCTCCAGTAGGTGGCCACTGCCCGCAGTCCAGTAATGGCGACAATGCTCACCACTGCTACAGTTAGCAGCAGAACTGGGTCCAGCGCTTCTAGCCAAGGTACAGCGCTTCGACCACTCTGGGGAGGAATCAGTACATCGTCAAAGATCACCTTCAGGGGCCATGGTTCCATCACTCGCAAGCCTACTTCCGCCAACAGAGCAATGCCAGAGCCCATCAGCAAGGGCCATTGGGGGCGAATATCATGCCAGAAACGGCGCACAAAACGCCACAATCCAGGAACCGCTTGTTGGATAGGAGTCGTTCGGTTCATCTTTTCAAGTTCTCGTGGTAAACGCCCCCCTCCGGTGAAGGGGAGGTGGGTTGTAAAGCCTGGGCGAACCCACTCCTACCTTTTCCAGGAAGGGATTGGCCCGTCTCTGGGATTGGATATTGGTTCTCAGGAAAAACCTGTCCAAAGGCCATGGTTAAAATCCGCTGTGCCACCATCTCCCAGGTGTGATGGGTCAGGATGTATTGCCGTCCCGCCTGCCCTAGCCGTTGCCGCAGTTCCGGAGAACGCCAGAGTTGTGCTAAAGCATCGGCCAACGCCCCTTCATGTCCTGGCGGACACAGCCACCCGGTTTTGCCGTGGGCGACCAGATGGGACAACTGCCCAATATCACTCACGACTACCGGCAGCCCCGCTGCCATATATTCCACCACTTTTAGCGGTGAGAAGTAGAAATCTAAATTGGCGGGATAAGGTGCGACTGCCACATCCATTGACGCCAAGAGGGCAGGAATATCTGACGGTGGCACAGCGCCAGTGAGGTGGCTGACGTGTAACAAATCCCGGTGTTCCAAATCTGCTTGAAGGGTGTCTCGCTGGGGACCCTCTCCCACAATCAACAGTCGCGACTGGGGCACCCATTGATGCAGTTGGGCAAAGGCGTTCACCAAACAGGAAAGACCATGCCAGGGCTTGAGGGAGCCGACAAAGCCTACGGTGAAAATATCTGAACTTTTGGGAATTACAGATTGTCGGTGGGTGGTAAAGCGACGGTGATTCACCCCATTGGGAATAACCTGAACTTTATCGGCCATACCCCAGCGATGCAGATACCCTTTGACTTCTTCCGATACGGCCACGATCCCCGTGGCGGCATGGAATACTCGTTCGGCGACTTGTTCCGCCGTTTCCCGATGCACTAGGCCACGGTGCTTGGCATGCTCTTCGATCAGCGGTGCATTTACCTCCAAAATGCCGGGAATTCTCATGGTCTGGGCAAATTCCATAGCGCTGTAGCTCCACAGAGAGTAGCGCTCATAAATTAGGTCAAAGGGACCGCTCAGGTGCAGCTCGGTTTGCAAATCGGGATTGATGGCGAAGGCAATTTGCTCCCTTAAACCCGGTTCTCCTTTCGGGATGGGGGGAAGTCGATGAACTTTCAAATCTGCGAGATCTGCCGGGGGGTCATCTCCCCATCGCACAGCAAATAGCTCCACGGTGGCTCCCTGCTGCCGCAAGGCGCGAATTACCTCTTGCACGTGGATGGAACAGCCCTTCTGTCCAAACACGGGAATCCCCGGATCGGCGCAGATGTAGGCAATACGCATAGGTCTAAACCTCCTGAAGTGCAGGTGCGGCGATCGCACCCGGTTGAAAGCAAGCTCTAAGCTCTGCTGCATTGCAGGTAATGTCGAATTTGGTTTCGATGAGGTGTCGAGCCTGGGTAGCGAGTACGGTTCTCAGCTGTGGCTGAGTTAGCAGCGTTTGCATCGCTCTGGCTAAACCCTCCACATCTTGCTGAGCCACGAGCAGCCCCGTTTCCCCGTCACGAATGATTTCGGGAATACCGGTGACATTGGTGGCGATGCAGGGAGTCCCTAAGGTCATGGCCTCAAGTAAAGCAGTGGGCAGACCATCTCGGTTGCCATCCTTGCCAATGACATAAGGGGCGGCAAATACGGCGGCTTCCTGCATGAGGGCAAAGACTTCTCTCTGGGGGCGGGGACCGACGATTTCGATCCAGTGATTGAGATGCAGGGCCGTGATGCGCGATCGCAACTCCTGTTCCATTGGCCCGGTGCCTACAATCTGACAGGTAAATTCACAGCCCCATTGCTTCAGCAGTCCGCAGGCTTCAATCAGGTACGTTAGCCCCTTCTTTTCCACCAGCCGACACACCGATAGAATGCGCGGTGCCCGCTGGGTTGGCGGCTGGTAATGCAGGTCACCCAAGTCCATGCCATTGTAGATACGCTGGACTTTCCCAGCATCTAAGCCAAACTGCTGCTGCAAATGAGCCACGTTGTAATCGCTCACCGTCACTACTGTTGCGGCATCTCGCAGCTTTCGCCGCAAATCATCGGATTCAACGTCATTGTGGAAAATATCTTTGGCGTGGGCTGTAAAGCTGTAGGACACATCTGCAAAGTAGGCGGCTAGTCGGGCAACACTGGTGGCGACGCTGCCAAAGTGGGCGTGCAAATGCGTAATGCCTCGCTGCCGAATTTCTTGGGCCAGCCAGACCGCCTGATACACCACACTGGCTCGCTCGCCAACGGCATAGCCCAGCTTCAACCACAAATCTGGAATGACCTTTGCCGCTTCTTGCAGTTCCGCCCACAAGTAGGTGGCTGCATTTGGCATTTGGCTGGTGACGGAAGCATTCATCCGCCCCTGGACAGGCTTGCTCAAATAGGTGACGGGAGCCCTCACCTGCGCAATCTTGTCTTGAAAGTGGGTATCCGATGGGGGACGCAGTGCAAAAATGTGTAGATCTAAGCCTGCCGCTTCGTGGGCCAGAATTTCGTTAACAATAAAAGTCTCCGAGTAGCGGGGATAGCGTTTGACAATATAAGCGACTTTGGGAGAAGGCATGAGCGTTGACTTTTGAGATTTGGGTTTTCAATTTTGATAGGACTGACGCAAGCCCACTAAATCTGGTGTGTTGGTGTTGTGGGTAGGGTGCGACGCACCCTACCCACAACACCAATGCGTAAGTCCAGTTTTGATAGGACTGACGCACTTCATCCGAAAAACTAGGGAGTTGAATGATGCAAACATCATTCAACTGCGTCAGTCCTGTTGGAATTAGAGTTTTAAACTTTGAGGGATGCCGTCAACTCAACACTCAAAACGAAATACTCTTCAAGAGGCGTGAGGGGCAGAGAGCGGGGTTGTCATCAGCAGGTGTCGCACCTCTATCAACAAATTGCTAAGACCATTCAGGTTCACTGGGGAACGAACCTGGCCAGGAGGAATAGGTTGATGGAGCCATTCGGTCAACGTTGCAGGGCTGAGGTTATCGGGATGCAGCACATCGACTAAGCCCCGCTTTTGCAGCCGTTCAGCTCGAATCCACTGTTCCTGTCGAGGGGTGATACGGGGCACCAGCAGAGCAGGCTTTTGAAAAGACAAAATTTCGCAGGTTGTGTTGTAGCCACCCATGGCAATGACCCGACTGGCTTGTTCCAATAGCAGGGTGGGTTCTTCGAGGTAATCTACAATGTGCAGTTGGGGATTATGAGCCACTTGAGCGAGGAGAGTTTTTCGAACTTCAGGCGGCATAAAAGGGCCGGTCAACAACACGCCAGTCATTGCTTTTGGGAAGGTGGCTTGAGCGAAGGATTGGGCCAGAGCGGCTCCATCTTGGCCGCCTCCTACCGAGCACAGCACCAGATTATCGTTGGGCAGGTTGAGGGCATCCAGGCTGGCGCGCACGCTGGAACGAACATATTGCAAGCGGGGGCGCTGGTTAAGATAGCCCAAAGGCTTCATTTTTGTGGTGATGTCTGCCGATAGGTCGTATTCCTGTCGCAGGTCATAAAGGTTGGCATCGCCGTAAATCCAAATGGCGTCGTAATAGTGAAGCAATGCCTCGGTATAGTCGCCCCGTCGCCAATCTTGTCGTACGGCTTCAGGAGTATCCAGCACGTCTCGTAGGCCCAGCACGCAGCGGATGTGAGGTTGAGATTGCACATACTCTAGGGTGGGGTCTAGTTCCCGCATGGCGCCACGCGGTACGTTGTCTACTATCAAGACATCGGGCTGAAAGTTTTTGACGGCTGTACGAATCAGTTGCGATCGCAAGCCGATTATTTCCTCAAGATCCAGCCTCAATCGTCGGGATTGATAATGGCCATCCTCTCGTTTGCAGAGTGCAGGCAACGTTAGACAGTCAACCCCATCGGGAGTGGACACATCGCTGGCGTCTCGCATCCCACTGATCATCAAAATATTAGCCTCAAGATCAGAGCTTCCAAGGGTTTGGGCGATCAGCAGGTTTCGGCGTTTGTGCCCCAACCCCATGGTGTCGTGGGAGTAAAGCACGATCCGTGGTCGTCTTTGCCCTAGATAGTGTTCCAATGCATCTGGTTTCTGATGTAAAGCCGATAGGGTGGAGAAATAAGATTTTTGCCGAGAACGAAACGGTAAACGAATGAGGGAATGTGGGGGCGAGGTTAATGGAAACAAAGATGGCTCCTTCGCGGCTCGAAAGATAGGTAGATTTCGGGGGCAATCCTTGGTTTGACCCTCAGCAAGTCATGAGGGCTAGGGAGAACAATCCCTAATCTAAAAACTTACTGTGGCCGGAAAACGACAGGGATCTGGCTCCCATTGGTCCCGAAAATCCAGACCAATCCCCGATTTGGGCTAAGTCCGGGTTATGTATCTTTAGGATGCTGGTTCTCGTTAAAACGTGGGTGAAGGTTCTATGAGAACGTTTTCATCTCGGTGTTCCCACATCCTTTTGCCCCTGGACACTTTTGCAGGATACGAATATCAGTTCTCTATCGTCGGGCTACAAATCCCGTCGCCTCAACGATCGCCCTTGATGCAGGAGCGATCGCCGCATTCGGTATATTTCAAAAAGACAATCCCAACTAGTCTTAAGAGTGGGGTGGGCATTGCTCACTCCACTTGGATGGCACTTATGCAGTTGGGCCATGCTTCGTAGGTATAGCGAAAAAACATGGCCAAAAAAGCTGAGGGTTCTGTAATTTAGCGGTTGCTTAACGGTGAAGTTGTGCGGCGGCAGATAACCTCAAACTCTCACCGACAACTTCTGTTCCGTCCGCACCAACGCAGTGTTAGCTTGCGGCAGCACAAAGTACTCACTTTTGAAGAATTACCTTAACCACTTATCAAAGATTGATATCGTTCAATCCATCGGTTCAACTCCTTGTCAGGAAGCCTCACAGTAGAATCTGCTCTAAAGAACAGAAGTGCTGAGTATAGTTGGTTGACTGTAGCAGATTTTGCACTGTACATTTCGTCAATCCCCCAAAGAACCCCGTGAACCTCTACACCAGAACTAGTCGCCAAGTCACGGAGGTTACGATCTCCAGTCATTAAAATGCAATTTGGGGTCTGCTCTGCGATAACGAAAGCAAAACAGTCGTTTAACGTTAAGGCAGGATAGTCGCGATTCACATTTTGGACTTTGATAACTCCCTCACCAGATAAGCTTGCAACTCTTAATGCTCTCTCTAAAAGCTCTTTCTCAGAATCTGAAAAATTTACTAGTTCTTGCTCAAATAAGACATCAGGAATCACCAAATCATATGGAAGCTGAACAAAAGCCTCCAGTAAGGAGGCTTTACGAAGGTCGATCAAACAAGATGTGTCACTAATAAGAATTCGCATCTACTGATTTCGGTCCCTTTAGTCCAGCTTCTACTTTTTCAATTGAGTAACGTAACAGTTCTGCTGCTTTCGAGAGCGAAATCAAATCTTCGGCTAACGCACGATAGCACAACCTTTCAAAGCGGCGAGGTTGTTCATATTCTCCCCTTTTATCATTCGGTTCCAATTCCTCTGGTTCATTAGTGCGCCAAGTTCGAGCTACCGATTGGAACATATAAGTGAGTACAGAACCAGAGATAATGCCAATATCACGTAGGCGCACAATCAGTGCTGCACCGCTAACTCTGTAGATCCGTTTAAGAGAAATCAATTCTCTATATCCAAGTGAGTTTCGGTGCTTACCAACTTCCTTCTCCAAATGAGAACGGGGCATAAGAAATGCTCCTGCAAATCGATTTGCTACATACTCTTCATCTTTTTCGGATAACCTTTGAGGATCAATTAATCGATGACATAGTTCATGGGCAAGGGTTAATCTTCGACGTTCCAATGAGCATTTTTTATTGACCACAATCACTGGTAAAGGAGCTAAATCTCCTCGTCTTGCTACAAGACAAGTAAAACCTGACACTCGTTCTGGAAGATCAACAATGAGAACTTTCAACCCCTTTTCCTCAAGAAGCTCAGTCATGTTGGGGATTGGATCACAACCTAACTTCCAACGATCGCGCACACGGTTAGCGATGTCCTCGGCTTCCTCAATGGAGGAAATCACCTCTAATTGCTCAAAAGGCTTTTTCCAATGGGTTCCGTCTATTTCAAGAATGCCTTCAATTTGCAGGTAACGCTCTACCCATTCGATAACCTCAGTTTCAACACGAGCACGATCTTTTCCAGTCGTACTTGCTTTAGTACGAAAATCAACAGAAGTCAGCTCAATACCTTGACTATTCATTAGGTAAGCAACGGTAACCCCTAATGCTTTACTCAGAGCTAGTAAAACATCAGAACTAGGAGCCATTTCACCACGTTCATATTTGCCAATCGCCTGTGCGGACACTTTGCCATCCAGAACTTCGGCTAAACTACGCAACGAATAGCCAGCTTTTTTTCGAGCAAGCTTAATACGAGTGCCAATCATAAGGTGGTCGGTTTACAAATTTGCGCTACAATATGTATTGTAAACCTAACGTGGGTACAAACATCCCACAAAGGACAGATTATGTCAAAAGTTCATGTGGTACCTTACAACGGTGCTTGGGCTGTGAAGGTTGAGGGAAATTCTAATCCTCTCAGCACTCACAACACTCAAGGTGGAGCCATTGATGCTGGAAAGCCCGTCGCCCAGTCCCAGGGATCAGAGTTGGTTATCCATCGCCCCAATGGTCAAATTCGTGAAGCTTGGTCGTATGGGAATGACCCATATCCGCCTAAAGGCTAAACGAGAAGCCCCAAAGAGGTAGGAGTCTAAGGGGCTTCAGCAAATTGAGTGTTCTTAGGGGTGTAGCTATAGCCGCACCCCGTTCTTACTACTGTAATATATCTTGCTGCTCATATTCACGAGTTCTGTTGATGTAAAGCTTAGAACAACAGGACTTTAGCAAATCAAACTTGCCATTCATGTTGTGGTGAAGACTGAAGCACTTCCTCGTCCAAGATTTAGCAAGCTAACAACTTATTAGACTGAAATCTTCTGCCTAATATCCTAGTTTTGGGTAGATAGGCAGAATAATTCGGCATAATACCCTAGATTCACTACTTATGCCGAATTATTCTGTATAATACGCCGCTCAATCTGAATTGCTAAAATCTTTCCGTATGTTTTTATGTGTTGCGAAGTCAATCAGATGGCTTGGTCGTAAAGATCACAGAATGCCAACAATACTTGTGCCAGCTTGCTCAATTGCCTTTGTGATCGGAGTCTCAATATTACCTGTATATTGAGTTGTCATAGTTTCTATGTATCAGCTTGGGATGATTTAGACGACAGCCTAAGTCATGTATCTTGCTCATTTCACCCATCTAAACAGCGGCGCAGGGCTTGTGAGAGATCTTCGGTGGCTAGGGGTTTAGAGAGAAAATCTTGAAACCCAAGAGATGTTGCGCGCTCGGTCATTCTGGTAGAACCCAAACCACTCATGGCGATCGCCTTCACATTAGGATTAATTTGGTGAAGCAACGACAGGAGGGTGACTCCATCCATACCAGGCATCATCATGTCGATTAAGAGCAGATCAATGTCATCTTTGTAGGTTTGATAGAGGGCGATCGCTTCAGTGCCACTTTCTGCCGCGAGAACGCGATACTGATAGGTTTCCAGCACCGTGCGCACCACTTCTCGAATCGCGGCCTCATCATCCACAATCAAAATCGTCTCTCGATGACCCAGAGGAATATCCACGTTCTCCGCAGCCAGTGCTACGTCTATTTGACTGGCAGGTAAATAGATGGAAAACTCACTCCCCTTGTTGACCTCGCTTTGCACATCAACAAACCCTCCGTGGCTTTTGACAATACCCACGACCGCAGATAAACCAAGTCCAGTGCCTTTGCCAATCTCTTTTGTGGTAAAGAATGGATCAAAAATGCGGGAGAGATTTTCAGGAGAAATTCCTTTGCCCGTGTCAGTCACCGTAACGCGAATGTAGCGTCCGGGTCGAGCTTCTAGAAACGTGCGGGCAGCCGTGTCATCTAGCTCTAGATTTTCAGCTTGAATGATAATGGAACCGCCCTGAGCCATCGCATCCCGCGCATTGACGCAAAGATTCATAAAAACCTGATGCAGTTGAGTTGCGTCTCCCTCAACTATCCAGAGATTGGAACTCAAATCCAACCAAATTTCGATCGATTTGGGCAGCGTTTGACCCATGATCTGACGAATTTCTTGCAGGATGTGAGCCACTTGCAGGCTAATGCGTTTCCCTTCAACCCCTTTCGCAAACGATAGAATTTGCTTGATGAGGGAACTGCCACGGCGGGCGCTGGTCTCTAGAATGTCAAGCAGTTGGTGGGTCTGCTCGGTCATGGTTGGAAATTTGAGGGGAAGGAGTTGGCTTACCCCGAGAATGGGCGTCAGGATATTGTTCAGATCATGGGCAATGCCACTCGCTAAGGTTCCTAAGCTTTCGAGTCGCTGTGCCCGCAGAAACTGCGCTTCAAACTGTTTCTTTTCAGTAATGTCCATGTGGATGCCGACAATGCGCTGGGCCATGCCTTTTGCATCGTGATAGACATTGCTTTTCACGCTAATCCAACGAAGACTACCCCTTGGCTGGATGACTCTAAATTCCACATTGATCGGCTGTTGATCGACAATCGCCTGGTGAAGTGCTTGCTCAATGGTGGGGCAATCGTCCTCATAAAGGGTGTTGAGCCAGCATTCATAGGTATCCCCAAAGCTGCCCGGTTCAACCTCGTACAGCGTTTCCAGCTCTGGAGACCAAATGACTTGATTGGTTTCCAAATTCCATTCAAACGTCCCCATTTTGGCCGCTTGTTGGGCCAGCGTCAGTCGTTCTTGAACGGACTTGCGTTCTTGAACTTCCTGTAGCAAGAGCGTATTGGCGTTATCGAGTTCAGCCGTTCGCTGTTGCACCCGTTGTTCCAACGTTTCATTGGCTTCGCGCAGCGCTACTTCTCCCTGCTGCCGCTCGATGGCATACCGCAGCGATCGCACCAGCAAGTCCTGGTTGACCTGCCGTTTGACTAAATAATCCTGTGCGCCTCGACGCACCGCTTCTACCGCCAGATCATCATCATTGGTATTGGTCAAAACCACGATGGGAATGCCAGGCGCCTTTCCCAACAGTTTATCCAGGGAGGCTAACCCGTAGCTATCGGGAAGGGTGAGATCCAGCAAAATGATATCGACTGGATGCTGCTCACAGTGAGCCATGCCTTCTTCCAACCGATTAACGTGGGTGAGTTGGGCTTGGTGTAGGAGACTGCCCTTGAGGATTTCCTGCAAAAATCGAGCTTCGGCTTGGTTATCCTCAATCAGCAGAATGCTCTCGACTGGACAAGTGATGGACTTTATGAGGGTAGGGCGACTGTTTCTAACCAAAATTCCGCTATCCCCCGAACAATCTTAAACAATTGGCTAAGGTTACGAGATTTAGAGATGTAGCAGTTTACATACAGGTCGTAGCTGTTGTGGATGTCTTCTTCATTACGGGAGGTTGTTAGCACAACCACTGGAATGTGGCACAACTCAGGGTCTACCTTGATATCAGCCAGTACTTCCCGACCATCTTTGCGAGGCAAATTTAAGTCCAGCAAAATCAGGTCGGGACGGACGGCATTTTCGTAGTCTCCCTCCCGCCGTAGGTAGGCCATGGCGTCTACCCCATCACGGGCGATCGCAATGTCACACTCTACGGCGGTATTTTTGAGCGCTTCTTGAATCAGGCGAATATCACCCAAATTATCTTCCACTAAAAAGATAGTTTTGCGTCTTCCATCGGTTAGCATGGCTCGGATCTAACCCTCCCACGGGCAATGTGAAGTAGAATGTTGCACCTTGACCCAGCTCCGATTCGACCCAAATCTGTCCGCGATGGCACTCAACAATCTTTTTGCAGATGGCCAGCCCCATTCCAGAGCCGGGATATTCGTCGCGGGTGTGAAGCCGTTGGAAGATCACAAAGATGCGATCGCTAAATTTTGGATCAATGCCAATGCCATTGTCATGGACTCCAAATTTCCAAGATTCCTCCGTTCGCTCAACGCTAATGTGAATCCGGGGAGGTTGCTCAAATTGACGGAATTTAACCGCGTTACCAATCAGGTTTTGGAACAGCTGCATTAGTTGAGTGCGATCGGCTACCAGTTGCGGCATGGCATCATAGGTCACGGTTGCCTGGGTTTCGCCAATGCGACTACGCAAATTGGCGATCGCCTGGGTCACTGCATCTTCGACATTCGTGAGCTGGCACTCAATGCCCTTCAGGTCTACCTTAGAGTAAGCCAACACGTCATCAATCAACGTTTGCATCAACCCAACGCCATCCACTGCAAAGTTGATAAACTCCTTCGCATCCTCATCGAGAGCGCTGTCATAGCGCATCTCTAACAGCTGCACATAGTTGGCTACCTGGTTGAGTGGCTCCTGCAAATCATGGGACGCGACATAGGCAAACTTCTTCAGCTCTGCGTTCGATCGCTCCAAATCTTGTGCCAGGAACGCCAACTCTTCGGCTTGTCGCAGCACAATATTGACGATCGCCTTGCGAAATTCCAATGCTGCCTTCACTTCAGCCGCTTGCCAGGGCAGTGACTTGAGACGCACCGTTTCCTTCCACAACGCAAATGACTGTCGGGGACACAACCGAACATCTTCTACATCGGTTCCCTTCAGCACATAAGCTTTGTTTGGGTCTCCCCCCCAATTGACGGTTTGGATGACCTCAGGACGAAACCATAGAACAAAACTTCGCTTTGAAATGGGAATTGCTAGCAGGCCGCTGGCGATGTGTTTAAACCGCTCAGCCTCAAAGTAAATCTGCGGCAGAGAATCTGTGTAAAACACATCTTCAGACACATGTTTGGCCAACCACTGAGTCAAATAGGTCAACTCCTCCTCAGAAGGAGTCCGGCCTATCATCGTCCACCGCCCGTTAAAGCAGACAGCCGCCCCAGATGCATTGGCTAAATCCAATAAATTGGGGTCGCCCTGCACCAGCGCATCAATAAAGTTGTCATGCCGCGACATCGCATTAATCAACGACGTTTGCACGTGAGACAGCTTCATGCGGTAGTGGTGGTCGGCTTCTTCTTCTCGGTTGGCAATTTCCGAGAAAATCACGCGACCCAAAAATTCACAGGCTTTACGCAGCTCATAGGGAATTTGCCGAGGGGTGCGATGGTGGCAAGCGATTAAACCCCACAGCTTTTGATCCTTCATTAAGGAAATCGTGAGGGAGGAGCCCACCCCCATGTTGTGCAGATACTCAAGGTGACAGGGGAATGGACTGCGCAGAATAGACTGGGTGAGGTCAGTGGGCTGATGGGTTTGAGGATTGATCGGTGGGTAAATATCTACAGGCTCAGCCGTCGCGTCTGGAATGGTGCGAATCCAGTTGGAGATGAACATTTTGCGAGCGGGCAGGGGAATATCTGACTCGGGGAAGTGGAGCCCCATATAAGGCTCCATCTCAGGAGCTTTGTCCTCAGCTACGACCTCGCCATGGTTATCTTGGTCAAAGCGATAGAGCATGACGCGATCGAACCCCGTCACACTTCGGACTTCTTGCACAATGGTTTGAAAAAATTGGGTTAAATTCGCGCCTGCTTCCAATTGATGAATGGAGCCGCGTGTTAAATGATAAAAGCCCAAAAAAGGAATATTTTCTTGAAGTAAAGACGGCTCTAATTCCAGCACCAAAAAGCCATCTGCACTGCGATGAGCGATCGCATCAAATACACCATAATCATCCCCAACTCGACGAATCCAAACCTTCGAAGGATTCATCAAATCCAAGTTTTCGGCAGCTAGCCCTTGCAGTAATTTATCAGCCTGATAGGAGTCAAAGATATCCTCCAGAGTTTTCCCAATCAAGTCTTCAGCCGGTCTTCCAACGAGCTTTGAGACATTCCGGCTTGCTTGTAAAACCGTCATATCTGGCTCTTGCAGCACCAGAATTGCACCGTGAGGCTGCACCTGGTTCAAAGTATGGAGAGAGGGTTGTTTTAAGCTTGAAAGATGATTGTCTGAAATGCTTAGGGACTGGCTGCTCATGTTTGTTATCTCCCGCTCTTCTTAGAAGAAGCGTCAGTTTTATAGCGTGAAATTCAAAAGAATTTAACACTGCTCTATCTGACGATAGAACATCAAACTTACCAACTTGGGAGAAAGTTGTTAAATAAAACTAAAGCTTGAAAAGACTCGAAATAAAATGCCAAATCTTGCAATAAAGCAGTTTAATTCCACACAAAAAAACATCTGCTCGATAAAAGGTTTTGGCTTATTTCGATTCCTTCAAATAGGTTCAAAACTATTTCAATATAGAGAAGTGTTTACTCCTGGGGGAGCGTTACAATTTTTAGCCAAAAGTCTTCAATGCGACGAATGGTTTGAATCAACTGGTCGCGATCGCCCGGGCGGATAACATAGCAATTGCCTTGAATCGCATAGGTCTTGAAGATGTCCTCTGATCGGTCAGACATTGTCAACACAATGATGGGAATACGCCTCAGGTCGGGAGCTGTTTTGATCATAGAGAGGAGGTCATAACCCATCGGTTCACCCGTCAGATCCAGATCTAACAGGATCAGGTCGGGGCGTTGACTCGTAGCATACGGCCCCTCACGCCGCAGGAAATTTAAGGCTTCCTGAGTGTGACCCATCGTTACTATCTGAGGGTTCATCTCATTTTCAGCCAGCACTTCTTGAATCAGATGCCTATAGGTTGGGTCTGATTGCAGCACAAGAATCAGGCGTTGAGTCGAAAGATCCTGCATTTTACATCCAGAACGACCTGCCGTTTATTCTGGCATTGATCGAGCCGTTCGGAGTATGGTTGCTACGATCGCAAATCTGTAACGTTGACAGAGACAGACACTAAATTCCACTCAAGGCTTAAAAGTAGTCGAAAGGCAGAGGCACTAAACGGCGATTCTGTTGCACTATCGGTACATTGACCTTGAAGAAAGATTACTAACGTGGTGCCCCTTACTGCTGACATCTCGCCTAATTCAATTGATCAGCAAAGTCGTTTAACGCCAGATGAATTGATCGCTCACGCTGTTGAAATTTCGGATTTCTGCGCTGAAAACGCTAGCGCGATCGACCATAACGGTGCGTTTCCAGTCAAAGAATTTGAGCTGATCGCAAACACTGGTTTATTGGCAGCACCGTTGCAACCAGAGTTGGGTGGATGCGGTTTGGGGGTGGATGCGGGCCTTACAGGCACGTTACTCATGCTGTTGAAACAGCTGGGACGCGGGAATTTGGCGGTGGGTCGCATTTACGAAGGCCATGTGAATGCACTGCAACTCATCCAAACCTTTGGCACACGCGAACAGATGGAACGCTATGCCAGTGATGCGCGCGATCGCCACAAAATCTTTGGTGTGTGGAATGCAGAAGCCGCTGATGGTGTAACAGTCCATCCGATGGAAGATGGGCGATATCGCCTGGAAGGTTCCAAAACGTTTTGTTCAGGATCGGGGTTTGTCGATCGACCGTTTGTAAATGGACCGTTAGGGGACGGCCCCTGGCAAATGTGCATTGTCCCGATGGAAGCGGTCGCAACGGTAAGTGATCCAAGCTGGTGGCAACCGTCAGGTATGCGCGCTACAGCGAGCTTCAAAGTCGATTTTACCAATGTGGAATTGGATGCAAGTGCCTTGATTGGGAAACCGGGTGATTATTTTCGCCAACCGTGGCTAACGGCAGGAGTCATCCGCTTTGCAGCCGTGCAGCTCGGAGGTGCAGAAGCGCTGTTTGATACCACTCGACATTACCTGAATAGCCTCAATCGCACGACAGATCCCTACCAGCAGGA
Source organism: Leptolyngbya sp. AN02str (assembly GCF_050565595.1). Lineage (NCBI taxonomy): Bacteria > Bacillati > Cyanobacteriota > Cyanophyceae > Leptolyngbyales > Leptolyngbyaceae > Leptolyngbya > Leptolyngbya sp. AN02str. Next base: position 28,239 of record NZ_JBNXVR010000041.1, on the reverse strand, counting down.
ACGCCTGGGACGTATGGCGATCGCCATTGAAAGCGGCAATCTTTGGTTACGCAACGCCGCAGAGCTTGTGAAAGACTATGCACCGATGTTTGGTGGACATCCTGATCAACCCTCTGACCAGGCAGATAAACTGGTCGCCTACGCCAATATGGTACGAACGGCGATCGAACAGATCTGTATGGATGTGATGCAGCTTTGTGAGCGATCGGTGGGTACGCGTGGATTGTTGCCTCCCTACCCGATGGAGCGCATCATCCGGGATTTAACCCTGTATTTGCGACAACCTGTCTTTGATGCGGCTCTGGCAAACGTCGGACAGTATGCTTTAGCGCAACCCAATGCTGCCTATTCCCTGTGGTCTGATGATGGCAATGACTAGTCAACCATCCTTGCTGAATTCTGCGGCATTACCGCTGCGATCGGTGCAGACCATCGCTGGTTCGGCGCTGGTTGTCGCACCCCATCCCGATGATGAAACCTTGGGCTGTGGCGGGGCGATCGCGCTGTTGCGAGCGTTGGGCTATCCAGTGCATGTTCTGGTTATGAGCGATGGTACGCTGTCGCATCCGCGATCGCTCAAATACCCTGCCCCACGGTTGCAAGCACTCCGGGAAGCCGAAACGTTACACGCCCTCTCAACGTTGGGTGTAGACGCAGCAGAGGTTACCTTTTTGCGGTTGCCCGATGGTTCCGTTCCCACGTCTGCATCTCCTGGCATACATGAAGCCGTAATGCGTTGTCGCACGTATCTAGAAACGCGGCTGCCAGAAACCATTTTTTTACCCTGGCGATTCGATCCGCACCCTGATCATCGCGCTACCTGGCAACTCCTTCGCACAGCATTGCTTGACTTGATTTCTGAAAGCCCCTGCTCTAAGGGAAGTCGGGGCTCTCATCCACCCTATCCCAATGGTTCACTACGCGTCATTGAATACCCAATCTGGGATTGGGATCCGGAACAACAAGGAGATTTTAGCCACCTGGAACACATTGTCAGTTGGCGGTTGGATATTCAAACCGTGTTGGAGAAAAAGCTGATGGCGATCGCAGCCTACCAGTCTCAAACCACCAATCTGATTGATGACGATCCAGAAGGATTTCAGTTAACACCAGAGATGCTGGCAAACTTTGCGCGTCCCTGGGAAGTTTATTTGGAGGAGATTCGATGAAGCCATCTCAATCATCCCTTACCCCTGACTATTTTGATTCCCTGTACACCGCTGATGCTGACCCCTGGAAGTTTGAAACCAGCGACTACGAGGCGAAGAAGTACGCGGCAACAATGGCAGCTTTGCCGAGCGATCGCTATCGTTCGGCGTTAGAAATTGGCGGTTCAATTGGTGTCCTTACGGAAATGCTGGCGACCCGGTGCGATTCTTTGCTATCGCTGGATGTATCAGAAAAGGCGCAGCAGAAGGCGATCGAGCGGTGTCAATCCCTACCACATGTTCGTTTCCAGCTCATGCAGGTGCCACAAGCCTATCCAGACGAACAATTCGACCTCACAGTGCTCTCAGAAGTGGGCTACTACTGGTGTTTAGATGACCTTAAGAAAGCGCAGCAGTTAATTTTGCAACAGCTTGAACCGGGTGGTCATCTCCTGTTGGTTCACTGGACGCCTTACGACGCGTATTATCACAATCCACTCAGTGGTGATGAAGTTCACGAATCCTTTTTAGCCCTCCCTTCGTCACAAATTCGGCATATAAAGGGCGATCGCGCCGAAACTTATCGACTCGATTTATTTGAACGTATCTAGTCAAGAGCTTAAACCTTTCAAGCTCTACAGTTAATTTTTCATTGAAAACATCTTAAGAACTCCCTCTTTTGGCTCACGTAGTGTCTTGCAGTTAGTTCTACGATCAGCCTATGGAGACCGCTCTCAAACGAAAAAAATTGGCGAAAAGGCATGACTACCTGCCAGGTTTAACCCTTCAACAACTGGCGATTGGAGATACAAAGCGGTTTCATTCTGGACAGTCCAACGATACGCGCAATCAGTCCTGCCTCAAACGCCAGAACACCTCATCATCAAAAGGATTTCTTCATGTTTTTCCATAAAAAAGACCCGATTCACGTCGTTAATGTTAACGAAGCAGACCCACGCTTCGCTCAGCTTTTGTTAGAGCAATTTGGTGGAGCCACGGGAGAACTTTCAGCGGCGTTGCAATACTGGGTGCAGTCTTTTCACGTTGAGAATGCTGGCATCAAAGATATGCTGCAAGATATCGCCATTGAAGAATTTGGTCACCTGGAAATGGTGGGCAAGTTGATTGAAGCTCACACCAAAAACGTGGATCAGACGGATGCTTTTAAGAGCAGCTTATTTGCTGTGCGTGGCATGGGGCCTCACTTCTTAGATAGTCAGGGAACCGCTTGGACAGCGACTTACTTGAATGAAGGCGGCGACGTGGTTCGCGATTTGAGAGCAAACGTTGCAGCTGAGGCTGGAGCCCGTCAAACTTACGAATCACTGATCAAGCTGTGTCCCGATGACGGTACCAAGCAGACATTGGTGCATCTTCTAACCCGTGAGATTTCTCACACAAAGATGTTCATGGAAGCACTCAATTCACTGGGTAAATTGGATGATCCGTTCTTTGGTAACGTTCAACCCGATGAAACGGTTGATTTATACTACAATCTGTCATCGAATGGCAAATCAGGCGACGATCGCGGCCCCTGGAACTCTGAACCCAACTTCCGGTACATCGCTGATCCTATAAACCAGCATCAATCAAAGTAGAAGTAGTTATCTACGTCTCAACGCCTCACTCCATGCATTTACTGTGGAGTGGGGCGTTGTTTTGTAAGACCTTTTTTAACGGAGTTAGCAACAGGTGGATACGGTCACGGCATTGTTTTTCCTCAACAGGGGATGTCATATGCTCAATTCAATGAAGTATGACTCACCACTGCTGATGCTGTGGTTACGCGTCCTCAAGCCGTCGTTGCCGTCGTCACCTGTGTTGAAGCTGTCATGCGTAAGGGGGAAGCGATCGCGACCAGCGGGGAAGCTGCGGTGCCTAATGGAAAAGCGTCCTTCAAGTGAGAGACGTTGTTCGATTGAGACCGCAGCGGCTCTAGCAGCAAACGCAGGTCGTTCATTGCTTGCTGAATGTTGATGGGCGGCCATCGCTGCTGCCAAAGCCCTTCCCGTACCTGCTGCTGTTCGATTTGCTCTAATAACGCACCGAAAGAGGCAGGCTGTGCCAATCGATCCATCAACCAGCCGCGATCGACACCTAACCGATTTGCAGGTAACGCAACGTCCGATACCGTGGGTGTGTAACCATCCAACGCCCGGTTTAGGAGCCGCCTCAACTCATGGCGGGCTTGCAACCGAGCGACAATCGCGCCTGCGGGTTCAACTAAAAACGGCTGGTGTTGTACGCCCATGGTTGCCCATTGATTGAGCTGGTGAGCTAATCCATTTTGAGCGCGTCCAACCTGCCGAGCTGACGTGGTCACTTGTACCCGTAGACTATGACGAAAGCGCGCATTCACTCGCAGCAACGCACGGTAGAGGGCAACATCCTCGGATGTTTTTACCGGGGGCAACCCGCCTGCCTGTTCATACATGTCTGCTGTCACGGCAAAACTTGCACCGTAATGTTGAAAGTGCCGCGGCATCGCGTCAAACGGATCGGGATCGAGGTAAGCTTCCAGTTCAGCAATCAAAAACCGATACCCCACTTCCCGTAAGTGGCAGGCTCTCGCATAGGGATCAAGAGCAGCTCGATCGTGACGATCGGTCATGATTCGTCCACCCACCGCATCAGCCCCAGCTTGAATTTCGTGCAGCGTCGCCGCAATCCAGGTAGGAGCGACACAGGTATCACCATCCGTGGAAGCAATCACTCCCCGCGTGCGCCCTAATCCCATCAAGCGGGAATGCGCCTCATCCATCAGTCGCTTCCGCACCCAGCCAATGTACGCTTGAGATGCAGGCAGCGTTTGCTCCACCACATGTAGCACCAGATTTGGTTGCCGTTGGGCAAACCGTCGAGCGATCGCGGCAGAATCATCGCTGCAATTATTTGCCAACAAAATTACTTCATAGCGCTTTGATGGAATTGGGCGGCCATGCAAATCCACCTGGTACGCCAGAGCCGTAAGGGTGCGCTCTAAAACTTCCGCCTCGTTTCGGACAGGCACGATCACGCAGACCTCACATTGAGGCAATGGTGGTGTTGACACTAAAGGGGGAGATTCAATTTCAGAAAGACGAGAAATTGATGGAACCGCGATCGCTGTCAGGCAATCATTCACGTAACCCACTGCTGTATCTCCAAAGCGATCAAGCGGTTGCAGCAAGCTGTGTTATGGAAAGCTGCGTTATGAAAGTGCTTCATATTTCTTGATTTTGAAGCGTTGTTCAAACGGCTTAATCTGCCCATTGATGGAGATTGTTCAATCGGCGCATACTCCCAAGCAGCAATGTTTCCAAAGGTATAGGGCTTACTGTAACAAGATCGTCATCATTTCGCTGGGTAATGTTCTAGACAGGTGGGTGTGTGGTGGAAGGGATCTGGAGCATCCCTTCCACCACACACATCCACAACTGTGAAACACAACCATTTCGCTGAATGCCCTTTAGACGAGCGTTTCCTGGCTGTGGAGGCTTATTTGTTGAGATGCCACTGAAGCAGCAACTTTCAATCGTGAGATTGGGAAGCTCCCGCTAGACCTGAAAGGGTTAGCCGGAGAGGATATTACTGGAAAAGTAAAGCGACTTTTAGTGCTTCAGCGATGGCGACCTAAGTGAGCCGAAAAGATTCTTAGATTGGGACTGTCGTGAGCACCGGTTCGAGGTTTTTGATAATGGCCACGGCATTTGCAACCCCATTTTCAGATCTGATTTTTTCTCCTAAACTCGCTGCCTGCCGCTGCATGGTGCGATCGCCCACCACCGTTTGAATCGCTTGTGCTAGTCGCTCTGCTGTAAGCTGTTTGCGCGGAATTGGTGCGGTTCCCACGCCTAAATCTGCAACTCGTTGCCCCCAAAAGCCCTGATCACCAAAAAACGGAATAATGATCGTTGGCACTCCTGCCCGGAGCCCTGCCGCTGTTGTACCTGCCCCTCCATGATGGACAACTGCCGCAACTCGTGGAAACAACCACGCATGGGGAACAGATTTGATCAGAAACGCATTATCTGGCATTTTTTCTCTCTGCATTCCACTCCAGCCCGCCAGCAAAATCGCGCGTTGTCCTGTTTTTTCCAGAGCTTGTAAAACAAGCTCAGCGGTTTCTTCTGGGTTGCGATTTCCCATACTGCCAAAGCCGATGTAGACCGGGGGTGAACCGGCCTCTAGAAAGTTCACCAGATCGGTCGGGGGAGTCCAATCAGAGGCGGCATCCAGAAACCAATAGCCGGTGACATCGGCATTGTGCCAATCCGACGGCTTGGCAAGAACAGCAGGACTGAATCCATAGAGAGTTGGCAAGCGACGCAAATAGGAAGATTGGTGGGGACCGAAAAAGGGAGATGGGGATAAGTCGAGAACTTGCTGACGAGCGGCGGTATCACCTGAACGAGAGCCTTGCCAGATAATTTGTCTCAAAACTTGATGGGATAACCAATTAACGGTGCCTCCCCAACGGTTGAGCGACTGTGGAAACAAAATTCCTGGAAACGTCCGGGTAGGCGTAAAGGGAAACACAAAGGCTGGCAGCAGGGGAATCTCTAACTTCTCTGCAAACGACAGCGCAAGATACAGCCCTCCCACTCCTGCGATTAGCAAATCTATGCCGCGACAGGCTTCTAACCCTGATTGCGCCCATTGAATAGACACTCGTTCGGTTTCTTTTGCCGTCTTTAGGGTCATGGTTATAAAGTTTCCCTTCTCGGAAAGCTCCCGCATTTCTGGGGTTTCAATCAGTTCTTGTACGTTTCCTTGCATGGGGCAAAAATCTAGGCCATGCGAGGTGGCTAAGCCTCCAAAGTTCTCATGGGTTAATAAACGGACAGCGTAACCCGCTGCTTTTAGCCCTTTCCCCAGTGCAATGTAGGGCTGTACATCTCCCTGACTCCCCAAAGCAATGATGGCGATCCGCATCACAAGGACTCCTAATTTGATGACTGGAGTTAATGGCACAAAATTGACGATTATGTCATTTTGACGATAGCGTCATTTTGATGGAAGTGTCAACAAGCGGTATGCTAGGTTCGGTATTGTTCAACGCAAGCTTCATGAAGCCCTCTCGTCGAGCCTCGATTGGCATGGAAAAACGGGAACGGACGCGATCGCATTTGATCGAGTCCGCTTATCGGGTCTTTGCTCGCAAAGAAACGGATGCGGTCACCATTGACGACATTATTGCCGAGGCGGGCGTTGCCAGAGGGACGTTTTATAACTACTTTCAAACCCGTGAAGAGGTATTGAGAGCTGTTGCAGCATCGTTGAGTGATGTGATGAATCAAAAAATTTGGGCACAGTATGCAACGATCGCAGACCCGGCTGAACGAATGGCGATCGGCTTGCGGCAGTTTCTCCATCAAGCGATGCGTGATGCCACCTGGGGATGGGTGATTGTTCGCATTGGGTTGGTGGCAGCCCCTTTGAGTGAAACGATCGAACGGGGTTTGATGTCCGATTTAGAAGCAGGAATCCGGTTGAAACGGTTTCGTGTAGACAGTGTGCAAGCCTCCGTGGATCTTGTTTTAGGAACATCACTGATGGCAATGCGCACCATTCTGGAAGGACATACCGAAGCAAATTATCCAGAACAGATTACAAAGTTAATTCTTAAATCGTTGGGAGTGAGTAGTGATGATGCGGAGGCGATCGCATTCAAAGCCTTGGAACCATTTTCAGAAGAGTAGCAGGAAGTATCTGATGTCTCGATGATTGAGTAATCATCAGCTTACTCAGGACTCGACTGCGAACGAGAAATTTGTGAAACAGCGGCGATCGGGAGAATTATCCCTCTTCCCTCTATACGCTTCCTCGGAGGACGTAACCCACACCACGAATTGTATGAATCAAACGTTTTGGATTGTTGGCTTCTAATTTAATGCGTAATGCTCGAATATAAACTTCAATAATGTTTGATTCGCCAACAAAGTCATATCCCCAAACCTGCTCCAAAATCTGATCGCGAGTGAGAACCTGACGGGGATGGCGCATCAAAAATTCTAACAAGTCGAACTCTTTGGCGGTGAGTGGAATCAATTGGCGATCGCGATAAACTTCGTGGGTAATACAGGTTAGCGTCAAACCTTCAAATTCTAGACAATCGGGTTTTTCTGGGTGAGCGCGGCGCAAATGAGCCTTGACTCTCGCCAAAAGTTCCTCAATGCTGAACGGCTTGGTGACATAATCATCGGCTCCTGCATTCAGTCCAGCCACGCGATCGGGAATCTCATCTTTAGCAGTCAGCATAATGATCGGAACCTGCATCCCCGTTGTTCGCAGCCTCATACAAACATCTAACCCGGATGCACCTGGCATCATCCAATCCAAAATCAGCAGAGCAGGCTGAATTTCACGCGCCATGCTCAAGCCTTCTATGCCATTCGTTGCAACTGTGACCTGATAGCCCTCTAAACTCAGCTCGGCTTCGATCAACTGCGCCAGCTTCGCGTCATCTTCAACTAGGAGAATGTGAGCAGTCATGCTTGCGGCTTCCAAAGCGGTAAGGTGATCGTAAACAGGCTGCCTTCGCCCAGTTTCGATCGGAGGGTAATGCGTCCGTCCATGCCTTCGATCAGGCTTTTTGCGATCGCCAATCCCAATCCTGTTCCGTCTCTCGATCGGGTCATGGATTCATCCACCCGATAAAACCGCTCAAAAATCCGCTGTTGATGAGCCAGAGCAATCCCTACCCCGCGATCGCGAACATGAATGGCTGCCTGCTGTTCGGTCTTTTCCAACACCAGATCAACGGCTTGATCAGGCTCAGAATATTTGATGGCATTATCAACCAAATTGATCAACACCTGTTGCAGGCGGTCTTGGTCAGCACAAACCATGACATCCTCATTCGTGACGAATAGGTCAATTTGCCGATTGCTGACTTTCTGACTCATTTGCGCGACCTCCATCACCAGTGTATTCAGCAATATCGGGGTCAGCCGAAAATGGAGATTGCCACTATCAACCCGCGCCAGATCCAATAAATCTTCCAACATCCGGATCGTGCGTTCGGCTTCTGCAGAGGCCGTTGCCACGGCCTGTTGTTGATGGGGACTCAGATTGTCTCCCCGCCGTAACAGGCTTTGGAGATATCCGGTAATCACAGATAAAGGAGTGCGGAGTTCATGGGAAACGTTCCCCACAAATTGGCGCTGTTGATCCCAGGAACCAGATAGCCGGACTAACATTTCATTAAAGGCTTGCGCCAATCCCACAATTTCATCGGGGGCGCGGTCTAATTCCAGTTTTGCACCGCTCAAATCGTCCGCAGAAACCGCACTGGCGACCTGGCTCATCTGTTGCAGGGGTTGGAGCGCTCTACGAATTCGGCGGGAGATAGCAATCACCAAAAGAACAACGGCCACAATGCTGGACAGAATGAGGCTATGAACTCCTGCATTCAGCCGCATTTGATCCTCGGTAATATCTTTCAAAATATACACTTGCCCCAGGGGGGTGCCGCTGATGGAGAGGGGATTGCCACACAGTACGACATAGCGATCGCCAAAACGAAAGACCGTTGGTTGTGCGGGAACATCTGTTGTCACCACCCCATTCATCAACTCAGGGGGGGAGCTATTGATAGCAGAAGGGCGAGACAGAATTTGCCCATCCGGACTCCGCACCCAAATCAACAATTCTGGTGTTGAAAGTTTATCGATAGTAGCTTTTACCCCGGTCTCAACCGATCCCATCTCACGGTAAAGCTCAACCTGCTCTGGAAAGCGTGCTGCAATATATTCCAGGTTTTGTTTGTGAACCGAAATTAAAGTTTGTTCCATTCGCCAACCCGCCCAAATCGCCACGCCACTGACCCCCAGAACTGCAATTGCAATCAGTTCCACAGTCAAGCGAAACTGTAGCGAGGTCGGGGAGATTCGTTTAGCCAATCGGCGAGTAATCATGTGGGGTAAATGGCGCATCAGAAACCGCCTTCAACAAAAATATCTAAAAAAACCTGAGTTTTGGATAAGCTGAAGTGCCCATTTTTGCGTGCGCGTTGCGCACGCAAAAATGGGCTTTTCTGAAGTTTGCGCGGCGCGCAAACTTCAGAAAAGCCCTTAACCGAAACTGACGTTGAGAAAAAAGCACCTGGAAGCTTCCAGGTGCAAGTTGCCAGTACTGGCTCTACGAGGAACCAGTGACGTTAGAATGCGATCGCCTTCTCCTCGGGGCGTTGCATCCAAGCTTGTAGTGCTGCTATCACATTGGCGGCAGGCGCTGTCCAGCCTACAATGCCCCCCTGAGCCCGCACCATATCTAGGGTTGCCTGCTTAAACTCAGGGAAATAGCTCTCTGTACAGTCTTCAACCATGAGACATTCGTAGCCGCGATCGTTCGCTTCGCGCATCGTGGTTTGCACACACACCTCAGTGGTCACCCCGGTCACCAGCAAATGAGTAATCCCCTCACGTTGCAATAGGTCGGACAATGGGGTGGCATAAAATGCCCCCTTGCCTGGTTTGTAAATCACAACCTCGTTGGGCAGTGGCTCCAGTTCTGGAATAATGCCGTTTCCAGGTTCTCCCTTGACCAAAATGCGCCCCATGGGACCGCGATCGCCAATTTTGAGATCACCCTTGCCTCGGTGCAGTTTTGACACCGGGCAATCCGACAAATCGGGTTGATGGCACTCCACCGTATGAATCACCATCAGCCCCATCGACCGAAATGTAGATAGCAACTGCTGCAACGTCGGCACAATCGCCTGCAATCGCAACACATCATTCCCCAAGGCATCACCAAATCCACCCGGCTCCAAAAAGTCGCGCTGCATGTCAATGATCACCAAAGCAACTTTCTTCACATCCTCAGGCAAGGTGTAATCGTAAGGCAGAGCAGAAATATCCATAGGAGTCGCTAGAGTATAAACGTGATTTCTCGTTGCAGGTCAGTTCTTGGAGCGAGCATAAAGTTTTGACATGACATGCCACCCAGCCGCAGACCAAAAACTCACAGTTTTCTATCAACAAAGCGGCGCAAACAGGGAATCTTGAACATAGACACTTTCAGCCCTTATTCAGCACCTAATCGACATCGCGTTACATGCAGCAGGACTTAAAGCAGCGCACCAAGGCATTTGCCTTACGCATCATTCGGCTCTATGCCGCCCTTCCATCCTCCAGCCAAGCGGCTCAAGTCATTGGCAGCCATCTGCTGGAAAGTGGCACCTCGGTGGGTGCCCTCTACCTTGTTGCCAGTCGCAGTCGGGTTCGCTCCGAATACATTGCCAAACTTGAGGTAGCCCAGCAGGCTCTAGAAGAAACCATCTATTGGCTAGAACTGCTGATTGAAGCCGAGTTGATGGAGGCTGCACAGTTGAGGAAACTCATTCAAGAAACCACTGAGTTGTCCACCCTGGTGACTACGTACATTCAACGGGCCAAAACACCACCTCCGCCAAAGCAGACCATCTCTCGCTAAAGGCGACGCCGTCCATCTTGATTCGAACCGTATTCGAACCTGATTCAAATGATGCAATTAATGTCCTGCCATGCTGCGACCAATGGCCGCAAAGTCTGCATCGGCGATCGCACTCTCGTACATAAACTTGCCCTCGCTAATCACAATAATTCGATCCGACAGTTTGAGTAACTCATCCAAATCCTCACTCACCAGCAGCACCGCCACACCGCGATTTCGCGCTTCCACAATTTGCGTATGAATGAAATCCACCGCGTTAAAGTCCAATCCAAAACAGGGATTCGCAGCAATCAACAAATTAATGTGATCCTCTGACAGTTCCCGTGCCAGCACGGTTCGCTGTACGTTTCCACCCGACAAGTTGCCCACCGGCGTTTCGGGAGACGGGGTCTTCACCGAAAACTGGTGAATCAAGTCCACCGCCATCATCCGAATCGCTTTCAGACTGAGCAACATGCCTTTTGCCTGAGGCGGTTTATCGAACGTTCGCAGGGCCATATTTTCTGCCACGCTCATATGCGGTACGCAGGCATTCCGCAAGGGTTCCTCCGGTAATGCAAACACTTTGTGCGTCGCCATCTCTGCTCGCGTTGCCCCATAGGGTTCTCCATTCACCAGCACCTCACCCTCGGTAGGTTGCCGCTGCCCGGCCAACACCTCAACCAGTTCCCGCTGCCCATTCCCCGAAATACCAGCAATGCCAACAATTTCGCCGCTGTGAACCGTCAGGGTTACGCCACACACCGCTTCTACACCGTTATCTTTGTTAGCGTGAAGGTTGCGCACCTCCAGCACCGACGCAACGTCATCGTGATTTGTTTTATTAACGGGAGTGGGATCTTTCTTTTCTCCCATCATCATTTCCGCCATGTCACCAACGGTGAGCTCTTTTACCAAGCCATGCCCAGCAAACTTGCCCTTGCGCAATACAGTCACCTCATCCACAAAGGCCATCACCTCGCGGAATTTGTGAGAAATCATCAGCACGCTTAGCTTGCCCTCGGTCACCTGCTCTCGCAGCAAGCCCAGCACCTCATCTGCTTCAGATGGGGTCAGCACTGAGGTCGGTTCATCCAAAATTAGAATGCGACTTTGCAAATAAAGCTGCTTCAAAATTTCTAACTTTTGCTTTTGGCCTGCGGCAAGTTGCGCAATGGGAACATCCAATGGAACTCGAAATGGTGAGCTATTCATGAAGGTTTGTAGTCCCTCCATTTCCTGTTTCCAGTTGATGATTTTGGTGCTGTCGTAGCGAGAGAGCACCAGGTTTTCAGCAACCGTCATGGCAGGAACCGACGTGAAATGCTGATACACCATGCCAATGCCATAGTGGTGGGCATCGCGGGGATTATCAATGTTCACCGAGGCACCATCGATCAAAATTTCGCCTCGGGTTGGTGCATAAAAGCCCATGACACATTTCACCAAGGTGCTTTTGCCCGCACCGTTTTCGCCCAGCAGGGCATGAAATGTGCCTGGTTTAAGATGTAGCGACACATCCTCAAGGGCAACCAAGCTACCAAATTGCTTGGTCATACTGACCACCTTTAAGTCGGGTGGGCGATTCATCGTTTCGGCGACGCGAAGTTCGGTTGCGGTAGTCATAGTCGTGTGGTGGTGGGGAGAAAGGAGTCAACCAGTTAGATCGAAACAGTTGGATAACAAGATGAAGTGAGTAGCTTATTTCCCACTCCAATGGATAAATCGTTTTTCAAACATGAGAAACAGCATATTGAGGAGGTAACCGAGAATGCCAGTTAGCAGAATCGAGGCGTACATGTCCCGTACATTCAGCACTTGCTGAGCATCGATAATACGCTTTCCTAAACCATGCTCTGTACCGATAAACATTTCTGCAACGATGACGATCACTAGGGCGATGCTGATGCCGCTCCGTAGACCAATGAAGGTTTGTGGCATGCTTTCCCACAGCAGCACATCCTTGAAAGTTTGCCACTGATTGGCTCCCATTACCTTTGCAGCTAGGATGCGCGATCGCTTTGCATTAATCACGCCATACGCGCTGTTGAACAGAACCACCAACAGCGCGCTGAATCCTGCAATGATGACCTTGGAACCATCGGTGACCCCAAAGAACAGAATGAACATGGGAATGAGGGCACTGGCAGGCGTTGAACGAAAAAAGTCAATCAAAAACTCAACGCTGCGGTATACCCGCTCGGAACTGCCCAGCGCCACCCCCAACGGCACCCCAATTACTGCGGCCATGACAAATGCTTGAAAGGTTCTGAGAATGGTTGCGCCAAAATCAACAGGCATGCTGCCGCTCAGGGTAGCAGACACTAATTGGGATAGCGTTGCGAACGGCGTGGGCAACAACACCGGATTCACCCAGCCCGAAACAGCAATGAACCACCATGCAACAAAGAGTAAAACAACGCCCAACAGGGGCAGCAATCGATCGAGCCAAACTTGAAAGGGGGAACCAAACGAGAGAGCGGGCGATCGCCCAGGTTGTGTGATCATTTGCGCATCTCCTCCCGAAAGATATCCAAACAGTGTCGGCTCACCTGCACAAATTCGGGGGATGACAGAGTATCCGGCGTGCGGGGCCGAGGCGCATTGAACGGCACCCTAGAGACTAAATGAGTGGGTCGTTTGCTCAGGAGCAAGATGGTGTCGGCTAAGTACACCGCCTCTTCCAGGTTGTGCACCACCATCAGCATTGGCAGGTTTGCTGCCATAAAAATTTCCTGGAGTTTATCGCGCACAAACAGCGTAGTTTCAAAATCTAGCGCCGAAAAGGGTTCATCCAAAAACAGTACTTCTGGGTCAGCCACCAATGCCCGCAAAATGGAAATCATTTGCTGCTGTCCACCCGAAAAGCTGTAGGGGTAGCGCTTCAGATCCAGCCGAATGTTGAAGGTTTCGATCAGTTGCTCAACGCGATCGCGACAGTCTCGATCGCTCATGCCCTTTACCTTGAGCGGATAGGCAATGTTATCAAACGCGCTCCTCCAGGGAAAGAGGGAATCGCGGTAATTCTGGAACACATAGCCAATGCGCGATCGCCGCATTGGCTTGCCATTGATCAGAATCGTGCCCCGATCAAAGGGAATCAGCCCGCTAATCATGTTGATCAACGTTGACTTGCCGCATCCATTTGGCCCAAAAATGGACACGAACTGGTGATTTGGCAACGTTAGATCAAAGTCTTCATACAGCACCTGTCCGCCAAACGACTTGCACAAGCCTTGGATTTGAACACAGGCGTCTGGTGGCGCGATCTGGGTTTGGGCATTCACCTCAACCATAGAACCTCTAGAGAAACCACAACTGGCAACCATCACACTCATCCGTAACCAAAGGTGCAAAGCCCCCTAGGTCGTCGGTTGAAAGATCAGAGGAGCAACATCCACGGTTTTGGCAAACACGCCAGACTCTGTCATGAAGTCGAAAAAGGCCTGGAAGTATTCCACATCCTGCGGCGTGAACTCGTCGTACATGGTGTAACCCACCAACGGCACTTTCTCGACCAAATCGCCCTCGATCGCCGTATAGCCCACCAAGTATTGGCGCGTTTCGTCGGGATTGGTGCGAATATCGGCGATCGCCCGTCGGTACGCTTCCGCGTAAGTCTTAGCCGCTTCGGGGTAGGTTTCAATAAATTGAGTGCTGAGGGTTGCCGACCCCCCAAACCACGGCGCTTTGGAATCGCCCAAGATATAAGTGGACACCACGCCATTTTCCAAAATGCGGGTCAGGCCCTTCATCTCCCCTACAGTGCCCGTAGGCTCTAAGGTGTAGGCCGCGTCAATCTGGCCCGATTCCAAGGCAGCCACATGCTGGCGAATTTCGAGTTGCTGCACTTCCACCCCTTCAATGCCGTTTTTCTTTAGTACGGCTTCGGCAATCACTTTGTTCTGGGCACCGGGGCCGCTGGCAACCCGCTTTCCTTTCAAGTCAGCAATGGATTGAATCGGGCTATTCTTCGCCACAATGAACTGTTCCAGCTTCAGATCCACATTGCTGGGATTCGATGCCAGGATCTTGAACAGGCCAGGGGAGGCAATCTCTGCCAAACCTAATGCCCCTGAAGCGGTGCCATTTCCCGACCCCTGCAACCGTCCTGAAATAATGCCTTCGGCCACCTGCTGCGCAGAGGCAAACTTTACCGCCTCAACATCCAATCCCGCCTCTTTGAAGTAGCCTCTTTCCACGCCTAAAAAGAGGGGCAAGCCAGCCGCTACTGGCCAAAAGCCAATCGAAATTTTGCCCGGATCGGCTCCGCCAGAACCCGATGATGTCACACCGGATTGGGTGGTGTCACCCGCTGGACTCACGCAACCGTGGAGTGCAGTGGCGATCGCAGCTCCTGCTCCAAATTCTAGAAACCGACGACGGCGAATGTTCATGAGCTTTACCCCTGAGAAATGGCTTCAATAAAGGCTTGAGAATCGGCAACCGCACCAAACACACCGCCCTGCATTTTCACCATCTTGAGAGCCGCTAAATGGTTGCCATAGTCGGTGGCTCCGGTACAGTCAGACAGTAGTAGGCATTCATAACCGCGATCGTTGGCATCGCGCATGGTGGTATGCACACACACATCAGTGGTAATGCCCGCCAGCACAATGTTCTGAATGCCCTTTTGTTTCAAAATCAGATCCAGATCGGTGGCGTAGAACGATCCTTTGCCGGGTTTATCAATCACCGCTTCACCCGGCATGGGAGCCAATTCTGGAATGATTTCCCAACCCGGTTCTCCCCGCACCAAAATTTTGCCGCACGGCCCCGGATCGCCAATGCCAGCCCCTATTTGGCGCGATCGCCAGCGCTTGTTATCCGGCAAATCTGCGAGATCAGGTCGATGCCCCTCTCGCGTGTGCATCACATGGTAGCCCTCGGCCCGCGCCACCGATAGCACCTTAGAAATGGGCTCAATCGGTGCCTGAGTTAAGGAAAGGTCATACCCCATGCGATCGACATAGCCACCGTTACCGCAGAAATCCGTCTGCATATCGATCACCAGCACGACCGTATTTTGGGGCCGCAGGTCGCCATTGTAGGGATAGGGATAGGGATCAGACTCCACAAATCGTCCCATTACGCACCTCCTGCGGTAGGGATATCGGTCAACTGTTCGTGGCCACGATACAGACGGGTCGGAGCCGGAAATCCACAAGACGTGCCGTCTTGATGAACGACCTCATCCTCCCAAGGCAGGCGATAGTTGCCCGCTACCATGTCTTGCATATAGGTGTAGGGGCAATCCTGGGCACCGCCTTTGACCGCCACGTAGCCCCGGTGGCCAAATTGATAAATGTTATTCTCCACACCCCACTGCTTGCGAGCTTCGCGCACCAGATCAGGCCGCAGTTCCGCCGTGATAATTTCATCGGGTCGATGGCTACCCATCACTAGGGGCGCACCGTCAAAGTTGACAAACATGCCCTCACCCATGGAATCAAAGGTGCCATCGCTGCCGCACATACACACCGACGCCGTGTAGATCAGGTTGCAGAAGGCATTGGCCTGGTTGGTAATTTGCCAGCTGTGGCGAATAGGAGCGGTATAGCCCGCCGTACGAATCATAATATCGGCTCCCTTGTAGGCGCACTCCCGCGCCATTTCGGGGAACATGCCGTCATGGCAAATAATCAGCGCCAACTTACTGCCATTGGGGCCATCGCACACCGGAATCCCCAAATTTCCCGGTTCCCAAGGTTCTACGGGCACCCAGGGATGCAGCTTGCGGTAGTACAGCCGCAGCTCGCCCTGATCATCCAAAATGATGCCGCTGTTGTAGGGATTGCCGTCGGGGTTGTATTCCATGATGGAGAAGCAACCCCAAATTTTGTTATCGCGGCAGGCTCGGCTAAACGCCGCCACCTCTGGCCCATCCAACCGACACATGATTTCGGGGTTGGTGTCCATCGATAGGCCATGGAGTGAATATTCGGGGAACACGACCAGATCCATGCTGGACATGTTGCGGCGCGCTTTGGCCACCATGTCGCAAATACGCTGGGTTTGTGCCGCCAGGTCATCGGGAGTCACCACGTTCGGCAGTTGTAGCTGCACCAATCCCAGCACAACACCATTTGGAGATTTGTTTAAGCCACCCAATCCAGACATTGTTCTCAACCCTTCCAACGTTTTCTTTCGAACTTCACGTGCTTGATGACTCAAGTGCTTGGCGTGTCTAAGCCCTACCCTGGCTGTCGGTTCCCAAAGCCCCCGGCGCACCCAGGAGCGATCGCTTGGGTGAGCAGGTAACAATCATGATGAACAGCGTCAACACATAGGGTGCCGCGTTGAACAGGTAGTAGCCTTCGCGAATGCCGACCGATTGCAGGGCTGGCCCAAGAGCTTGTGCGCCACCAAACAGTAGCGAAGCCCACAAACAGGCGATCGGGTTCCACCGGGCAAAAATTACTAGGGCCACCGCCATCAGGCCTTGACCGCTGGAAATGCGCTCAGTCCAGACGCCGGGATAGTAGAGCGACAGGGCCGCACCGCCGATGCCTGCCAAAAAGCTGCCCGCCATGATGCTGAGTATGCGCACCTTAAATATGGAGACGCCCATGGCACGAGCCGCTTCGGGGCTATCGCCCACTGCCCGCACAAACAAACCCCAGCGAGTCGAGCGGAAGAACCACTGCATCAACGGGGCGATCGCCAATCCCAACAAAAACAAAGGACTAATTTGCAACGCGGCCTGTACCGCCGGAGCCATACCGCTAGAGGCCAGGTTGATGGTAGGCAATTGCGGGGCCGAGGGCTGAATAAACGGCTTGCCCAAAAAGAAGGCAATGCCACTGCCAAAGATGATCATGGCAATCCCGACAGCCACATCATTGACCCGAGGTTGTTGGGAAAGCCAGCCGTGGATTGCGCCCAACACGGCCCCGGCCAACCCCGCCGCCAATACGCCAAACCAGGGAGAACCGGTCAGGTAAGAGACCGCGTAGGCGCTCATCGCGCCCAGCAGTAGCGTCCCTTCCAATCCCAGGTTGATCTTGCCACTTTTCTCCGTCAGGCATTCGCCCAAACTAACAAACAGGAACGGGGTTCCCCCCCGCATGGTTCCTGCGGCGATCGCCAGCGGTACACCCCACCAGCCTAATGCTTCTGTAGCCATAACCCGCTCCACAACAGTTCAGAAGACCAAAACAGCAACCAAGGACACCAATTGTTTTCTCTTTTCAGATGCTCTAGCCCATTCCCTAGCCCATTGCCACAGGCTCTTGGCCCGGACTGGGCGGCGGCGAAGATGAGGTCGTCACCACGGGCTTTTCCTTAAAGAGGGCAAACTTGCCATAGAGCGAATCGCTAAACAGCACCACCAAAAACACCAGCCCCTCAAACACCAGCACGGTGGCATCGGGCAATCCAAAGCTGCGCTGTAAAATGCCACCGCTGGCTAAAATGCCACCCACCAACAAGGAAATGAGAATGGCCGCTAGCGGGTTGTGATGCGCGGCAAACGCCACCATAATGCCGCCATAGCCGTAGCCCACATTCAGCGATTCGTTGGCTGCGCCTTGCACTGCAGCCACCTCCACCATGCCTGCCAAGCCCGCGCAAGATCCCGCCAAAAAGCACACAATCACCGTCAATTTGCCCACGGGTAAACCCGCCACCCGGGCAGCCCGAACGTTGCCACCCGCCACCCGGGCAGAAAAGCCAAAGGTCGTGCGCTGAATCAAGAAGTAGGCGATGACGCAGGCAATGACGCCGTATAGCAGCCCCCAATGCACCCGCGTGCCGGGAATGTTGCCTAGCATATTCACGTCTGCCAGGGGAAAGGTGGAAGGCTTATTGAGCGAGCTGGGATCTTTCATTGGCCCACCCACCAAATGGTTGAGTAGGGCGATCGCAATGTAATTCAGCAACAGGCTGCTAATGGTTTCGTTGACCGCTCGGTAGTGCCGCAGCCAACCCGCCGCACCAATCCAAATGCCACCCGCAATCATTCCAGCGATCGCCATTCCCACCTGTACCATCACAGGCGGCACCGCAGTGCCCAGCGTGAGCCCGGTCGCAACCGCTGCCAGACCGCCCACCACCAGCGCTCCCTCATTGCCAATAATCACCAAACCCAGCCGAGCAGGTAACGCCGTACAAAGGCCACTTAGCATCAGGGGAGCCGCCCGAATCAGGGTATTTTGAAACGTGCTCCACTTGCCAAAGCCCGCCTTCCAAATGGCTCCATATACTGCAAAAGGATTGGCACCCGACAGCGCACAAAACACGCCAAACAGCGCTAGCGCCGCAACCAAGGCCCCAAACGGAATGAGAAAGGATTCCAGTGTTCTACGCCACGAAGCCGACATATGAAGAACCTGTTGAGAATGTAAATGCGAATCTTGTGGGGAATCGTAAACGGATGCGATCGCACAGCCTGGATTGATGCCTCCAAGAACTGAGGCGATCGCCTATCCATTTACGCCATAGAACCTAGCTGCTGATAGAACCGATAACGCCTTCCACCAAGTAATCCATTTGCTCCAGCTTGGGATCGGTTTGCTTCAACGTTTCAGAGATTGCCACCTTGCCCGTGTTGTCTTTTGTACCAGCGGCATAAATCACCATACTGCCATCCATAAACTTGGCCATCGCCGTTTCTACCGCTTGCTTAGCCTCCGCCGATACCGCTGGCCCAAAGTCCGACAGCTTACAGAAGCCCTCCTTCAAGCCACCCCGCAGTACATGGGGAATGCCGCCATCCATCAAGGTTTTGCCTGCTTTGACATCACCTACAATTTGCGAATAAATATTGGTCCAATCCCACTCGGCTCCTGTGAGATAGCCCTTGGGGGCCAGCGCCGCCTGATTGGCGTGGTAGCCAGAGCAAAAAATGCCGCGCCGCTCTGCTGTTTCCATCACCACTTTGGGACTGTCCACATGGCAGGTAATCACATCAATTCCCTGGTCGGCCATGCTGTTCGCCGCTTCCGCTTCCTTAATCGGCTCGGCCCAGTTGCCCGTAAACACCACTTGCGTTGTGGCATCAGGGCGCACGCTGCGTGCCCCCAGCGTAAAGCCATTCATATTCCGCAGTACTTGAGGAATGGGCTTGGCTCCAATAAAACCCAGCTTGCCAGTTTTCGACGTAAGCGCTGCCACGATGCCAGCCAAATACTGCGCTTCGTCGATGTAGCCAAAATAGCTGCCCACGTTCTTGGGAGTTGTGCCTTCTTGGTACAAACCGCCGGCATGAAAGAACTGCACATCGGGATACTCTTCCGCCAGTTTGATGATGTGCGGGTCAAAGTAGCCAAACGATGTGGGGAACAAAGCTTTGGCTCCGTCAATATCGATCATGCTGCGCATCGATTCCGCAACAGCCGTGGTTTCAGGAACGTTGGCTTCTTCAACCAAGGTGACACCGCCCAACTGCTGCACCATACCTGCGGCACCTTCGGCGTGGGCCTGGTTATAGCCATAATCATCCTTTGGCCCTACGTAAATGAACCCAATGGTGACATCCTCGCCACTGGTTCCGCCACCTGTGGCAGCGCCATCCGATGCGGGACTACAGCCCGTGCCAAACTTGGCCGTTAATCCAAAGGCTGTTGTAGCCAACAGACCCCGAACGACCTGCCGCCGAGACAGATTTAGATAGCGTTTGCTGCTCATGGTGACTCCCTCGCAATATTCCCGTTCGTTATCAGTGGTGAAGTTGTCGTGACGTGTCGTTGTGATGCGTTGGCCATTGATGAACGTCAATCCTGTGTCGCTAACCAAGCCATAGCAAACCAATTGACGGCACCACTGAGCAGTGCCCCAACAGCGGCAGCTCAATGGTTTTAGCCAAATCGATGCGATTGAGTAAGAGCGTACCAGGATGGTTTGAATTTCGGGGTGTGAAAAGGTGCGAGAAAAGTTCGTAAAAGGTAACGGGGGGCGATCGCAAATTGTTATCTGCGTTACAAAGCAAGCTTTAGGAAGTTTGTAGGATACAGCTCTACTGCGCCGCCCCTACGCGCAAAAGCTATGAACACTCAACGTTTGATGCACCTACAAAGCCCAATTTCAAAAATGTTACTGTTGAACCTATGAACTCTAACGAGGCCTTGGCATTTGTTGAGGCTGTATTGAAACATGAGCGCCTGAGCAAGCTACAGCAGGTGGTGTTTCGCTATGCCTGGGAAGAGTGCGCCTATGGAGAAATTGCGCGTCGTTCTGGCTATGAGTTGGGCTACGTCAAGCAGGCTGGTGCTTCGCTGTGGCAAATGTTGTCCAAAGCCTTTGATGAAAAGGTGACGAAGCACAATGTTCGGCTGATTGTGCAACGCAACTGCGCCATGTGGACGGGCAATCGCTCTGTTGCATTGGAAACCGATGAACCCAATGCGATGGAACACTCGGTAGAGATGGAGTCTGTAGGGGTAGAACTGCAGCATCCTGCGATCGCCACTCCCACCGCCAATTCATCTCGCATTGCGACAGCGGAAGACTCTCCTCCTATCTTGCCCAAAACGGATTGGGGCGATGCCGTTGATGTGCCTGCGTTTTATGGCCGGACAGCCGAGTTGGAGCGCTTGGAGCAGTGGATTGTTGGGGATGTGAGCGACCCGACCGACGGGGAATCGCATGATCCCCACTGCCGCCTGGTTGGCATTTTTGGCATGGGTGGCATTGGCAAAACCACACTCTCAATTCGGCTGGCCCAACGCCTGTTGGCGCGATCGACTTCTAGCACACCGCCCATCGTTGGGGAGCACCCCATGACAGAGCCAACGGGTGCTGCCTTTGACGCTGTAATTTGGCGATCGCTCCGAAATGCGCCCCTGTTGCCAGAGCTTTTGCGGGATCTCATTCGGTTTTTAGCCGATGAGCGGCACCACGAACTGCCCAACTCGGTCGATGACATGCTGATGCTCTTGCTGGGCTGTTTGCGACGGCGGCGATGTCTGGTCATTCTCGACAACTGTGAAACGATTTTGCAGCAGGGAGACTGTGGCGGCGGCTACCTCCCGGGATACGAAAATTACGACAATTTGTGGCGTTGGGTTGGCGAACTGGCCCATCGCAGTACGGTTGTGCTCACCAGTCGCGAAAAGCCCAATCGGTTTGCCCTGCAAGAGGGAGAATCCTTACCCGTGCGATCGCTGCGATTAGCAGGGTTGCCCACCCACGCGGCTCAAGCCATGTTTACCCGCAAGGGACAGTTTGTGGCAACCGAGGGGGAATGGGATCAGCTCATTGACCACTATGCTGGTAATCCCCTGGCCCTCAAAATGGTAGCCCCCGTTATTCAAGAAGTATTTGATGGGCGAATCGGTGAGTTTTTGGGCTGTTTTGACGAAGGTAGCTCCGTTTTTGGCGACATTCAAGATTTGCTGAGCCAGCAAATTTGCCGCCTGTCTCCGTTAGAAGATCAGGTGATGAACTGGCTGGCGATCGCCCGCAAACCCCTCACCCTTTCGCAACTACGCGCCAATCTGGTACCCGCCGTTTCTCTGGGTCACTTGCTCGAAGCCATGACTGCGCTTGAGCATCGCTACTTAATTGAAAAGGCCATTCCCAAACCAGGCGAACGAACCCAAGCCTGCTTTACGCTGCAACCAACGGTGATGGAATATGTCACAGGACGCAGTATTGAGCGGGCTTGCCAGGATGTGCACCGATGGAAGGCTGATGCCGAACTGCCAGCGCTGGAGTTTTTGTCGTCCCATGCGCTCCTGCTGGCTCAGGCCAAAGACTACGTGCGCGACACTCAAATTCGGCTGCTGCTGAAACCCGTATGCGATCGCCTCATTCACGACGTTGGTCGAGAAGCCCTGATCCATCAGTTTCGCCACATGCTCAAAGCGATGCAGCAACACCAACGTCACAATCCCAGCTTTGACGATATTGGCTATGCCCCTGGCAACCTATTGAACCTACTGTGTGAAATGCAGATAGATTTGACCGGGTGGGATTTTTCTCATTTGCCTGTTTGGAATGCTTACCTACGCCGTACTCCATTGCGGAGGGTGAACTTGACCGGAGCCGATTTAGCCAAGTCGGTGTTTACCGAAACCTTTAGCCAGGTCCTGGCGATCGCCTTTAGTCCCGATGGCGAACTGTTGGCCACAGGCGATGTCAACCATGAGATTCATCTATGGCGGGTGGCCGATGGCACCCAACAGCTCGGCTTTCGGCTGGATGAAGGCTGGGTGTGGAGTGTGGCCTTTAGCCCCGATGGCCGATGGCTAGCCAGTAGCGCCAACCGGACAGTCAAACTGTGGGATGTGCAAACGGGAGCCTGTATTCGCACCTTTGAAGGATACTGCGATCGCGTTTTTTCCGTCGCCTTTAGCCCCGATGGACAGCTCTTAGCCACAGGCAGCGAAGACCATTTAATTCGGATTTGGAATGTGCGCACTGGAGCGCTGGAACACTGCCTCACCGGCCACACCCACGAGGTTCGCTCGGTGGCCTTTAGCCCAGCCAGCCTCAAGTCCCCTCGCAAAGCCAGCAGTTCCCCCATGCCTCGGTCAGCACATCCCACCCAATGGCTGCTAGCCAGCGCTAGTTATGACGGCACA
This sequence comes from Leptolyngbya sp. AN02str, assembly GCF_050565595.1. Taxonomy (NCBI): domain Bacteria; kingdom Bacillati; phylum Cyanobacteriota; class Cyanophyceae; order Leptolyngbyales; family Leptolyngbyaceae; genus Leptolyngbya; species Leptolyngbya sp. AN02str. The sequence goes on along the minus strand of NZ_JBNXVR010000041.1, from coordinate 5,171 downwards.
GTGCGCCTGTGGAATGCCACGACCGGAGACCACCTGCGCACCCTACGCAGACACCAGGGCTGGGTGTGGAGTGTGGCCTTTAGCCCCGACGGAGCCGTTCTGGCCAGCAGCGGGAGCGATCGCACCGTGCAGCTGTGGGATTCGGTGACAGGTCGCTGTATTTACACCTTTGCCAACCATGAGGAAACGGTTCGGACTGTTGCTTTTTGTGCCGATGGCCGCACGTTAGCCAGCGCCAGTGATGATCGCACTGTGCGCCTGTGGGATTATCGGCGGCGGCAACCCCTAAAAACCCTCACAGGTCATACGAGTTGGATCGGGGCGATCGCCTTTAGCCCCAATACTGAATTGGTCGCTAGCGGCAGCGAAGATCAATCCGTGCGGTTATGGGAAAGCCGCTCGGGCCACTGCGTCAAAACGTTGCAAGGCTACAGTAACGGAGTCTGGTCAGTCGCCTTTGATCCCACCGGAACCACAATCTCCAGCGGTAGCCAAGACCGCACCATTCGCCTGTGGGATGCAGCCAGCGGCACCATGCAAACCAGTATGCAAGGACACCTCGGCTGGATCTGGAGTGTGGCCTTTAGCCCCACTCAGCCCATGTTGGCCAGTGGCAGCGAAGATCACACCATTCGCCTGTGGAATACTCACACGAATACCCACCTCGCCACCTTGACAGGCCATCGCGATGCAGTGCTCTCGGTTCTCTTTACTCCCGATGGCACGCGGCTAGTGAGTGGAAGCTTGGATGGCACCATTCGACTGTGGGATGTGGTTTCGGGCCGTTGTGTGCGATCGCTGATGGGACACGGCGGTGGAGTATGGTGCCTTGCCCTCAGCACCGATGGGTGCCAACTGGCCAGCGGCAGCCAAGACCAAACAATCAAACGGTGGGACATCAACAGCGGGCAATGTTTGCAAACCCTTGTGGGGCACGATGGCTGGATTCGGAGCTTGGCTATGAGCCCCGATGGTCACACCCTCGCCAGCGGCAGCGCCGACGGCATGCTCAAGCTGTGGCATTTGCCCCAGGGCCAATGCACTATGACTCACTTAGCCCATCGTGGCCCTATTCTGGCGATCGCCATTCACCCCGACAATACCCACCTGGCGACCGGCAGCACCGACACCACGATTAAGCTGTGGTCTGCAGCTGGAGAGCCCTTGCAAACCCTACACGGCCACGATCGCTGGGTGCGCTTTCTTACCTACAGTCCCGATGGCAATACCCTAGCTAGCTGCGGGCAAGATGAAACCATTCGTTTGTGGCACGGTTACATGGCGGAGCCCCCGCCCAATCAACCCCGCACTACCAGCCGCCAAATTCTGCGCATTCCCCGCCCCTATGAGGAAATGGCGATCGCTCACATCACCGGACTCACCCCTGCCCAAATTTTCACCCTCAAAATGTTGGGCGCGACGGACTACTAAAATCAGTAAGATCGACTTTAAAATCAGCAAAAATCCATCAGCAAACACAAAACAAAGATTCGCATCTATCATCTTGTTGGCTTATCTTTTGCTGACCCGTTCAAGTTTTTCGAGTTTTTTGGCACTCCTTTCATGACTCCAATTCACCTCGCCGTTAATGGCACCCTCATGCGTGGTCTCGAACTCAACGGCAATTTGCTGGCCGTTCAGGCCACATTTGTCCGCGAAACCACCACCGAACCGACCTATCGCCTGTGGTCAATTGGCGATCGCCACCCGGCTATGGTGCGGGTTGCCCAGGGAGGGAGGGCGATCGCCCTTGAAGTGTGGGCCGTTCCGCCTGAAGGGTTGGCACAGGTGTTGCTGCAAGAGCCACCCGGCCTATGCATCGGCAAAGTGCACCTCGCAGACGGGGAGGAAGTGCTGGGCGTATTGGGTGAACCAATCTTATGTGAAGGGCAGCGGGAAATTACCGAATTTGGAAGCTGGCGAGCGTATTGCGCGGCGGTTCAAGCCTCCCCTACGGAAGCCACGCCAATATCCAGCGGGACTGACTGAGCTGTTTCACTTTTCCGCAGCCGCATCCACAACAAATAACCAAGCGCAAGCTGTGGATCAGCGAAAAAGCCCTTAACCGACCCTGGCGTTCATCAAGCTCCTGCGATCGCCAGCAAAAAGGTGATGCTGGATTTCCCAACATCACCACATTTCACAATATTCAGATTTCGTAAAGACAGGGCGCAGGCTAACTCAGGTGTTGCTTCACCACAGCAGCTAGCTCCTGAGTCCAGTGCTGGGTGAGTTCAGCGCTCGCGGCCTCTACCATGACTCGAATCACCGGTTCCGTGCCCGAAGCCCGCACCAAAATTCGGCCCTGATCTCCCATAGCGGCTTCGGCCTGAGCGATCGCCTGCTGCACCGGATCGCACTGCTGCCAATTGAGACGGCGATCGCGATCTTCTACTCGAATGTTTTGCAACAATTGAGGATACGTTTGGAAGCTTTCATCACGCAGTTGGCAGAGCGGCAAACCAGCCTGCTGCACCAACGCGGCCACATGCAGTGCCGTCAACAAGCCATCCCCCGACACACTGTAGTGCGGACACAGAATGTGACCCGACTGTTCGCCACCCAGCATCGCGCCACGCTTCACCATTTCAGCATGGACGTACTGATCGCCCACGGCCGTGCGAACAAATGTGCCGCCTTGCTGCTGCCATGCCCGCTCAAAGCCCAAATTGGCCATAACCGTCGTGACGATGGTGCTGTTGGGAAGCTGCTGAGCTTGCTTGAGCGCACATCCCCATAGATAAAGAATGTAGTCTCCATCCACCACACGCCCTTGAGAATCAACCGCTAGCGCCCGGTCGGCATCACCATCAAAGGCAAAACCCAAGTCGGCCTGATGTTCCAACACGGCAGCTTTGAGCAAACCCAAATGGGTTGAGCCGCAACTTACATTAATGCGATCGCCATCTGGCTGATCATGCAAACAAATCACCTCGGCTCCTAATTGCCGAAACACAACACTACCAATGTGAGCCGCCGCACCCCAAGCCAGATCCAGCACAATTCGCATCCCGGTAAAGTCAACCCGAGATGCCAGCGGTGCATACAACGACTCAAGATATTGCTCTAGCAACTCACTGCGCAGCGCACTCGACGCAGACGGAACCGGCACCAGCGGCAAAGACTCATTGCGCAACGACGCTTCGATACGAGCCTGCAAAACGGTGGACAGCTTTGTGCCACCCGAACCAAAGAACTTGATGCCATTATCTTCGGGGGGATTGTGGCTCGCAGAGATCATGACACCACCAGCAGCCCCATATTGGTGCGCTAAGTAAGCCACCGCAGGAGTCGGACACAAACCCAAATTCCAAACTTCGACTCCGGCTGTAGTTAAGCCTGCGGTTAATGCTTCCGCCAGCGTATTACTGGAATTCCGAGAATCCTGTCCAACAATTACAGGAGTTGCATCATCTCGCCCCATCAATTTGCCGGCCCAATATCCAACCTGGAATGCCAAGGCAGGAGTCAATAAATCTCCTGCATGCCCACGGATACCATCGGTACCAAACAGCTGGGTCGATGGAAGAACTAAGGGATTACACCAACCCTTTGATAAAGAAACAATGTCTTCAACAACCAAATCGCATGCGTTTGAATTGCTTAAATCTGAGATCTGGTTTTGCGAAACTGGAGACAAAACCATGCGCCAATACACTCCACACTTCACACTCAGTGGAGCATAGCATTTGTCGATTCAGAAGTCTAAATGCTGAGGGTTGACAGAACCTTTACGAACATCCCTCCAAGGACAAAACTTTGTTGTTGTTTTCGGTAAAGCTCAACACTTTTTTATTTATTTCTCTGTAAAAATACTGGCTCTTTATCACGTTCAACAGCAGCTTGATGCGACTTTTTAGAATTTCGTTCGGAATTCTACGTAGCTGATTCAACTCTATGGAACTTAGGGACAGGTTTAGGTCAGACTTCAGCATCCTCCACTCTGATAGTCACAGGTCAAGAGTGGTGCATTTAACACCATGTGAGCTGACCGCGTTTGAAACGCCATAGTGACACCACCGTTAGAGAGCAAGTTCTTCCAGCAATTTCTCCATATCAACCCAAGAGATGTCTTGCTGAATATAGGCTGGAGCCTGTGGATTGTAGGGCGCTTTTAGCCGATCAATCGATAGGATTTGACTATCGATTGGCAGGATTGGGATGTCTGGATCAAAGGCGGTGGGCCGCGTTAACGAGCTAGAAAAGCCTCGAAAAACGGTCACTTCTTCGCGATCGCCCTCCAGCTCCGCTACAACCAAAAGGACTTCATTGGGCCGCTTGATGGTGTACTCTTCCAAGCGCTTAATAGGTAACAAGTGGGTAGACAAGAAATTCACAGTCCTGTTGCTTGCAATTCAAAATGATGACGGAAAACCGTGCTGTAAGAGGACGTCTGAAAAGTGCCTAAAGCTTCGTGTATAGCCCTCAACCCTTGTGTTCCCCTCTCCCAATTTTGGGAAAGGGGAAAGGGTTTACAAATCCCCTTCTCCCAATTTTGGGATAAGGGGCTGGGGGATGAGGGCTATTTTTTGACTTCTCAGACATCCTCTAATCTAGCTGCAATCTATTTCTTAGGAGGGAAGGCAGGCCATGAGCCGGATGACAGGATGAACCGGGAGTCGTGAAAACTCAGGCTACCTCCATCTCCAAAACCGTATCAGCAGAAGAGGAGCGATCGCCATGTATATTGTAGAGTTTTCGTTTGCGGGTTCTCATTATCTAGCTGATGATCTTTTGATCCAGGCTCCCACCGAGGACCAAGCCAAGGATTATGCATTACAGCACGCCCAAAAGCTAGGATTAAAGTTACACTCCATCCTTCCCGCATCCGAACAACAGATTTGCCTTTATCAACAAACGGGCAAAACCGTAGTCCCCACCATTCATTCTTATCACCCCTAATTTGCTTCCCCTGTTGTTCTGGGCATGTGAACCACAATCCAAGTTCCTATGATTCCAAAGGAGAAGAGCGATCGCCCATTACCTATGGGCGATCCCTCTTCTCTAGAGTATAAATTTTAGACACACTGCCTCAACACAATCACTGAACCGATATTCCGCAGGTTGCTGGGAATTAATTAAGCAGGTAGTAACGGCAGTAAGGTAGGCCCAAAAGTTGGATGATTTTAGAGCGCTCATCCATCAGATTACTGACCTGCTGAGCTTGCCCG
>NZ_JBNXVR010000040.1:0-63202 GCF_050565595.1 Leptolyngbya sp. AN02str | reverse complement strand
GAACGGCACTGCCTGCCTGGCTAACGTTCAACCCATCTACCCGCGCGTTTAGCGGCACTCCGACCAATGCCAACGCGGGAAGCTTTAACGTGCGGGTGATTGCGAGGGATTCCCAAAATGCCACAACAAGCACAACCTTTGGCCTGACGGTGAATGCGGTCAACAATCCTCCAATTGTGAATCAGGCGATCGCCGCCCAAACAATCGCCCAGAACAGCCTGTTTAACTTTCAAATTCCTCTCAGCACCTTTAAGGATCTTAACGGAGACCCGTTAACCTATACCGTGACGCGTGGAAATGGAACTCCTCTGCCGAGCTGGCTCAAATTTGATGCGGCGACTCGTACCCTGCGAGGCACGCCTAAAAATGCTGATGTTGGGGCTTTGGGAGTGCGGGTAACGGCCATTGATCCGAGCAAGGCGGGTGTGAGCACGACGTTTGGGCTTACGGTCACAAATGTAAACGATGCGCCGATTGTGCTGAAGCCGATTCCCAATCAGCAAGCGATTGTTGCACAGGTATTTACCTATCAGCTCGGCCTTAACACATTTGTGGACCCCGATATTGGGGATACGCTCACCTATCGAGCAAGGCTAGGTAATGGACAGCCTTTACCTGGCTGGCTGCAATTTCGGAGCCAACTTCAGAAGTTTGTTGCAATTCCACCGGTGAATGCGGCTGGTAACTGGACAATTCAAGTCATTGCGACGGATAAGGCAGGAGCCTCGCGTGCAACATCCTTTAACTTGGCGATCGCCAGCGATTCAGCCCTAGCCGGATACAACGTCATCTTGGGTACCCTCAACGCAGATAGCAACATTCAAGGAACCAACAGCCACGATTTCATTCGTGGCTTTGCAGGAGCCGATCGCATCTATGGCAATGGCGGAAACGATCGCCTCTTTGGCAATAACGGAAATGATTTACTGGTAGGGGGCCTGGGTCGTGATTTGCTCAAAGGTGGAGCAGGTCTTGACACGCTGACGGGTGGGGGTGGCATCGATACCTTTGCCCTGACCGAAGGCCTTGGCTATGACGTCATTACCGACTTTGAGGTGAATGTAGATCGCATTCGAATTCCTCATTTTGTTCCGTTGAGCGATATTCGAACGGCGCTTGTGTCAGGCTCCACAGAAATCTATCGAACAAGCACAAATGATTTGCTAGCTCGAGTTCAAAGCATCTTGCCAAGCCAGCTGCCGATTTCGGGATTTATTGTGCCGACGTAAGGCTCGTGGATTGGGCATAAAGCGCGCAAGGCTGCTAGACCCAGAGGGTTGCGATCGCCCCCAAACTCTAGTGTGGAGCCCACCCATCTCAAAACTTACTCAAAACTTAGGGGCTGATCACGCGTGGTCAGCCCCTAAGTTGATTGATGAATAATGGTTGTTTAGCGATCGCTGGAGCGAATGCTCAGGTTCGTTTCCCGAACGGTTCTTGAAGGCTGGGCTGCCTGCTGTCTTTGACGACTCGTCGAAATGGTGGACTGGAGTGCGCCCACAGCTCGGGCGTATTGTGGATCTGCCTGAGTTGCAAACCGATCGGGATGGCTAGCGAGCTGCTGCTGCTGTGCTTCATTCAAATCCACTTGAATGTGAGGCGTAATGCCAAGTTGACTGATATCTGTACCGTTGGGCGTGTAGTAATGGGAAACAGTAACCGCTAGGCCAGAACCATCGGATAGTCGGTGAACTGATTGCACCAGGGCTTTGCCGAATGTTGTGGTACCAACCACCGTGGCCCGGTTGTTATCCATCAGGGCACCCGTCAAAATTTCGCTAGAGCTTGCGGACAGGCTGTCTACCAACACAACCAAGGGTAACTGAGTGAGGGCTGTATTGTTGGCCCGAGTTGTGTCACTAAACCCATTGCGATCGACGGTACGAACGATCGTGCCATTTGGTAGCCACATGCGAGCGATCGCAATACTGGCATCTAGCAAACCACCGGGATTGCCCCGCAGGTCTAGAACAAACCCTTCCACGTCCTTGGTCAGCAAATCTTCGATTGCCCGCTGCATTTGCTCGGCGGAGTGAGCGCTAAACTCGGTCAGGCGAATGTAGCCAATCTTAACCCCTTGCTCTTGTTTAACCGTGTGGTTGACGTTGGGTAGTTCAATACGGGCTCGTGTGAGGGTCACGCTAAAGGAGTCATCTTGCCCATCGCGGCTCATGTCAAGAACGAGATTGGTACCTAGCTCACCTCGAATACGGTTGGAAGCATCTTCTAAGCTCATGCCTTGGGTCGAAACGCCATCGATCGACAGGATGCGATCGCCCGGCTGGATTCCGGCTGCAGATGCGGGCGAGTTGGGTATTGGTTCTACAACCTTAATGCCACCCACTTGCTCGTCTGCCTGTAAACGGATGCCAACCCCAGAGAGTTCACCCGAAGTTTGATTGGTCAGCGCCTCAAACTGGCGAGGATTCATGAAGCGGGTGTAGGGGTCATTCAACCGCTGAAGCGCTCGTCTCAAATAGGCATAGGCCTCGTCGCGAGAGCTGTATTCCCGGTTGAGCAACTCTTGACGAATGGCTACCCAATTCTGGCTATTAAACGATTCATCGACATACTCGCGATAAACAATTTGCCATGCTTCATCGAGCACTGCTTTGGGGCTGTCCTGCAGCGATGTTTGAACAGCAGAACTCAAAGCGGGAGTCAAAAGCGATACACAAACGCTGGTTGCAACGGTACCGCAAAACAACAAGGCATCCAGTAACCTGGCACGACGAGGAGACTGAGGCATGGGCATAGACTCGCTATAAGAGGAAAGACGGACGATTGGGAGGCTTTTTAGTGAAACCAAGCTGCAAACACGGTTGAAGGCCCGGTCATGGTGAGCATGGAGAAGGCTGAGCTTTTTGGGCAGTGGGCTAAGGACTTGGGTGAAGGACGGTTGGTTGAGGCCTGCAGATTGAGGACTATGGATTAAGGACTGTTCTTTGAGGACTATTGTATGAACTGAAGTTGCCTTTGGTAGAGGCTCTTCAATAAAAGCACACACTCTTCAAACAGAAGGCGATCGCAACACAGAGAGCAATTGGTGAAGATACAGCAGGGTTAATCTGATCAACTCCTCAAATTCTGACATCATTGCTCAAAATTGAGTAGCCATCACAACGATTCAAAGTCCCACAGGGCAGGAGATACAGACCTCAAACAGACTGGCTACCAGAGTATCGACGAACAGCGCGATCGCCCAGCGGTTTTGTGCCAGTTTTTGGAATTTGAGGAGAAGCACATCAGTTCTTAAGAGAGAAAACTGATGCGATCGCCCTAGCAGCTACCATTCAGGCAAAATGAGTGAAAGAGCATAGGTCAGGTTTTGAGGCAAAGATAGACCTACTATTCCCTACAAATACGGAGGAATTACATCAGGAATAAAATTTGCTGAAAGCGTGAATTCATGGGGATTTGCGAACTTGACAACGACAAAATATGCGTATTTTCTTCAATGACACAGCAAAGTGAACTACAACCGTAAGATCACAGAGTTTTGTATGTATCAGTGAATTGGATACTTATGAGGTAAACCCGTAGGCGATCGCGCAGCAATTGCATCGCTTTGGTCCGGGTGCGCCCAAGTGGGGTGTCCCAGCCTGAGCGAAGAGGGTTCACTAGGCGTTAACGTGAGTTGGTTTCGTCCAATAGTCCCAATAGTTCCAATAGTTCAGATAATCCAGTGACAAACTAGTTCAATGGCAAACTAGCTTGATGGCAAATAACAATAGGCGTGGCATGGTTGCCGCCTCTATATCTTCAGGCCTTACGCAGTTGAAAGATGTTTGGAGCGCTTAGCGCTCCAAACATCTTTCAACCCCCTGTTTTTTGGATGAAGTGCGTAAGTCTTGATCTTGTAAAGATGTTTAATCTGTTCAAAATTGACCACTTGTGACTGGTAGGGCACCGATGGCAACGAATGTGAGGCACCCCAAGCGATATCGACGCAGAAAACCGCAGCGATCGTGGCGCTTGGCATGGATTGTGAGTTTGGTGTTGGTATGGTTGTTGTGCAGCGGTGACGCCTGGGCGAACTCGCTGTCTAGCCGTGTTACTCACTTCCCCATGTGGGATACCAGGCCGCCTGTACAGCCAGCCCAAGGCGACTTGTACTATCCCCAGTGGCTTGCTGGCTCGTGGGATGTCACCACAACGCTGGTTGATATGGTGGCTCCGGCGGCTCCAGAAGTGGTTTCTCCTGGGTTTGAAAGCAATCGGCAGTTTCTCGATCGCCCGGTTCGATTTCAGGCTCGTTTTTTGCCAGAGGCAGCGCGATCGCTCCAGTTGCCATGGTTCATGGTGCCGCTGTCCACCCAGCCTCGCATTGTTGCCGATCGCGCCTTTAATGGTTTGAATTTGGCGCGGGCCTCGTTGGAAGCTGTGTCGCAAGGGGAGGCGACGCTTCCCCGATCAGGCAAAACGCAATCCATTGTGCAGGCGGTGAAGGTTGATCCAGATAATCCAAATCGCCAAATTACCCTGTTGAGGGGCGATCGCCAGCTAGTTTCTACCGTGACAGCCCGGGCCACCGAAACCCCATCCGCTCATGAGTTTGTGACGACTGAAGTTTTTCAGCAAGAGTTTCGCGGTCAGCCACAGATCTATTTCAACATTGTGGAAACGACGACAGCCTATCAATACCAACCCCGTTTAACGGAACCAGTCGCGGACCATGGAGAATCACCCGAAATCGTTGCTGATCAGGTGACGGCAGTATATCTATCGCCGCAAGATCCAGATTTTTTTAAGCTAGGCGATCGCCCAGTCGCTTTGTATCGCTATCAGTTAGCATTTCATCGAAGCGCTTTGGCTACGGGTGGCTAAAGAAAACCAAGCAAACCATCCAGAATGCGCTCTGAGATCCCGGAAAGATAAATGGACCCTGATGCTGTGAGAGGCTGATGCGTAAGTGGCCTCCTGGCACATGAATGATGATATGAATTTACCGCTGGTCTACCATCCTGATTACATTGCGCCGCTACCACTAGGGCATCGCTTCCCCATGCAAAAATTCAAAGCGTTGCATGATTTGCTGTTGGTGGATGAGGTGGCGCATCCCTCTCAGTTCTATGAGCCCGATCTGTTGCCCCGTAGCTGGATTGAGTTGGTGCATGCAGCTGATTATGTTCAGCAATATTGCGAAGGTACGTTAGATGCGCAAGCCATGCGGCGCATTGGTTTACCGTGGAGCCCTGCTTTGGTCAATCGTACCTGTGTGGCAGTGGGCGGTACGATTTTGACGGCGCAACTAGCGCTACAGTTTGGCCTAGCCTGTAACACGGCAGGGGGCACCCACCATGCGTTTCCAACCTATGGGTCTGGGTTTTGCATTTTTAACGATATGGCGATCGCCGCTCGGGTGATGCAAAAACTCGATTTGGCGCACAAGATTTTGATTGTTGATTTGGATGTCCATCAGGGAGACGGAACGGCCTACATCTTCCAGGATGATCCCAGTGTGTTTACCTTTTCTATGCACTGTGAGGTGAACTTTCCAAGCCGTAAGCAGACCAGCGATCTTGACATTCCCCTGCCGGAAGGCATGGAGGATGAACACTATCTGCAAACGCTGGCTTTGTATTTGGATGATTTGCTGACCCAAGTGAAGCCCGATCTGGTGTTTTACGATGCGGGTGTGGATACCCATGAGGGCGATCGCTTGGGTAAGTTAGCGTTGACCGATCACGGGCTGTGGCGGCGAGAAATGCAAGTGCTCAACACCTGTGCAGCGCGTGGAGTTCCGGTAGCCTGTGTGATTGGTGGCGGCTATGCCGACGATGCCCAAGCGTTAGTCTATCGGCATTCTATTTTGCATCGGGCGGCAACAGAGGTCTTTCGTCAATACCGCATGTAGAAGGCTGGATAGTTTGCTGCTTTGGCCCCAGAGCGATGAGTGATTCAAATTTTTGGCGCGTACGCTTAGGTAAAGTCTGAGAAGTCCCAAACCAAAACTGATGGCGAGTTAAGACACACGAATGCGACGGCGCGATCGCTCAGGGGTGGGTGGCAGTGTCTTTTGGGGTAGAAGTCGGTGGGTGCGAAGTTCGGGGTTATTTGGCTGGGGTGGAGCGACCCAACTGCGGAACTCTTGCAAGAGCGATCGCCGCGATTGATGAAAGTCTGCCAGCGTCATGCCTATGCCTGCGAGCAGCAACGCAACTCCGGCTGCAAAAAAGAAGAACGAACCTTGGATTAGCCAAAGTTGGCTCCACAGGGTTCTCATGGCTAGAAGCAGGGTGTTGAGCAACGACGAGACTAAGGCGGCATAAACCAGCAAAATGCCGTTTTGGGATGATCGATAGCGCTGTCGCAGATGGGTTTGCTGATGCTTGAGCTGGGTTAGCTGCGGCTGGGTGAGATGATCTGCACCGACCATAACATTCACGTATTCGCGATTGAGGGTTTGCAACTTAAGGGCGATCGCGGTGTACCGACTGAGCAGCCCCACGAGCAACAGACTGCATGCGATCACCATCAGCATCGAATTAAGAATGAGCTGAATGAGCTGACTAGTTTGCTCAACAGACATACGATCGCCCTCTAGTGAATCAGTACAATTGTACTTTTCGGCTTGATTTTTTCAAGTAGTTTTGCTGCGATCGCGGTTGATTGTTGCGAAGGTAGAGTGAAAAGTTGTTCGACTGGCGATCGTCCATCGTTGGATTAACGCCAAATGGAAACAAAACTGAATCCAGGCTGGTCAAGTGGCAAGTTCGAGCTAGGGCATTTCCCACGCATCCATCCATTCATTTTTTTAATTCATTCTTGCCAGCGATTAACCCGGCATGCTCTGTCAATGGGTGAAGAAAAGAGTAGCGCCCAACCGCCAAGCATCAGTTGGTGAGGGTTTCGCTGTTCAGTGACCTGTAGGATTTGGCATGTCGTTCGTCTCTGGTTGTTAGCTTCAGCATGGGAAATACCGCCTTGAGCGTGAATTGGGGCGGGGTGGGTTTGGTGTGACCTACATTGCGACCCACCAAGTGCTTGATCAGATAGTCGTCATCAAAACCCTGAACGAAGCGGTACGCGATAACCCCAACTTTGTGGATTCCGAGCGTAAGTTTCTGGATGAGATCAAGCGGCTCGCCCGATTCTCCCATCCTAATATCGTTCGCCTCGATGTCACACAAACTCACACAGGCATGGTGTCGTTGGGCTATGCTCCGATTGAGCAAGTATATGCCCCATGCAAAGCGCACCCCCGCAACGGATATTTATGCGCTGGTGGCCACGCTCTACACGTTGCTCACGGCGGAAGCGCCAACGGCAGCAGCATTGCGCGATCGCATTCCTCTTGTATCGCCGCGACATTTGCAACCCCACCTCAGTGCTGCGGTGGAACACGCGGTATTGCAGGGGATGGCGATGGAACCAGGCGATCGCCCCAGTACCGTAGAGGCTTGGTTAAAGCTACTGCCTCAATTGGAACCAGTTTCGGCATCAGCCGACCCCGTCAATATCCTGAGCCAAGCTGTAACGTTGGTTGTGGTGCCTCGGGCACTACCCTCATCCAAACTGCTACCTTGCCTTGGAATGGAGCGCAAGTGCCCGCATCGTTTCCCGCTCGGTCTCAGCGCCGCAGGCATCCCAGCATGTGGGCCCTATTGGCGGTGGTGCCATTGCTGGCGGGATATGCCCTGTGGCATGGCACAAGCCGCCTGTCTCCAGCCGCCCCGGATGCTACTTCTAGCCCCGAGCCATTAGCTACACCGTCTGTATTGCCTACACCAGGGATGCTCCCCACAACTCCGGCCTCTGCTGTGGGGACTCCTACACCTGCGGATGATGCTTCGCCTAGCCCCCCACCAAGAGTAGCTCCATCCCCATCTTTGGCCCCGTCGCCAATTGCGCCACCGCCGATGCCCCCACCGAGTGCCGCTCCAGCCCCACCACCTGCGGCTGTACCTCCGGCTCCACCACGGACTGCTGCACCTGTCCAGCCTGCCAGCGCTCCTGTACCCAAGCCAGCTGCGCGCCCTGCGGTGGCTCCAGCCTGCTCATCACCTCGGCCTCAGGCCCGTCCTCAACAAAACCGAGGCAATGGACAGGAGCGTCGCCCGGGCAATGGTCGGAGTCAGGGGAACGGTCGTAGCAACGGCCAAGGCAACGGTTGAGGCAACGGCTAGGGCAATGGTCGGGGTCAGGGGAAAGGTCGTGGCAATAGTTAGGGTGAGAACAGTTAGTGCCGACGTGAGGATTCGGCTGATACACGCGAATGTATTGACCAGTAGGCTCCATTGCCTGACGCCTGGTGCAGTTGAGAGATAGTCGCTAGATTCAGGCACCATTCCACAAAACTTCAAGCTTCTGCACGAGGTGCGTCAGGCCTGACCCCTTAAAATGGTGAAGGTGGTGAGTTAAGCAAGCGCGAGGTCACGGGCATGGCACCCGCAGTAGTAATCGAGAAGTTGCAAAAGCGGTATGGCAAGGTGGAAGCCGTCAAGGATGTTTCCTTGCAGATTGACTCGGGTGAAATTTTTGGATTGTTGGGGCCGAATGGAGCCGGAAAAACAACGACTCTGCGCTGCTTGTGTACGCTGGCGACTCCCGACGCTGGAACGCTTGAGGTTGCTGGAGTTTCGGTGTTAGACAATCCGCGTGAGGTTCGCCAAAAGCTGGGCTATGTCGCGCAAGAGGTGGCCTTAGATAAGGTGCTGACGGGCCGCGAACTGTTGGAGCTTCAGGCCGCGCTGTATCATTTGCCGCGTGAATTGGCAAAGCTGCGGATTGAGGCAGTGGTTGCGGCTTTGGGTTTGGGCGATTGGGCCGATCGCCGCACAGGAACCTACTCTGGGGGCATTCGCAAGCGGTTGGATTTGGCGGCAGGGCTGCTGCATCAACCCGATGTGCTGGTGCTGGATGAGCCAACGGTGGGCCTGGATATTGAGAGTCGGTCGGCCATTTGGTCGTTTTTGCGACAACTGAAGGCCGAAGGCACAACCGTTTTGCTGACGAGTCATTACTTGGAGGAGGTGGATGCCCTAGCGGATCGGGTTGCCATTATTGACAAAGGGGTGGTGATTGCCTCTGGAACTCCGTCGCAACTGAAGGATAACGTTGGGGGCGATCGCATTACGCTCCGTTTACGAGAGTTTACGGTGCGTGCCGAAGCGGAAGCTGCCAAAACCATGCTGCAAGGGTTTCCGTTTGTGCAAGAAGTAATTATCAACGAAGCTCAGGGAAATTCGCTGAACTTGGTGGTCGATGCCCATAGCGATGCACTGCTGACGATTCAGCAATCTCTGAAAGAAGCGGGCTTGCCCATTTTTGGCGTGTCTCAATCACGTCCTAGCCTGGATGATGTGTATTTGGCGGCGACAGGGGTTACGCTACTGGATGCCGATATTGCTGCTGCTGCCGCCCGCGATCCCAAACAGGAAAAGAAACAAAGCATGCGAGCAAAATAGGTGTGCGGTATGGATAGTCATCGGGCTGTAAACCCGTGCTATCCAAGCCAGCGTGCATCATGAAAACTCGTGCACGAATGGCTCAGGACTTACGCAAGCCCACTAAATCTGGTGTGTTGGTGTTGTGGGTAGGGTGCGACGCACCCTACCCACAACACCAATGTGTAAGCCCAGTGGCTTTTGGGAAGCATGGATCATTGCATGGTTCTGCCGTAAAACGATCCATGCGGGCGGTTGATTAGAAACGTCGCTCAAACTCAAGGATGCCACCTGTACCACCACTGGTGTCGAGATATCCCCTGAGCAGGAACTCATCGTTGAGACGATAGCGCAGGTTGAACTGGGCGGGCGCATCATCTGTCAAAATCACCAAGGCAGAAGCAGACAAGTTCCCCGTAATGTCGATTCCGACCTCCGATGCGAGATCCAGGCTTGAGTTAGAAGCTCCGTTGGAGGTGATTGTTGGGAAGAGGCGGAAGTCGGTTAGCCCAATGGCGTTGCTCACTACATTTTGTACCCGCGTGAGCAGAGCAGAACCTGCCAAGTTGGCGATCGCCAGAGTGCCATTACCTTGACCCAGCGTATCTACAAAACCACCGCCAATCAGCAAAATAATTTCATTTTCTGTTCGAGAGGGGCTGCTCGTGAGTTCCAAATTATCGAACAGTTGGCTGGCATAGCCTACGACCGAGGCTTGCACCCGTACTGTGCCCACCCGACCAAAGTCGGTGATCGGCGTATCAGAAATTTCAGCGACAGCAAAGGGAGAGCTAGGCGTTGCCGATGCCCGATTCACCTCGGTAACCGACGCTTGCAGTTCTACATTGAGGAATGGGTCGAGGCCACGGTTGGGGCTAAACTCGGCAACGTTGTTAGAGCTGCGCACCAAATTGAATTGAGTAGTAAACAGATTGACTTGACCGGCCAGCAGACGAATATCTCCCGATGGCCGCAAATCGCCCAAGGTACCATCAATCAGCAACTCGCCCCGAGCCACAAAATTCAAAATTGGGTCAAGCGTCACCCGAACGCGATCGCCCAACGTAATCAGCAAATTGTCGAACCGGGGTGGGCTGGTAATGCTGTTGGGATCGATCTCGGGCTGGGGGCTGGGGGCAGCTTGCCCACCGCTTGAGGGCAGCTCTACTCGGCCCCGGCTGAGGGCAATCTCGCCGGTGATGCGAGGCGCTAGGGCTGTGCCCGATACGATCAAATCTCCATCAACGGCACCCTGGTACAGGCCCTTAAAATTCAGAACCAACTGGTCGAGATTGACCGTCAGCGGCGAGTCGCCTGTGCCAACGCGGTACCCCTGGGGAAAGTCATTTTCATCAAACACTGGCAGGAGCCCCTGGGCTTGCACCTGCCCCTGCCGAAACTGTCCCGTCAGCTGCTCCACATCCACAAAGCTGCGGTTGAACAGAACCCGACCATTGACATTGGTGAGTGGTTCGGGCAGAGCGGATGCCGAAAAACTTGCCCCGTTAAAGGTTGCACTACCTTCAATCTGCGGTTGTCGCAGTGTGCCGCTCACGGCCACATCAACGGTGCCTTCGCCACCTTCCCAGGCCACTTGGTCGGTAAACAAGTTGATAAACGCGAGCCCCTCATCGCGAACGCGGGCATTCAGGGTGATTTCGTCGCTGGCGGGTTCCACATCCATAAACGGCAGGCTGTAGGGAATGCTGCCTGCCAACCGTAGCGGATCTTCATCAGAGAGTTGAAACTGGCTCAAAAAGCGCAAGCGGGCATCTTCATAGCTAAATCGGGTTGTTCCCCCTTGAACGGGTTCTTGATTGATAGTTGCATTGGCGATCGCCAGCTCACCTCGGGCTTGAGGATTGGCAAGACTGCCCTCTAGCACTGCGTTCGCACTCAACTCACCCGTCACATCCAACGGCAACCGCAAAAAATCTCGAATAGCCTCGACGGGTACTTTGGAAACCTCAAGCTGACCAGACTGGGCCTCGCCACCCACGCGTCCCGAAAACGTGAGGTACGACTCATCCGACCGCAGCTGCAACGGCAGCAAACTCAGTTCCCCATCATTCAATGACCCATCGACCAATACCTGAGCAATTTCATAGTCGCCCCATGTCCAGTCATTGCCCCGCAGGCTAAACTCTGCCGATACCCCATCTTGCTGCGTTCCCGAAAAGGTGATGTTGCCAGTAAACCCACCCTGGAGTTCGTACAACGCGGGGAGTGCAATCCGTTGAGATTCTTGCTCTGCCTGAATTTCGAGCAGGGCAATAATTTCGGAATAGCGGCGTAGCTGGTTGATGAGAGCGGCATTGCTGTCGCCGACTGGAACGGTTTGAACGGTGGAACTAGATTCGTAGACTGGAGTTCGAATGCCTCGGTTCACATCTGACAGTTCAAACCATTGAAAAGCCGTTAGCAGATCGCGCACATCGCCCCGCTCGGCGATGAGTTGTCCCTGAAAGGCAGGATTTTGCCCTAAGTTGTTGACGCTGGCTGAGATCAAATAGCGGCTATTGTCGAAACTTAGGACCGCGTTGGTTAAGGTTGCAGAGCCGTCGGCATAACGAAACTGTCCTTGGAACTGCTGAGCTGTAATGTAGCCCAGCCCAGGCTGAACAATGGTGAGGTCGCCAGCGGCGGCATAGGTGGAAAGATTGATGTTGAGGTTGCCTGTAGCGTTGCCTGTGACGGCGCCTAATCCTAAATTTGCGGCTGGTGCAACATTGAAGAACCCCAGGGGGAAGTTGGCTACTTGGGCATCGAGGCGATCGCCCACGGTTGTGCCCTGAGCAAACGCATTTCCTTGTCGTACCAAAAAGTATTCGGGCCGATAGGCTCCATCGAGCCGAGCCGCAATCCGATCGTTGCGTCCGGTCAACTCCACATCCAGCCCCTGATTGCCCACAAACTGGACATTCCCTGTGAGCACTGGCTCAAACCGCAGGCCATTCGCCACAAAGTTGTCTAGCCGCAGTCTGCCCGACACATTGGGCGTACTGGGTGTGCCGCTAATGTTGCCATCGAATCCTGCAATTCCTGCCACTTGTACGTTGTCGGGCAGGTTGATGGGCAAGTTGTCGAGGGTGCGAAGGTCAAAGTCCTGCACATCGACATCCAGATCGAAGCCAGGAATGCGGGGGCCGTTGGAACCATCCAGTTGGGCCAAAACGTAGCCACTCGCAGCAAAGCCAGGGGCTTGGGCTTGGTCAATTTGCAGGCGATCGCCCAACCAGCGGAGGCTTGCCGTGAGCGGACGGTCAAAGAAAGAAATACCCCGCGAAAAAGCAACATCGCCCTCGGCCCGAATGGCGCGAGGACTTAGGTTTGCAAGGCTGCCATTAAGGCGCACATCTCCACTCACAAAGCCTTGTAGCTCGGGCGAGAACTGCTGAAGCAGCACATTATCGGCTAACACTGAAGCTTGCCACAGCCCCCGTTGGGCCGTGCCGTTGGCCGTAACCGTTCCCCCGGCCAGACTGAGCGTGGCATTGGCAATGCCTTGAATGGTGCTGATGCTAAAGTCGCGCAGTTGCCCGGTGAGGTTGGCGCTGGCGGTTTGTACCTGGCCGCCAAGCTGCGGGGCAAAGGGTTCTAGATCAATATTGCTGGCTTGGGCGATCGCCCGCCATTGACCATCCTGAATGGCCCCCTCGGCGGTAACCCGTCCATCCCCAACTTGAAATGCTGTGTCGCGGAATAAAATTTCGTCGCCAATAAAGGCAATTTCCCCCTGGCCGGGGTAGGTTGCTTCGGGCAATTGCCATTGAGCCAACGTTTGAATTTGGTCGCGTGGCCCAGCAAGATTTAGATCGGCAGTTAGCGTTCCTAGCCGAACATTGTTTAAATTGACGCCATAGCCTTGGGCGATGCGATCTGCCGAAACGTCGCGAATGGTTCCAGTCAGGCCAATTTCACCGTTTTCGCCCAGGCCGATTTCGCCTTGCGCTTGCACCACCCCCCCTCCGGCGGGCCTGACGACCACCTCATCCAAAAAGAGGCGATCGCCCAACAGATCAAACTGGGTGCGCAGGCTGGCCACATCAACCCGATCAATGCGGAGCGGGGTCGTATTATCGATCGTGCCACGAATACGGGGATTATTGAGCTCCCCAGTAATTGTCACATTGGCATCGAATGCACCCGCCGTTTCAAACGGTAAAGTAAAACCTGCAGTTGTTTGAATTGCGGCAATGTTGACTCCGCGCAAACGTCCAGCCAAGTCATACCCATTGTCGAGGTGGATCGTACCGTTGGCGAGGGCCGGAATTTGGCCGTAGGTTGCCTCTACATTCTCTAAGGTAATCGTGCGCTCTTGAAATCGCAGCCGACCTGCTCCGTTGCGAATGGGCTGAGGTAGGTTTTGTACTTGTCCAGCCAAGTCTTGAAATCGGAGGGTGCCGTCGAGCGATCGCAGGGCATCTCCCTCAATCTCCAACGTTAAATTGCCAAACAGTTGGCCCGCATTCAATGTGACCGGTACAGCCACCAAAGCGCTCACATCTGCTGCAGAAACTTGGTCGCTTTGGATAGAGATGCGCGTTCGCTGAATTCCTACGGGAACCTCTTCCCCTTCGCGAGGCTCTACCACCTCGCGTCGGGTTTCGCCACCAATGCGCAATCGTCCGCCGCTGACGGGCTTGGCATCAACGTCGTAGCGAATAATTTGGTTATCGTCTTGCAGACGCAGGCTGCCCTGCACATCTCCAAACTGAATGAGTGGCTGAACTCCTGCTGAGGTCTGCACATCAGCATAGCTAGAGGTTCCGGGCTTGCCCGCCTCCGCCATAATCTCTAACGAGGGTGCCAGGGAAATCTGCGAATTCAGCAGCCGAATGCGATCCAGCTGAACCTGGATGGGGCCACCATTACCGTCGTTCTCTGCAAGCTGAGTGCTGACCCACTGACCCTCCGCATTTTGCTGGAGGTAGATATCGGCATTCTCTAGCACCACATCGAGCCCAAGCCGACGCTCCGTCAAAACTGAGACCGGATTAAAGTTGACCCGAACTCGCTCAATATCCACCCGATCGGGATCTGTCGTAGTTATAGGAATCCGGGATGGCCCAATGATGATTTCGGTGAAACTAATGTCTTCTAATTCGCCCAAGTCAACCGGACGATTTAGCAAGTCGGTGAGGTTGCGCTCCACCAAGGGAACAAGCTCAAAGCTCACAAATCGCCAGGCCCACCAGGCCCCTGTACACACTCCTGCCAGGCTGAGAATTCCAATACTCAACCCGACTCGCCGCCACAGCCGTCGCGATCGCGCCCGATGTAACTTTTGCTGATTTTGCTGATCCTGATTCGGATTCGGAGAGTTCGTCATGTCATCCTCACCCGACACCGCCATGGAATGATTTCGTCAATCATTGGTTTCTTCAGTCTCGAATTGCCCCACCAGGAAGATCGAGCAATGCCACGCTGTTGCCGATGCCATTTAAGACTGTAGCCCAGAATGTTTGGTTCTCCAAAACGTAAATTCTGCCTTTAGGTTAATTCACATCCCATAAAATACAGTGCTTTCAACGATTTTGGTTGTGGTGAAAACTGCAAAGTTGGCCCTAAAGTTGGGCCAACAGCATCAAGCACACAATGTGAACATTCCCAAGTCACGTAACGGGCCGATGCGACTAAGCAAAACGAGTAACCAGATAGCCCTTAGGTCGCTTTACTGCTCGTCTGATTGAGGAATGGCTTCGGGCAACGTGAGTTCTTGTAAATTTGGCAAAGCAATGCGCTGGGCCTCTTCGGCTGGTTCCTGCTCGGGGGCTTCTGGCGTGACCAATTCTTTGACGGGGGTCTTCAAGTCGAGAGGGAGGGTCAATGGGGTTGGCTTCTCGATCCAGCAACTTGCCACTGGCAGGGTCTCTTCCAAATCACTCAGCGGACGAGGAATGACCATGACAGCGTGTAATTCGCCAATACGCTCAGCCTCATGCATTCCAGCTTCAATTGCCATCGCAACATCCGACACCCTCCCGCGAATGATGGCAGTACACAGCCCAGCACCAATGGTTTCGCAAGCAGCTAACTGCACATCAGCCGCTTTGAGCATGGCATCGGCAGCACCGACCATGGCCGGATATCCCCGAGTTTCCAGTAGGCCAATTGCCTGATTGCTCAATCGGCTAAAGCCTTGATCTGAAACGTATTGAGCCAATCGACTCCCAATCGGCAGCACAATTTCTAAGTTAGGCGAGGGCCGAGGAATGATGGATTGCGACACATATTCACCAAACTGTTGAGCGGTTTCAATGCCCACTTCAACCGCGATGCGCACATCGGCAATGTTGCCCCGAACAACGGCTGTGCAATAGCCATCACCAATTTTTTCATAGCCAACTAGGGTAACCCCGGCAGATTTCAGCATCATGTCTGCTGTGCCAACGATTGCCGGAAAGCTGCGAGTTGAAATCATACCCACTGCTGCTTCGCCAAAATAGCGATCGGACTTTGTTGGTGAGGGCATGGGGTCCATGGTTCCGTCCGCTTCCATCATGGTTGCTCCTGCGGTCCGGGTGAGGTGTCATGGGGAAGTCCATGGGGTGGCTGTTTGGCGGACGGGGTGAAGGGAGTGGCTGTATCGGTTGCAGCGAGTTCGGTGGTTGTGAGCTGCTGCATCAACGCTTCGCGATGGGGAAAAAGCATTTCCATCAGGCGATAGAATTCGGCTTTTCCGTACACAACTTTGGTCTCGATAGATGCGCTGGATTTGCTGTCGGTTGGCGACTTAACCAGCTGATTCGCAGTGCCGCTGTTGAATGATGAGGGAAGTTCTGGATGAGAGCTTTCTTCTAACCACGGGTTATCTGTGTCGTCGGGCACCTGGGGGGATAAGCCTCTGTCTCCTGCGACAGAAGATTGCGCGATCGCACTTTCGATTTCGCTACCCATTAACAGGGCATGAGGCGGAATGACCTGTTGAGCTTCAGCATGGGGATTGTACAAAGTGGACATAGATCCAATGCATGCATGTGCCCCAATCTTACCACTTCCCACCAAAAGCACCGCTGTCCCCAATGTCGCGGCAACTTCAACGACAATGTCGCCTCCACAGGCATGGATGACGCAGCCATGGCCAATACTCACACCCGCTGCTACTGTGACTTGGCATCCTGCATCTGCCAGGAGAAACACATCGGGAGCGATCGCTGCACTAGGGTGAATGTGTACATCTCCCCCAATTTGATAGTGATTCATTGGGCTGATCGGTAAGAGTCGCGAATTGGCTAACTCAATCGCCGCTTGCCCCAGCTCGTGCGTCAACAGTCTCTCCCTAAGCGCTAGTGGCTATCCCTCCACGTCGCATCATAACGAATGCCCACGCATTCCCTCAAAACTTAAGTCCAAAAGACGAAAATTGTAAAATTCTTAGAGAGGTGAACAGGTGTTGCCTATTCACCTCTTGAGTTTTACGAGCGCTCTATCCCTTGACAGGTCTATTGCTGACAGCTCTGTTGCAGCTACTGCAATTAAGGGCGCTGAATGATCACTTCCGTGACCCGACGTTTTGATCGGGTATCAATGCCATATAGCTTCACATATTCCCCAGCATTCTCGTGCAGGCACCGTTCTAAAGCGGCCAGCACATCCGAATCGCGTGAACCGTCGATCGTGCCACAGCTCTTCCAACTACTGGTTTGAAAACGACGCGCATCGGCATGTTCGGCTGCCACTTTGTAGCCCTGCGACAGCAATTGGCGCACCTGCTGAACAACATCAGCGCTTAAGCTGCCTCGGGCTGAGCTGCTAGGAGCGGGAGCCGAATAGCTAGAGCTGCTTGATGAATAGTTGCTGGAAGGGGCCGAATGGCTCGATGCAGCGGACCCATTGTGAGATCCATTGGGCCGCTGAATGATGACCTCGGTAACCCGACGCTTTTGCTTTGGATCAATCCCAAACATGCGAACGTACTCGCCAGCATGTTCAGCCAAGCAAGATTCTAATGCAGACAGCACTTCGGTATCGCGGCTAGCTTGAATTGGCGAGCAGCTATACCAGGAGCTGGTTTGGAATCGGCGCGCATCGGCGTGCTCGGTGCCAATGTGGTAGCCCTGAGCGATCAGGCGGCGAACGTGGTCGGTGATCTCTCCCGACAAGCTGCCACGATTGGAGGTTCTAGCCGGAGTGTCATAGCTAGAAGAGCTGCCGCCATAGCTAGAAGAGCTGCCGCCATAGTTAGAAGAGCTGCTGCTGTAGTTAGAAGAGCTGCTGCTGTAGCTGGATTGAGAAGATGATCCGCTGGATGCGCGATCGCCCGGGCGCTGCACAATCAATTCTCCTACGCGCACCTTTTGCTTGGGATCAATGCCAAACACACGCACATACTCTCCGGCATGCTCAGCAACACACGCTTCCAGAGCTGACAGCACATCTTGTTCGCGATTCGATTGCATTGGCGAACAGCTATGCCAAGAATTCGTCTGAAAACGACGAGCACTGACATGCTCGGTACCAATGCGATATCCCTGAGCCAAAAGGCGGCGCACATGATCGACAACTTCCGGGTTCAAACGCATATTTACCATCTCTGGATTGTGAGTAGAAGGACTAGAGGGTTTTAGATTGCCGACAGACGGCGTAGAACTAGACTCAGCAGAACTGGAAGGCGATCGCATTTCTGCACCTTGAACCCCAGCACGGAGCATTGTACCCACACCCACCACATGGGTCGCAAAATGCACATCAACCGATTGCACATCGGGCAACCGATCGGCCTGTTGCTGAGTCGTAATGACTGAACCGGACGGAACAAACTTGCCAGCGGGGATCTCAACATCCTGAATCAGGACATGCATCATGACAATGCAGCCCTGGCCAATACGGGCGTTGAACACCGTGGATCGAAACCCAATAAAGCAGTCATCGCCAATATAGGCTGGCCCATGCACCAGCGCCATGTGGGCGATCGCTGTATTCTTGCCAATCCAAACCGAGTAAGGCTGCTGATCATCACCAAGCACACGTCCCTGAGGCAACCCATGGATGACAGCCCCATCCTGAACGTTGCTTCCGTCTCCAAGATAAAACGGCGTACCTTCGTCCGCTCGAATTGATGTGCCTGGAGCAATCAGCGCATTCGCGCCAATATAAACCTCTCCAGCCACACTCGAAAATGAGTGAACATAAGCAGATTCGTGAATTTGGGGCTGTGCCAAATCCTTAGACCAAACTGCAGGCGGAGCAGCAGTGCCTAGAGCTACCATGAACGCACGTCTCCTAATCAAGCTGACAACCTGCTGCCATCGCGAGCATTGTTCTTGAACCTTCGTTGCAGAACGGAGATTGCAAGCCCCTGCTAAGCGCGATCGCGTGGAGTTCAGCTATGTCGTTATTTCAACCATAAACAAAGGGGAAACAAAGATTGGAACGCCGCCAGGATCATACGGCTTCCTACTTTCGCTTCCCCACATCATTCAGATTTTGGCGATCCGGTGCGATCGCCTTTGCAACTTGCTCTTCCCTACATCAGCTCTAGCGATCCTGATCGCGCTTACTGTAAAGAAGACGATTGTCAACGCTGACGGTGTCGATAATACCAACCACCAGCGCATCGAGTGGACGTTGATCGGTACCTGGCGATTGGCGGGCAGCGCTGCCACGGCTCACCAGAACCCACTCATCAAGACCTGCGCCAACACTGTCAGCAGCGACCTCAAACTCCTGGCGTAAGTTTCCTTGCTCATCTACAAATTGGAGCAATAAGAACTTAGTCCCGGTGAGGCTGGGTTCTTTGTGAGTGCTAACAACAGTCCCGCAAACTTTAGCAATTTGCATCAGATTAGTAAGTAGTTAAAGCCTACGGGCGGTTAACAGGACGGATACCGCTTACGCTCTCACGAAACGCTTCAACCGCTTCGGTGTAGCGGATGGGCAGCACATATTCCAAGTTCTCGTGAGGACGAGCAATGATGTGAGTCGATAGCACCTGCCCACCGTTCACCCGCTTCACGTTCTCAATACCAGCGGCGACCGAAGCTTGAACTTCGGAAACATCGCCCCGAACGATGACGGTGACACGGCCCGAACCAATCTTTTCGTAGCCCACCAAAGTCACCCGAGCTGCCTTTACCATCGCGTCCGCTGCTTCAACAACGGCCGGAAAGCCCAGGGTTTCTACCATTCCAACTGCAATTGCCATGTTCGTTTCCCTTCCAAAATGTCAGAATCTGATCGTCATGTCACAACGGACGCCATGCACGTGCCGAGCACGAGCATCTTCGCTATTCAATCCCTTAATAGGATGAATTACTGTAAAAGTTGTGCCGAGAAATTATCACCGAAACGATCAAAAGGCCAACCAGCCTTTGCATCATGCCAAAGCGTCCGCTTCGATCAATAAATGGCAGTCGAGTCTCTTAATTTAAGAATTAAATTGAGTCGAAGATAACTCAAGAGACGAATGAAGCAGGTAAAACTTCTATCACAACAGAAAAAGCGTGTAGCTAGCACACTTTGACCATGTTTTCTCGTGACACCAATTCATTGAGTGGAGATAACTTCACTATGCACAACAGCGCTAAAAAGCACGTGTTCATCATTTTGAACTGTAGCTTTATAGCGAATCACCTTAGAATTCCCAGTTATAAGAATACTAGGCTTGCGTAATCTTTGACAATATAAACCAAAGTGATTGTTTTTATGATCTATATAAGCCCGTGTTATGCTGTGGTGTTTTTGTCTGGGCGCTGTTTAGGGTTTAGCAGCGATCGCCCTACCTGAGAATGGCACAGTAAGAGACCCACTTAAAATAAATTTCAGTATTACGGGGCTGTTTGATGATTCAAGGTTGCGTGGTGTACTAGCGATCGGTTGTTGGCGATCGCTAGCGAGTGTGAACCAACAGCGGTTTGCTGAGTATTCATCTGTGCAGCTCAATCGCTTCGAAGCTTTGCCAATTCTTTGCCTCTGTAAAAAAACGTTTGTAAATTTGTCTTTCGGCTAGATGGACGTTTGGGGAAATACAATGTTTCGGGTTTCGGCTCTCTACAAAAACGATTCGCTGGGGCATTAAAACGGTTAGGCTCTGCTAATTGCTATCCCGTTTGTCTACTACTTCCATCTATGTGCAACAGAGGAATTGAAATTGTTTCTGCAAAAGATGCAAGCATTTCAACACTACTCGGTATGCAAAGATGATTTGAAATTTCGCCTTAGATCCAAACCTGGTATTTGTCACTTCAATCAGTGCTTTTGTCAAAAAATATAAAGATTGTTTTCAGGCTATGAAGAAAGCTTTTTCCTGAGCCATAAAACTTAGCTTTTGCCGAAGAAATAAAATCTGTCTTGGCCTAGCATATATGTTCTTTCATTTTGTATTACAGGTGCCAATAAGTATGTCCTTTGGTTAAAAAATGTGAGCTTCAAGGTGCTATATTCTAGTCAGAAAGGGGTTTGTAAACATTCTGGTTTTCGGTCGCAGGCCGTGTAGGTTGGCGATCGCATTTGGGCAACTGTCTCGGAGTTCATCGTAGTTGGGTGAAGCGAGTTTTCTTGCAGACTCTGGTTTCGATCACGCAGCTTTCGGTGCCGAGGTAGGAGCGTTCTGCAAGCGTTCTTTGGTTTTTTATGTCGTTCGATTGGGAAGGACGAAGCGCTGATGACTCAGTTTCTTGTTGAAACGAGCTGGTGGGTCCCCGCGTACGGGCTGTTAGGGGCCATACTTACATTGCCGTGGTCGGTTGGGTTGGTTCGCCGAACAGGGCCTCGTCCAGCGGCTTACTTCAATATTTTTATGACGGTTGTCGCTTTGCTGCATAGCGTGGTGCTGCTTGTGGATTTGTGGCAGCTCCCATCCCAGCACATTGATGTCCCGTGGTTGAACGTGATGGATCTCAACCTGTACCTGTCGATGGAGCTCTCGCGGGTGAGCTTGGGTGCAGCCGTACTGGTTACGGGTCTTAGTTTGCTGGCGCAAGTTTTTGCTTTGGGCTATCTAGAGAAAGATTGGGCTTTGGCGCGCTTCTACGCCTTGATGGGCTTTTTTGAGGGTGCAATGAGCGGTTTGGCTTTGAGCGACTCGATGTTCTTTAGCTATGCGCTGCTCGAAATGCTGACCCTATCAACTTATTTGCTGGTGGGGTTTTGGTATGCGCAGCCTCTGGTCGTTACTGCAGCCCGCGATGCGTTCTTGACGAAGCGGGTGGGCGATCTTTTTTTGCTGATGGGGGTGGTTGGCGTATCGGCGATCGCAGGTACCCTCGACTTTGCGGAATTAACCGCTTGGTCAAAAACCGCAGACATCGCTCCGCTCACGGCAGCACTGCTGGGCTTAGCGTTAATTGCTGGCCCAATTGGTAAGTGCGCCCAGTTCCCACTAAATTTGTGGCTTGATGAGGCCATGGAAGGGCCGAACCCAGCTTCAATTTTGCGCAACTCGGTTGTGGTGGCTTGTGGCGCTTATTTTTTGATTCGCATGCAGCCGATTCTGTCGCTGTCGCCGATTACGTTGACAACGCTCATGGCAATTGGAGCCATCACGGCCATTGGAGCATCTCTAGTGGCGATCGCTCAAGTTGACTTGAAGCGAGCCCTTTCCCATTCCACAAGCGCTTATCTTGGCCTTGTATTTCTAGCCGTTGGGATGCAGCAAGACGAGGTTGCCTTGCTGTTTCTCTTTGTGCATGCGATCGGCAAAGCCTTGCTGTTTATGAGCATTGGCTCCGTCATTCTGACCACGAGTACTCAAGATTTAACTGAGTTGGGCGGCCTTTCGTCTCGCATGCCTGCCACAACCACTGCGTTTGTTGTTGGGGGAATTTCCACAATCGGCCTTGTTCCATTCGGTAGCTTTTGGGCTATGCAGCAGTGGGCTGATCAGGTGTCTGTTGGCTCGGCTGGTTTGTTGATCATCCTTCTTCTGGTCAATGGGCTAACGGCATTTAACCTGACTCGCGTCTTCGGGCTTGTGTTTGCCGGAAATCCAAAAGCCAAGACTCGTCGTGCTCCTGAGTCACCATGGCCATTAGCTTTACCCATGGTCTCGCTGACGATTACGAATCTGCTGGTTCCAGTCATGCTGTGGCAATGGGGACTGCTGCCAGCGTTTGCTTCCATCACCAGCTTGCCCTCACTGCTCGTCATCGCCTCGACGCTTTTGGGTCTTGGATTGGGAAGTTTCGTCTACCTTAATCCCAATCTCACCCATCCAGTCGGTATTGGCTGGAAACCTTTGCAAGACATCTTGGCACAAGACTTTAGAACGGATCAGCTCTACCGGATTACGGTTGTGTTTGCGGTTCATCAAGGCTCTCGCTTGGCTGCATGGTTCGATCGATACATCGTCGATGGCATGGTGAACCTGATGGGTGTTGTGTCCATCTTTAGCGGAGAGAGTTTGAAATATACGATTTCTGGACAGTCTCGCCACTATTTGCTCACCCTTTTGGTTGGTGTTGTTTTAGGAATCGCTTCTTTGGGTTGGTTGTTCTAGCGTCGGCTGCTAGTTGCCTTTTTCTGCCGAACCTGCCTGCTGTAAGTTACTGGATGCAAGATGCTGAGTGTTCTGATTTGGTTGCCATTGCTTGGTGCACTGCTGATTAGCTGCCTGCCTGGTTCTGTCATGACCCCTGTTCGCAGTCGCCAGGTTGCGTTGGTTATTGCAGCTGTGGTTTTGGGCTGGACGGGCTATATCATGGCTCAGTTTGATCCAGCCTTACCCGGGTTGCAATTTCGAGAATCGCTAGCGTGGATCGACTCATTGGGGATGTCTTATCAGGTCGGTGTTGACGGGCTATCGTTGCCGCTCGTTGCGATGAATAGCCTGCTGATTTGGATAGCGGTTTACTGTAGCGATGTCAATGTAACTCGTCCTCGCCTTTACTACGCACTGATGATGGTGCTGGCATCGGGGGTTGCAGGGGCTTTCTTAGCGCAGAATTTACTCCTCTTCTTTTTGTTCTACGAAGTGGAGCTCATTCCGCTATACCTGATGATTGCGATTTGGGGTGGCGCTAGACGTGGATACGCAGCCACAAAGTTCTTGATTTATACTGCCATTTCAGGGGCTTTAATTCTGGCGGCGTTTTTTGGTTTAGCGCTGCTGAGTGGCATCTTTAGCTTTGACTATGAGCTGTTGCAAGGGCAGGCGTTGCCGATGGGGGCTCAGCTAACGCTGTTGGTCACGTTGCTGATTGGTTTTGGCATTAAGGTTCCTATCTTTCCATTACACACCTGGTTGCCCGATGCTCACGTTGAGGCTCCGACACCAACATCAGTCCTGCTGGCAGGCGTGTTGCTAAAGCTGGGAACGTATGGGTTACTCCGATTTGGACTGGGTTTGTTCCCCGAGGCATGGCATGTGCTAGCGCCAGCTTTGGCTGTACTCGCTGTGGTGAATGTGCTTTATGGCTCATTTGTGGCGATCGCCCAAACCGATATGAAAAAGATCGTGGCCTATAGCTCGATCGGGCATATGGGTTACATCATTTTGGCTGCTGCCGTGGCAACCCCACTCAGTTTGGTGGGCACTGTAGCTCAAATGGTCAGCCATGGCTTGATTTCGGCATTGCTGTTCCTTCTGGTGGGGGTTGTTTATTCCAAGACGGGCACTCGAGATGTTGAGGTTTTGCGAGGACTCCTGAATCCAGAGAGAGGGTTGCCTCTTATCGGCAGCCTGATGGTGGTTGGAGCGATGGCCAGCGCCGGGATTCCGGGAATGGTTGGCTTTATTGCCGAGTTCATCGTCTATCGCAGCAGCCTGCCTGTCTTTCCGGTAGAAACCCTGCTATGCATGATTGGAACAGCATTAACGGCCGTCTATTTCGTGAACTTGATCAATCGTGCCTTCTTTGGTCGCTTGCCGGAAGCCTTGGCGAATTTGCCTGCAATTTATTGGAAAGACCGAATTCCGGCAATTATCGTCGTGTTGCTGGTGATCTTTTTGGGAATTCAGCCCAACTGGTTGACTCGTTGGACGGAGCAAACAACCTTGGCGTTGGCTCCTGCTGTGGCTGCTGACGTGACGGTTGTGCAGACACTGCGATCTCAGGCTCCAGCTTTGGCGATGCCTACAACCTCCTCTAATCCAGAATTTGATACGGTTGCGACGTCGCTGACTTTTGCCCCTTCTAGCACTCTATCCAAGCGGTAACATGGCAACTCTTATTTCCTCACAACCCAAAGCGGCTGCGATCGCCAGCCTGGTTGATCGCCTAGAAGCAGGTGGTGCGCTGCTTCCTGAATCTGCTGACAACCTGATTGAAGTGGTTGGCGTCCTCAAAAGCTATGGGGTGGTTCTTGATGCCTACTGGCAAAACCTCATCTATATTTCAGAAAACCAGTTTCTGGTTCTGTTTCCGTTCTTTAAGTATTTGAATGGAGAAGTTACGCTTCAGCGCTTGTTCAAACATTGGTGGCATGATCGCATTAACTATGAGTTTGCTGAGTACTGTATGAAAGCCATGTTTTGGCATGGTGGTGGTGGTCTAGACACTTACCTGGATACTCCGCAGTTTTCTGAGTTGGCCACGGCTGCTATTCGAGCAAAGCTGAAGGGCAACCTGCTAATGCAGGGAGTAAATGCTCTTTTCCCTGGCTTCTTACTCGAACAAATTCGCCAGTTAGCTTATTACAGCGGCTTGGGCCAGTTTTGGCGAGTGATGAGCAAGATGTTTCTTGACTTGTCCGACCGATATGATCGCGGTGAAATTCGAGCGATCGCCGATGTCGTTGATCACGTAAAGACTGGCTTGGTGAATGCTGCCGCCATGCCGATTACCTATGCGGTTGAAATTCACGGCAAAACGTTTGACATTATCCCCCAATCGGCGGGGCTAACGTTTTTGATGGATACGGCTGTACCCTATGTCGAAGCGGTGTTTTTGCGCTCGTTTCCCTTCTTTGGCACAGTTTCTTACAACGCCCAAGCTCAGCAAATTTCGTCCGATCAGGCTAAGTTTAACTATGGAGCCCTTTTTGCAGATCCATTGCCAATTGGTGGGGCAGGAATTCCTCCCACCCTGCTGATGCAAGATATGACCCATTACATTCCTGACTATTTGCATGCGCTGTATGCTCGGGGCCTACGGGGCGAAGACGACCTACGCGTCAAAATTTGCTTGAGTTTTCAAAAATCGATGTTTTGTGTGACAACTGCCGCTGTTTTGGGGCTGATGCCCTATGCGCCAGATACCAACTCGCCCGCTGAGCGGCAAGCCAATCGCGAGCATTTGGAGGCGTGGGTGAAGCGTTTGCAAGACTCTCAATTGCTTTCAGTGCAATCTTCTTGAGTAGGCTTACTCCCCAAGGCAAGAATAGGGGTATGCGATCGCAGGTTGCTCAAGCATGAGCTTACAGTTTTGTGTTATGATTCACCTTCGGGCGCAACAGTGCACAGGCGAACAGCAGGGCGCTAGTTATTGATTTAAGGAGCAATTAATTCAGGCATGGTTAAGCTGCGTTTGAAGCGTTACGGAAAGAAATTTGAGGCAAGCTACCGCATCATCGCGATTCACAGCACGACTCGTCGCGATGCTCGCCCCCTCGAAGAGCTAGGTTATTACAATCCCCGGACGGATGAGGTTCGCCTTGACACCGATGCCATTGTGCGTCGTCTGAAGCAAGGCGCACAGCCAACCGATACGGTGCGTCGCATTTTTGAAAAAGCGAATGTATACGAGCAGCTAAAAGCCTAGGTGAGCAGTGTCCGACTCAGCAGCCACTGAAATACAGCCTTTGACCAACAACCTGCCAGATTTTGAAAAGCTGGTTAGATATTTGGTGACTCCATTTTTGGAGTCACCAGATTCGTTGAAGATTGATTGCGAAGTTTTGCCACGCTCATCTCGCGTTATTTTGCGGATTGCCTTTGAAGGCGAAGATAAGGGCCGAGTGTTTGGTCGTGGTGGCCGCAATATTCAGGCCGTGAGAACGGTATTGCAGGCGATCGCTCAACTCCATCAATGTTCTGTGCATTTGGATGTGTATGGGGCACCGTCTGGTGGACGCGATGCCGATCAGGGTGGTGGCCATCGCTCAGAGCGGCGATCCGAGCCTCGGCGATCGCCTCCTCGTCCCAATCCATCTCGCCGCTAAACTCACTCAGTGTGACCCCGTATGGGACAGGCGTTTACGATTTCGTTGCCCAGCGCCGAGAGTGCGATCGCTCTTGCTGGCACTCAAGAAGAAAATTTAAAGCAAATTGCTCGCTTAACTGGAGCAGGATTGGTGCTTCGGGGGCAAGACCTGATGGTTTCTGGGACGGAATCACAGGTTCAGCAAGTCTCCAAATTAGTGCGATCGCTTGAGCCATACTGGAGCCAAGGCAAAACAATCACCAGCGTTGACGTTCTCACAGCTCGCCATGCGCTAGATACGCGTCGTGAAGATGAGCTTCAAGGGCTGCAGCGAGATGTTTTAGCCCGAACTCGTCGAGGCGAAGATGTTCGTGCCAAAACATTTCGACAAAGACAATATATTCAAGCAATTCGAGATCACGATCTCACCTTCTGTATTGGCCCCGCCGGTACCGGGAAAACCTATCTTGCTGCGGTGTTAGCCGTGCAGGCTTTACTTGCTGGAGAGTACGAACGCCTGATTTTGACGCGTCCAGCTGTAGAAGCAGGAGAGCGTTTAGGATTTTTGCCAGGGGACTTGCAGCAGAAAATTGATCCCTACCTGCGGCCGCTTTATGATGCACTCTACGAACTGGTAGAGCCAGAAAAAATTTCTAGCTTAATGGAGCGCGGCATTATCGAAGTTGCTCCTCTGGCTTATATGCGCGGACGAACCCTCAGCCATGCCTTCGTCATTTTAGATGAAGCTCAAAACACGACCCCTGCTCAAATGAAGATGGCGCTCACGCGTCTGGGGTTTCGTTCGCGCATGGTTGTGACCGGAGATGTCACCCAAACTGACTTACCCTCTCACCAGGAATCAGGCTTGGGGATTGCGCTGAAAATCTTGCAGAAGGTGGAAGGTATTGCCATCTGCCAGTTAACGAAAGCGGATGTGGTCCGCCATCCGCTAGTGCAGCGGATTGTAGCCGCTTACGAAAATCACGATGTATAGCTGCTTTACCGGGGTGTAGCAGCTTTATCGGGGCTTGGTTTCTCCGCTACTAGCGGGCTTTTTGGGTTCTTCAGGATGGTCTGCAGCGGCTGTATACACAACCGCATCCGTTGTTGGATCGGTGGTAGTGGACTCAACGGGGGCTTCGGCGACCTCTGCTTGCGAAGCAGGATAGGTCGCCAAGTTCCAGCGATCCATCACGTCCTTAATCAACACTTCTCGCAAAATAATGCGAACAATGATGAGGAGAGGAATGGCTAATAAGAGACCCAAAAAACCAAAAAAGGATGCAAAGGCCAACTGAGCCAGAAGGGTGAATGCAGGAGGGAGAGAGACCTGATGTCCCATCACGATCGGAACCAGTAAGTATTGCTCTAACTGCTGCATGAGGAAGTAGGCAATGATCACGGCACCTGCTTTCCATGGCGCATCGAGTAGGGCGATCGCCGTAGGGGCAATAGTGCTGAGAATGGGGCCTACATTGGGAACTGCTTCTAATAGGCCAGACAGCAGCGCATTTGCAAACGCAAGCCGCACTCCCAAAACCGCCAAAATAATGCCGCTGGTAATCCCAATAACGGCCATGTTGATGAGTGTGCCAATGATCCAACCGACTAAATCGGCTTCGCACAGGGTCAAGATTTCATCCACCCGCCGACGATAAAACGAAGGCATGAGCCGAACCATGCCCTGTCGATAGGTCGTGGGATCGAGCGCAAACATAATGGTGAGTACGACAATAAACAGCGTACTCAGCGTAATGTTGAAAAAGCCTGAAAACAGGCGGAAAAAGTTATTGACTAGGGTAGAAGCTAGCGGCTGTAGCTGCTCAATAAGGCTGTCCACCGTTGGAATATACTGAGAGGCCCCGCCTGGCAAGTTGCGGGTGACTCCATTGAGCCATAGCTCCAACTGGCGAAACCCTTCGGGAACGAGTTGAGTGAGCTGTTGCAACTGAGA
This sequence comes from Leptolyngbya sp. AN02str, assembly GCF_050565595.1. Classification (NCBI taxonomy): domain Bacteria; kingdom Bacillati; phylum Cyanobacteriota; class Cyanophyceae; order Leptolyngbyales; family Leptolyngbyaceae; genus Leptolyngbya; species Leptolyngbya sp. AN02str. The sequence continues at coordinate 34,838 of NZ_JBNXVR010000040.1, read as the reverse complement.
TAAAAAGGGCGGAACAATAATTGCTGTTGAAAGAATAACAAAGGCGAAGGTGCCGCCAATTGAGAGCAAAATTGCAAAGCCCCGTTTCACACCACTGCGCTGGAGTCGCTTGGCCAAGCGATTGACGGCGGTAGCAAAAATGACAGCGACAAACAGCAACAAAAGCAGCTGCCGAATTTCCCACAAAATCAGCAGAGATAGCACTAGCGCGACTAGCCCTATCCACTGTGCGAAGCCCATACTAGCCGGTCTCAACGATCGCGCCTCCCAATGATTTCACCCGTGGAATTCACAGCCATGTTTCACATTGTGGGTCGTGGTGGTGGAGTAGAGCGTTGGCTCTTGCCCTACAACACCCATTCCCCATTTAAAACAGCACCAGAACTCACATCCCTGTATTAAATCCTGATCTGAAAAACTCTGAATACGATTTGATTGGGTTCTGCCTTTTGGTTCGTAATCTGGTTATATCGTGTCTCTTTCGTCGTGCTACATAATCTTTTGAAAACGTGGCCTAGGGTCGATGTGGTTGGGCCTGTTTCACGGTCTGCTGTCAGCACCTCTCACAGAACCCACACGATTGTGTTCAATCGACTTCCTGTATGGATGGCTTTTTAAAGCATGAATCGTTGTGCGGCTCCACTGCGCAATGCTTCATGCAGGAGGGGCTAAGTGCTCAAGTCTTGGAGGGTAAAGCGGCAACAGGATGCCTGAATGGAGCCAAGGAGGGCCAAGTCAGACATCCTGCTGGGTTGGGTAGGGAGCCGTTAGCTTGAGACGAATAGACTACTTAACGATGGTTTTGCCAGCGTAGCGGGCTGCACTGCCCAGCTCTTCTTCAATACGGAGGAGCTGGTTGTACTTGGAGAGGCGTTCGCCACGGCAGGGTGCGCCTGTTTTGATTTGCCCCGATGCGGTAGCCACGGATAGGTCAGCGATGAAATCGTCGGGGGTTTCGCCAGAGCGGTGGCTCACCATGTAGGTGTAGCCAGCATTGCGTGAGTCGGCGATCGCATTCAAGGTTTCTGTAATGGAGCCAATTTGGTTGACTTTGACCAGGGTGCTGTTGCCGACCCCATCGGCGATCGCTTGTTTGATGATTTTGGGATTGGTCACAAAGGCATCGTCACCCACCAGTTGAATGCGACTGCCCAACCGTTGCGTGAGCTGCTTCCAGCCATCCCAATCCTTTTCGCCCAAGCCATCTTCAATCGAGAAAATGGGGAATTGGCTGACCCAGCTATCCCACAGGTCGATCATGTCGGCTGCGGATTTGCGGCTGTTGTCGGACTTGAAGAACAAATAGCTACCATCTTCTTGATACAGCTCGCTCACGGCAGGGTCGAGTGCCAGCATCACATCATCACCGGGTTTCAGCCCAGCCTTTTCAATACCAGTCAAAATTAGCTCTATGGCTTCAATGTTGGCCTTGAGGTCGGGGGCAAAGCCGCCCTCATCGCCTACACCCGTGCTGTAGCCTTTCCCTTTTAGGATGGACTTGAGCGCGTGGTAGACTTCGGCGCCCATTTGCAGCGAGTCGCGGAAGCTGGGGGCTCCAACAGGCGCGATCATAAATTCCTGAAAGTCCACGCTGTTGTCGGCGTGCATGCCGCCATTGAGGATGTTGAAGCAGGGAACTGGCAGCAGATTGGCATCGGCCCCACCCAAGTATCGGTAAAGCGACACACCTTTGGAAACAGCCGCTGCCCGAGCAACCGCCATGGAGACGCCTAGAATCGCGTTGGCTCCCAGGGTCTTTTTGTACTCGGTGCCATCTAGCTCCAACATTTTGTTGTCAACGGCGGTTTGATCGGTGGCATCCATGCCAACCAGGGCTGTGGCGATCGCCCCTTTCACATTTTCCACCGCTTTTAATACACCCTTGCCACCGTAGCGGCTGGCATCTCCATCTCGCAGCTCTAGGGCTTCACGGCTCCCGGTTGAGGCACCCGACGGCACGGCCGCCCGACCCTTGCTGCCGTCTGCCAAGGCAACATCCACTTCAACAGTCGGATTCCCACGAGAATCTAAAATTTCTCTGGCATGAATGGACGCGATCGCCGCCATATTCTTCTACTCCCCAATTGGCACGCTCTAGTTGCTATCGATTGAAACCGACAATCCATCACAGACAGCTTCAGCTTCGCACGCGTTTTACTTACGTTTAATGTACGGCAGTGCGTTCTGTGGTCATGTATTGCTTGCCACTTCAATCATCTTCAATCAAATAGGTACTATCTCATATCGCGCACCCATTTGAGCAACGGGAGTGCGATCGCACGGTATCAGTTCCACAACGAATGGCTGAAATCGGGCAAAACCGTATCTCCAGATACGATTTTGTCGATCCAATGCTGGGGTGAATCGTTCAATTACCCGAGTTTCGGTCATCCCCATTTCCTCATTTTGGTAGGCGCATCGGGCACGCAAAAATGGGCACTTCAGCTTATCCCGAACTGATGCTAAATCTGGTCGGGGGATATGAGTGAGAGCTGAGTCTCGGTTGCTGCCGACGGAACGGATGGCTGATCGGGGGCTGGCCCAGAGGCCAGCTTGTGAGCGTGGCGGGTCGTTTCTGGAAGGCGATATTTGGTAGTGCAGCGCAGGACAAAGGCGATCGCCGTTTCCAGGCTGATGCGGTGTCCTGGTGAAATATAGAGTGGTTTGGTGCCCTGACGCGTGCGCAAAACGGCTCCAATCGTTGCGTTATGGTGAATGAGGGGAACCCATTCTCCTTTGCTTTCTGGAACTGCGGCATGTTTGCCCACCAAGAGCGACTTGCCAACCCCCACGGCGGGCAAATTGGTGAGTAAGCCTACATGGCAAGCAATACCAAATCGCCTGGGATGAGCCGTGCCCTGGCCATCGCACAGCAGTAAATCAGGCGTGACCTGAAGTTGCTCCAGAGCTTGCAGCACGGTGGGCACCTCCCGAAAGGACAGCAACCCTGGAATGTAGGGAAACTCGGTGGGACGACGAGCGATCGCCCATTCGTGCAGCGTGAGCTCAGGAAAGCGAAGCACCGCTACAGCCGCTCGTGTCGTTGCACCCTGGTCTTCAAATCCCACGTCGATCCCAGCGACATAGCGAACATCGCCAACATCATCAGTTGTAATGATGTGATGACATAGCTGCTTTTGTAGCGCGATCGCAGCTTGGGGCTCCAGATTCCACGGATGAAGGTGCTGTAACTGCATGGCTTGCTGCTCCCTCAGATCTCGTCTCTAGCCTAAGGCGATCGCCCGTTGTTGCCCTCCATCGCAAGCAAGGACTGTCCCAAGAATGCATTGCCACCTATTGCAGCTTCGATAACCCATCCAAATCAAACCGTTGCAGCCAAGCCCGCCGATCTTGAGGCGTAAAGGATGAGTCTTTCGTCACCACTTTAACCTGGTAGCGATCGCCCACTAGCATTCCCGTTTGGTTGCGGCCAATATCAGCCACCGGATACCCAGCCAGCGACTCACTGCTGTTGGTATAGCGATCGGTCGATTCCGGTACACTCACGGTGTCATTAATAGACAGGGTGGCAATTTCTTGGCCCTGGCGCTCTAGCTTGGCTTGGGCAAAGCCTTGTTTCTCTTGAGTGAAAACAACGTTGTACCCATCGCCATCGGTTGGAAAAAACTGATTGAACTCGCCACCGCGTTGGGCATCGTCCGAAACGGCCGACGAACCCCGCTGGCTTGTTTCTTCTTTAACCTGATCGTAGGAAGATGGTTCCGAATCGGCGCAGCCCGCAGCCGTGAAGAACAAGAGCGATAGCGCGAAGGCTGGTAGAGTTTTGCGCCACATGAGAGACAGCATCTTCAACTCCTTAAAACAGATAGGACTTACGCAGTGTGGTGATGGAGCGCAGGGATCGTCCAGCAGCCATCCCCAAAAATCCCTCAAAACTTGACACAACGTGCCCCTGTCCTAAGGAATGGCTAAACAGGAATTTGTCGCGTACGCCTAACAAAATAACGTAATTGCCTACGGTTGAGGATGCTCTGCTGGAGATAATTCACAATACGATCTGTCTCAACGAGCTGCTGAAACGAACTGCCGAAGCGAACTGCCGAAAGCGAACCGGGCTAGCGCGAGCGGCGCGGTATGGACTTAAACCATTTGCGGCGAGGGGCCGAAGGGGGATCAATCGGCTGTCCGGCGCGGAGCAGCGTCCAGGTAATGGGATGGACAATGCCGTCATCGCGCAGATGGTGCGATCGCTGAAACTGCTTTACAGCTTCCTCGGTAGCTGGGTCAAAATACCCCGAGCGCCGCAGGTTAAATCCCATCACCTGAAGCAAACCCTGGAGTTCGTATACATCCATGCCGCGATGCCCCAACCGCAGCGATCGCGCCCCAGGTTTCACCATTTTGGTCAGCACATACCAAGTTTGGGAGCCAACCACACCATCAATGCGTAATCCGCTGTCAGCCTGAAAAGCCCGCACGGCTGCCTCAGTCTTCCAGCCAAAATCTTGATCAACCCGCACTTCGTACCCGTGAGCGCATAGAAGCTCCTGTAGATCGGCAACCGCCTCACCCATTTCCCATGGGCACAGCACCGGATAAGAGTGAACCGGCTCTTGTAGCGGTGCTATATCGGCCGACTCGTCACGAGTAAAAGGTTCCATCATGGGCACAGAAAAAAAACGCAGAGACCAGCAGGTGATGCGCCAAACCTAACTCGAGGAAGTTTCTTTGGTCTGTTATAAATCTGATCCAACACCAACGACTCTATCCAAAAGTATGCCGCTGAAACGAGGTTCCATCAACGACATTAAGGTTGTGATCGCATCGCATGCACGGCACCTTATCGAACATGGGGTGGGATCATTGGTTGCGGACATGACCATCCTCAAGGAATGCACCCAGGCAGCGTGTGGAATGCTCACTAAGGCAGATTTCGCCCGGAATTGCCTAAAAATCAGCCAAAAGGAATCATGAAGGAATCAGAACTAGACTGATGATTCATCGATAATGCCCTAGAAAAATCAGCCCTTGCAGCATTTCTGGAATGACAGGAAGGATGAATAATAGTGAAGGTGGTACGCAGGTTGGCGAGCAAATGCCTAATTCTGCACCTGTGTTTGGTTCAATACACCACATTTTCCACTGCTGGCGATTCACCCCCAACCCACACTAATGACAACCTTACTTGCTGGAGATATTGGCGGTACCAAGACGATTTTGCGCTTGGTGCAAGCCGAACTCAAAACCAAAAGCAATCAATTTCCGCGCTTGACTCCGCTGTACGAGCAAACCTATGCCAGCCGAGAATTTAGCAACTTGGTGCCGATGGTGCATCGGTTTATGACCGAGGCCAAGGCGACCCTAGACACGTCCCACGAGCCCGAGAAAGCTTGCTTTGGGATTGCTGGCCCGGTGGTGAACAATACGTCGGAGTTGACCAATTTGGGGTGGTCGCTGCATGCGAACGACTTGGGCCAAATGCTGCAAATTCCCAAGGTCAGCCTGATCAACGATTTTGCTGCGGTGGGCTATGGGGTGTTGGGGCTAGAGCCAGATGACATCTATACCCTACAGGATGGAGAACCCCAAGCCGATGCCCCGGTGGCCATTATTGGCGCTGGAACTGGGTTAGGGCAGGGATTTTTGATTCCCCATGAACAGGGTTACCGGACCTATGCCAGTGAAGGGGGCCATGCCGATTTTGCCCCGCGCTCGGAGGTGGAATTTCAGCTGTTGAAATATCTGCGCGATCGCTACAATATTGACCGTATCTCGGTGGAACGGGTGGTCTCAGGCATGGGAATCGTGGCAATCTACCAATTTTTGCGCGATCGCCATGCTGCCGATGAATCCCCCCGCATGGCCGACATTTACCGCATGTGGCAAAGCGAAATTGGACAGGAGAATAAAACCGTTGACTTGGCCGCCGAAATTTCTCAAGCCGCCCACAACGAAACAGACTTCTTGAGCCAAGAAACGATGAAGCTGTTTGTCGATGCCTACGGAGCTGAAGCGGGCAATTTGGCACTCAAACTATTGCCCTATGGGGGGCTCTACATTGCAGGCGGTATCGCCACCAAAAACTTGAAACTGCTGCAAGAAGGCACCTTTTTGCGATCGTTTTTGCAGAAAGGTCGGGTTAGCCCGTTAATGAAAAATATTCCTGTGCACGTTGTGCTGAACCCCAGAGTGGGGTTGATTGGGGCTGCCGTTTATGCCACGCGGTTGACCTAATCTGCCGCCACCCCCACCAAACTGACCCTAGCCAATCTAATGATCGCTAATGACTGAATGATCGCTAATGACTGAGCGACATTTGAAACTGAAAAAGCCTTGGAACTGAATGGTTCCAAGGCTTTCAAAAATTAAGTGAGATTGGGTGGGCTGATGGATGCCCTGGCTTTTAAACCATGCTTGGGCAGGGAGTCAAGCCGTAGGTGAGATGAAGACTGTGCTACAACAAGTCCGGCTAGATCTGGTTGCTGGTGATCTTCTTCACCGCCTCAACGATTTGGGGAGGTTGCACGATCGTTAAATTCTCTAACGTACCGTTATACGGGGTTGGAATATCTTGAGACGCCAAACGAATCACAGGTGCATCAAGTTCATCAAATAGGCGATCGTTAATTGATGCGGTCAGCTCAGCACCAATCCCGCCCGATCGCATACACTCTTCCACAACAATGACGCGGTGCGTCTTTTTGATGGATGCTCCAATGGTTTCGAAATCTAATGGCTTGAGCGAAATCAGGTCAATCACTTCGGGATCGTAGCCTTCTTTTTCTAACGTTTTGACGGCCTGCATCACGTGGTGCCGCATCCGAGAGTAGGTCAAGATGGTGACATCGCTACCTTCACGCACCAGTTCGGCTTTGTCAAGCGACAGCCAGTATTCTGTGTCAGGCAGGTCTTGCTTGAGATTGTAGAGCAGCACATGCTCGAAGAACAACACAGGGTTTTCATCTCGGATGGCAGACTTGAGCAGACCCTTGGCGTTGTAAGGGGTGGAACACGCTACCATTTTGAGCCCTGGGACGCCCTGGAAATAGGCTTCTAAGCGCTGCGAGTGCTCGGCACCCAGTTGTCGCCCCACGCCGCCCGGCCCACGAATCACCATGGGAATTTTGAAGTTGCCGCCCGAGGTATAACGCAGCATCCCAGCGTTGTTGGCGATTTGGTTAAATGCCAACAGCAAAAAACCCATGTTCATTCCTTCAATGATGGGACGGAGCCCGGTCATCGCAGCGCCAACTGCAAGGCCAGTGAAGGCATTTTCGGCAATCGGAGTGTCGAGTACCCGCAGGTCGCCGTATTTCTTGTAGAGGTCTTTTGTGACTTTGTAGGAGCCACCGTAATGCCCAACGTCTTCGCCTAGCACGAATACGCTGGAATCATGGGCCATTTCTTCGTCAATGGCTTCGCGCAGTGCGTTATACAGAAGGGTTTCTGCCATCTGGGTTGCTGTTCTTAAAAAACCGTTCAACCTAACAGTCTAATCGGTTATGGGTTCTGATTGAACCGGATAGTGGGCAAAAAATCGACAGATGAGCATCTGGATAGAGTTTGGAATGCTAGCTTTATGCTAGTTAACCCTGTGTGTGCGGGATTTTGGGCCATCCGGTGAAGTATGAAGTTCGCCCATAGATGGTTAGTGAAATTGCCTAGAATTTATGCGCTATACCGTTGGGGATAAAGGTTGAAAAGGAGGTTTATGAGGTATCAAGTGTGGGCGTTTGTGCGATCGCTCCTAATTGCAACGATGACGTTGGTTGCGGTGATTGTGGTCGGGAGTGTGGGTTCGGGACTGCTGAACCAGCCTGCTGCCAATGCGCAACTTTCGCAGGTGAGTCGGCAAATTCCAGTCTTTCGGCGTCCGGTTTCGCCTCCGCGATCGCAGCCTTCTGCTGCCAATCAGCCCTTTATGACCTTGAGCCCTGGTCGTGGTTCCTATACCCCCGCGGAAGAATATGCTCCTGCTGACCCAACCAACTTTGGCGATCGCTTTATCACCGATGCGTTTGGGATGCCAACCTACCAAGCCCCGATTGTTGTGATTCACGAAACCGTTTCGTCTGCGAATAGTGCCCTCAACTATTTTCGGACTCCTCATCCCCGCGATGCCGATCAGCGCAGCTATCACGCATTGATTCGGCGCAACGGCACCGTGGTGTATATTGTGCCGCCAGAGCGTCGCGCATTTGGTGCAGGCAACTCTGTATTTGATGGGCCCAATGGTATTGAAACGGTGACAACTAACCCCTTATTTCCGCCATCGGTCAATAATTTTGCCTACCACATTTCTCTAGAATCTCCAACCGATGGGCGCGGCAATCAGTCTCGCCATAGTGGGTACACAACGGTTCAGTACCAGTCGTTGGCCTGGTTGATTGCACGCACAGGTGTTCCCCAAGACCGCATCACAACCCACCGAGCGGTAGACCGATCGGGCTCTCGACGCGATCCCCGCAGTTTTGATACCCAACGGTTTGCAGCGGCTCTGCAAGATTTGGCAGCCTAAAGAAAGCGCAGCCTAGAGTGCACCCATGCTTAAAGCATTGCAGCCTGGATTACCGCCTTCTAGAACGGCGGTAATCCTAAAGCGGCTGAAGAGTGGCTAAAGCGGGTTTGGAGTGGCCAGCGGAACTGCCATAGCTTTGCCCGCGAGCCAGCCGGTGGTCCACGCATTTTGAAAGTTAAAGCCACCAGTGACTCCGTCGATATCCAAAATTTCTCCAGCAAGGTAGAGGCCGGGGCATTGTCGGCTTTCCATGGTTTTGAAATCGACTTCTTTGAGGGCGACGCCACCACAGGTGACAAATTCTTCTTTAAATGCGCCTTTGCCCGCGATCGCATATTCGCCTCGAGTTAACTCTTGCACAAGGTGGTGCAAATGAGTTTTGGATAGCTCTGCCAAGCGCAAGTCTGCGGGAATGTTGGCTCGCTCAATCAAGTACAGCCAGAGTCGACGCGGAAGCCCAAATGGGTCTGAGTTGGCGATCGCTCGCTTCGGGTAAATTTCTTTGGAGCTGAGCAATGCGGCTCGCACCGCATCTGTCGTTTGATAGGGCATCCAATTGATGTGAAGGGTTGCCTGGTATCGGCAATCATGCAGGCTTCGCGCGCCCCATGCCGATAGCTTGAGGACGGCTGGCCCGCTCAGCCCCCAATGGGTGATCAGCAATGGCCCCGTTTGCTCTAATGGCTTGGCATTGGGGGCTATCAGGCGTACCTGGGCGGCATCCACGGCAACGCCGGCCAGGTCTCGCAGTGCAGGGTCGGGAATGGTGAAGGTAAACAGCGAGGGGACGGGCTCGGCAATGGTATGCCCCAACTCAACGGCTAGCCGAAACCCCACAGCACTGCTACCCGTGGCCAACAATAGGCGATCGCACACGAGCCCCTCACCCGACTTGAGGGTCACTTGAAACCCATGGGGTTTGCGGATAACGGACGAAACCGGACTGCCCACCCGCAACGCCACCCCCGCATTGCGAGCCGACTGTAGCAAACACTGCACAATGGTTTCAGAGTCGTCTGTTGTGGGGAACATGCGCCCATCGGCCTCGGTCTTCAGCCGAACGCCGCGTTTGGTAAACCAGGCGATGGTGTCGCGTGGCTGAAATCGAGTAAACGCACCCCTCAGGGCCTTGCCCCCTCGGGGGTAGTTGGCAACCAGGGCAGCAGGCTCGAAGCAGGCATGGGTCACATTGCACCGCCCCCCACCCGAAATGCTCACCTTGCTCAGCGAAGTACGGCTGGCTTCGAGCAACGTAACCTGGGCGTGAGGATTGGCCTCGGCACAAGCGATCGCTGAAAAAAAACCAGCCGCACCGCCGCCGATCACCACAACTCGAAGCCCTTGAAAATCCATTGCCATCGATAAAAGGCTCGCTTAGTTCCTCTAGAAATTGCTAGTAAAGTTGACTTAAATGGGAATACTAAATTGTGTCAGCGATTGAGCAAAGGCTCACCCGTGAGCCCCTAGCCCAGGTACCTCAGCTTACAAGCAAAGAGGGCCTGTCTACAGGCTGAATCTTTGCGGTTCCTGTGAACGCATGCCTCGATCGCTCCCATTCGCAAACCCGCCTTCAGGATAAATTTGAGCATGGCTATTGAGACCTTGCAACCCGCAAATCCTCGTGATGTCAACGTTTACGCACCTTACTATCAAGGGCGAAAGCGCAATGCCTTGCCACTAGCAATTACGCTCTATCAGCGAGGAAGCTTGGAAGGATCTCGCAAAATTGAAGGCGGTGAAAGTATTCCATTTGTCGCCACCTGGAATATTTCATCCCTTCCTGCCGATCTCACACGCTGCCGCATGCAGTTTGACGGTAACGCAGAACTGAGCTACGAAATGATGCTGTCAAACTTTGAGTTCGTTGACTTTTTAATTGATGTGATTTTCAATTTCAAAGCGACCCGGACGACTGACTTTACCCAATCGTTTTATCGTCGGCTGCTGCGGCTGGATGAATAGCCAACCTTGCTGAGGGGTGATAAGGGGCGATCGCCCTTGGTTGGAACCACCAGTAAAACCGACTGTTGGCAGCGCTTATCGGGCTTTCATTTCTACTAAGACTTACGCACTTCATCCGAAAAATTAGGGGATTGAATGATTTTTGGGGCACTAAGCGCCCCAAAAATCATTCAACTGCGTAAGCCCTTTCTACAATCGTGGCCTGATAGGCTTTTGTCAGAATTCGGCTCATAGTTCTGCACATGCCGCAAGCGCCGCTTGCGGCAAATTGTGCATTGTAGGTTTTTGTGTAAGCGCCTGGTGCTATACAACACTAAATCGTGTTTAATGGCAGAATTGCATTACTTTGGTCACCTAATCTTCTGCCGCCTAGCCGCACCCATTGTTGTTAGGTTTAAATGCCAAGGTTGGGTCTTGGCATTAAGGTAAAAGATATAGCGTTTACTCCCCAGTGGTTTGGTGTTCAAGCGAGGCGATCTAGCGTGTCCGCAAAGTGTTTATTAATCGGTTCTCCAGAAGCCTATAGTGGCAAATCCGCAGTTATTTTGGGAATGCTGCATCGGTTTCAGCAGATGGGCTTTAACCTGGCCTACAGCAAACCTGTTGGCACATGCCCAAGCGAAGCTGGAGATGACTTGGATGAGGATGTTCGGTTTATTGCGGAAACGCTAGGGTTGTCGTCAAGCCAAATTTTGGCTACCTTGCTGAACTTGGATCAAGCCACAATTGCTCAGCGCATTAGTGGCGACGACACCACGAACTACCTGCAAGAGTTCGTTCGGGTGGCTCAAGCACAAGTGGGAGACTTAGTCCTCATTGAAGGACCTGGCACCCTCGATGAGGGACGGCTGTTTGGCTTGTCGCTGCCCCAAATGGCGGTTGCGCTGAATGCTGAGGTGGTTTTGGTTAGCCGATTCCATTCAGAGTTGGTCATTGATTCGCTGCTGGCTGCCCAGGAGCGCCTCGGCGATCGCCTAGTGGGAGTGCTGATTAACGACGTTCCCGCTGATCAAATGCAGCAGGTCGAGGCTCAAGTCCGGCCCTATTTGGAAGGAGTTGGCATTCCGGTGCTGGGTATTTTTCCCCGAAGTGCGCTGTTGCGCAGTGTGTCGGTTGCGGAACTGGTGCATCAGCTCAATGCCGAAGTTCTTTGTCGGGGCGATCGCCTCGATCTCATGGTCGAAGAACTCAAAATCGGGGCGATGAACGTTAGCTCTGCGCTGAAGTATTTCCGCAAGGCTCGCAATATGGCGGTTGTGACGGGGGGCGATCGCACTGATATTCAGCTAGCCGCATTAGAAACCTCCACCCACTGTCTCATCCTCACAGGGCAAATTCCTCCCACCCAGGCAACCCTGGCCAGAGCCGAAGAAATGGAAATTCCAGTGCTTTCCGTAGACTTGGACACGCTGACAACCGTTGAAATTATTGACCGTGCCTTTGGGCAAGTGCGACTGCACGAAACCATTAAGGTTCAGTACGTGCAGCAAATGGTTGAAAAGCACCTGAATGCAGAAAGGGTGCTGGATACGCTGGGTTTTAAGTCCGTTGCAACCACCGCATCTCCATAAGCCGTATAGGTCGAGCCAAGATAGGCCATATCAGTCAAAACTCCACACTTAGAGAGGGGAAAGGCGATCGCCTTTCCCCTCTCTAAGTCTTTCTGGCCATAGGTTAGTTCGCAGACGGTTGGGACCAAGACGAACTGCTTGAGTGGTCACTCTAGCGTGAGTTGCCGCGTGAATCCCTATTGTGAGAACGCGGCAACATCTTGGCCAATCGCAATCGGCAGTACCACCTCCACGTTTTCGTGAGGCCGAGGAATGATCACCCAGGTTTCTAGCGTACCGCCGGGTGTATTTTGGGCTGCCTCAATTCCCGCATCCATTGCGGTTTTCACTTCCGAGACATCGCCCCGAATCATGACTGTAAACCGGGCACTCCCCGCTCGAATATAGCCAACCAAGGTGACTCGTCCGGCCTTTACCATCGCATCTGCTGCCGCTAGCACAGCAGGAAATCCTTTTGTCTCAAGTGCTCCAACCGCAATTGGCATTGTTTTCTCCTGAATGACTCACCCAGAGCGCTCGGGTTCATAACGTTTAACACTGCACGGGAGGGCGATCGCGCTTCATCCTTTAAGCTCGCCACTCTTACTCGACCATCGTCATAGCCAATTTACATAAATCGCTCAACCTCGGGGGTGTAGCTAATTGGCATCGTCGCTTCTAAATTTTCAGGCGGGTTTGGCACAATCCAGTAATCGACCAACTCCGCACCAAATACTTTGCCCACTGCTTCAACACCAGCCTCAACCGCTGGTTTGACCTCGGAAGTCCTGCCTCGAATTGCAACCAAAAACTCGCCTCGCTCCGCCAGACCAAAGTACACCAATGTGACTCGTCCAGACTTTACCATGGCATCGGCCGCTGCCAACACACCAGGAAACCCAAGGGTTTGAATGACACCAACCGCCGCTGGCATGACTATTCTCCAATAAAATGGTTGAGCTATTTCACGTGCATTGACATCATTCTATGAATAAGTGGGGTAGATCAGAGGATTTAACTTTGAAAAGCTGCTGAAAAGAAAAGGTTATACATAATCGGGGACATGCCGTAATTCACCGTTGCAAGCGCCTACCACATTTTGCCCTATCCCTTGCAATTCCGTTGTTAGACGCAATGAGTACCCGCCAAGATTCAGGCGGGCGATCGCGCATATTTTCAGTACCGATACGTGATATGGCTCGACAAATGAAACAAGGAGAAGGCTGGCGTGTTGGGTGGAATCCCGATGCGTCTGTCTTTTGTGGACTGATTGGAGGCAGCGACTGGGCCTTGGAGCTCACCCAAGCCGAGCTAGACGATGTATGCCGCCTAAGCCATCAACTAGCTGAAACAATGCGCGCCATGGCCTTGGAACTAATGGATGAGGAGCGCATTTGCTGCGAACTAGAGAGCGACCTTGTGTGGCTAGAGGCCGAGGGGTACGCGACCTCGTTTGGGCTGCGGGTGCTGCTGCTTACGGGGCGAGGGGCTGAAGGAGCCTGGGACGCGGCAGTGGTGCCCGAGGTGCTTTATGCGCTGCAAACCCTGCGTGTGTTTTAACGACGAAAATACCCAGGCAAGCTGAGTTCTATTCAGCACGTTGCATTTCGTAAAAACACGGTTTTAGTGAAACTGAAATGCCGAGCTAAATGTTGCATTGATTTGGATAATGTTTGCCAAAGTTAAATCAGTATTTTAACGGGTATTGTTTGAGCTTTTGTGATAGGAAAAAAAGGAAACTCCCTTAGGCTCAAACGGTTTGGGCGATCGCTTTAACATAGTTCTGATCAAGATCTTGGCTGTTTCTTGTAAAGATTTTTGATGCACTGGTTGAAGGTCTAACTGCCTTTTTGATGGCATTTTTTCAGGGTTTATTTAGTGGCTAAAGATAAAGTTTTGTGATGTTTACCTGATCCTGTTAGAGCTGATATTCACCTGGGCATGATGAGAATGTCCTCCTCAAGAGAGATGTGTAGAGATTCATTTCTTTTGAAGAAGATGATGCTCGACGGATAATTTGCGAGCTGACTGATTCCTAGAACGTCATTCAAATCTTAGGTGATTAACCATGGCAGTTGAAAAAGTAAACTCTTCTTCTAGTTTGGCCGAAGTGGTAGACCGCATTCTTGACAAGGGCATTGTTGTTGATGCTTGGGTGCGCGTTTCTTTAGTGGGAATTGAGTTATTGGCAATTGAAGCTCGGGTTGTGATTGCTTCGGTAGAAACTTACCTGAAGTATGCTGAAGCCGTTGGTTTGACCTCTCAGGCTGCTGTTCCTGCTAGCTAAGCCATCAACCACATCAAGCGAGTGTTGAATTGACGCTCACTCATATTGAACACTCGCTTTTTTGATGATTTTGTTTTGTGATTTGCATCATAATTAAGAGCTTGATGACAGCCCTTCGAGTCAGCAAAAAAAGTTTTTAGTCTCAACAATTTGCTGGAATGAAAATCACATCATATTCAGCAATCAAGAGATGAAAACTGATAACTCGAAATGATTGAAACAGTTAAACAGGATTCAAAGTTGGCACAGTATTTGGAAAACATACTGTGACTGGGCTGGAGGGCTTGAGTTTGTATTTTTCGTCACTTTTCCATCCTGGATTTGGGAGGTTTCTGTGGCTGCGTTAAAAGATCAGTGGCATGCGCTTGGTCAGCAGCGGCAATCCGATTTAGTAGAACGCCAACAGGCGGTTCAAGCGTTGCTTTCGTCGTTTCGGCAGGAGCGTTGTGCGATCGCTCAGCAAGTGCGTACAGATTTGCACCAGTTTCGGAGTGCACTTCATGCCGAAACTGCCAATCAACTATCGGTGATTGCAGCTGAGCGATCGCTCATGAGCCAGCAATTATTTCAAGAGCTAGGTGAGTTTCGCCAAAGCCTGAGCCGATCGGTGTCGGAGTTGCGCGGTCAGCTTCAGCACCAAGTCGAGGCGATGCGGGTGCAAATGCAAGACCTGTTGCAGGATCATGGTTGCGATCGCACGGTCATGCGGCAACAGTTGATGCACGACCTGACAACCTACGTTCGCGATTTGCAGGCCGATGTGCAGACCTATTTGGTGCAACTGGAGCAAGAGCGGAGCGATCGCGCTCAGCACGTTGCCACCCTGCTGCAACACAGCAGGACTCAGCGCCTTGCCGACGTAGACGCACTCATGCAAGAGTTTGCTGACTTTCGCCAAACCCTGCGGCAGTTTCACCAAACCCTACAACAGTCGGTGTGGGGATTAGTCGAGGAAGAGATGCCCGCTGCGTTGGATCAACTTGCAGCCCAACTTTCGGGTGAGCTACAAATGTCCATTCCCAAAGCCTTAGCGGTGGTCGCCTCCAAGCCAGAAGGAGAGTCTGCTCCGGAAGGAGAGTTTGCACCGTTGTCCAAACCGATGCAGCGCGACACGCACAAACTCGAAGAAGACATCTTTACCCTGGTGCACAACAAGCAAGGTGCGCGACTCACCGAAATTGAGTCCAACCTGGGCATTAACCGATTTCAAGCGGTGGATGCCCTCCGCTCCTTGATCAAAAAGGGAATGATTATTCAGCGCGATCGCACCTACCTGATTCCAGAGGAATTAAGCCTGTGACTACTGTTTTGCAAGCACGCCCCCGACGCTTTGTTAGTACGCCCACCCTGGATCGCATTGCCCTGCGCGCCCTACGCTACCTGGAATCGGGCTATTCGGTTCATTTGCGTGGCCCTGCCGGAACGGGAAAAACCACTTTGGCGCTCCATTTGGCCGATTTGGTAGGCCGTCCCATGATGCTGCTCTTTGGCGACGATGATTTTAAAACCTCCGACCTGATCGGCGGACAAACGGGCTATAAGCGCAAAAAAGTGGTGGATAATTACATCCACAGCGTGGTCAAGGTAGAAGACGAACTGCAGCAGAATTGGGTCGATTCTCGCCTAACGCTCGCCTGCCGCGAAGGCTTTACTCTGGTGTACGACGAGTTCAACCGATCGCGCCCCGAAGTCAACAACGTGCTGCTGTCGGCATTGGAAGAGAAACTGCTGGTGCTGCCACCCACGGCGACCCGCACGGAGTATGTGCGCGTTCATCCCGATTTTCGCGCCATTTTCACCTCCAATCCCGAAGAGTACTGCGGTGTGCATGCAACCCAGGACGCTTTGCTCGATCGCCTGATCACCATCAATATGCCCGAACCCGATGAACTCACCCAGCAAGAAATTGCCGTGAACAAAATCGGCATCGATCGCGAGAGTGCGGCCATCATCATTCGGTTAATTCATGCCTATCGCGATCGCATTGGTAATGACACAGCCACAGGTCTAAGAGCGGGCTTGATGATCGCCAAAATTTGCCACGAGCACGACATCGTTGTCACACCCGAAAATCCTGAGTTTCGCGACATTTGCCATGATGTGCTGCTGTCGCGCAGTGGTTTGGCTGTTTCGGAAGCAACCCATTTGCTGTGGGAAGTGTTCAACCACATGATCTGTGCAGAGGCTGAGCAATCGGATGTGGCGATCGCCGTAGCCGAAGACAAGCCAAAGGAGAAGAAACAGTCATGAGTGCCTCTACTGCCCCCCGCGCCATTGCGACTGCCACCTCCGGCTCTACCCTGGCCGATGTTTTGGAACGGGTCCTCGACAAAGGTATCGTCATTGCGGGGGATATTACGGTTTCCGTTGGGTCTACCGAACTGTTGAGCATCCGTATTCGCTTATTGGTTTCTTCGGTCGATAAGGCCAAGGAAATTGGTATCAACTGGTGGGAGAACGATCCTTACCTCAGCGCTCGCCCTGCCCAGCCCATGCTGCCCGAAGGGGAAACCCAAAAACTGCTGGAAGAAAACCGCGCCCTCCACGCCAAACTGGAACGTATGGAAGCCGAACTCCAAGAGATGCGATCCATTTTGGAATGAACAGCCACTTCAAGATTGAGCAGGCCAAACTGATGTGCGCTTTCTTAAAATAAACGTCTAGCCTGAAGGATAGAAGATAATGGCTATTTATCTCTATCCTTCATTTCTGATTGGTATGTCTTCCGAATCTCCCATTCAACTCACCTCTGGGGATGCACTGCAACCCGCCAAGGGCAAAGACGCGGGTCTTGCACCGCTGCTGTTGACGGTGATTGAATTGGTGCGGCAGTTGATGGAAGCCCAGGTGATTCGCCGGATGGAGGATGGTGAGCTAAGCGACGAGGACTTGGATCGCGCTGCAGAAAGTCTGCGCAAGCTGGAAGAACAAGTGGTACAGCTTTGCAACGTGTTTGAGATTGATCCGGCGGATCTCAATATTGACCTGGGTGAGATTGGCACGCTGTTGCCCAAGGCGGGTGGCTATTACCCTGGCGAAAACTCGACCAATCCTTCGATTTTGGAATTGCTCGATCGCCTGCTCAACACAGGCGTGGTGTTGGAGGGAGAGGTGGATTTGGGCTTGGCGCAGTTGAATCTTATCCACGCCAAGCTGCGTTTGGTGCTGACCTCAAAACCGATCTAACGTGCGTTAGCCTGCGACGGGTGCAGGTTTGGCAACCGGAGCCGATACGATTCCCTCAGCTTCGAGTACGGCTGCCGCCCGAATGAGCACAGCTTCGTTGTAGGGTGCAGCAATGAGCTGTACCCCAATCGGTAGGCCGTTAGGTTGCTGAATCGGCACCGAAAGAATGGGCAAACCAATGAACGACAGCGGCTGGGTATACAGCCCCAAGTTGGGACGCAGCAATACCTCTGTGCCGTCGATCACCAGGGTGGTTTGGCCAATTTTGGGTGCAACGCAGGGGGTGGTGGGAGCCAGGATCAGGTCTACGTCTTGAAAGATCTCCCGGATGCGATCGCGATACCAGGTACGAAACCGCTGAGCTTGCAAGTACCAGGAGCCGGGAATCAGCGTGCCAGATAGGAAGCGATCGCGTGTGGCAGGGTCAAAATCTTGAGGGCGGGTTTTAAGGTTGGGCAAATGCAGGTTGCTGCCTTCGCACGTAGTAATGACGTAGGCCGCCGCCCGTGCTCGATGCGCCTCGGGAATTGAGACCTGCTGGGTGGCTCCCAGTGCTTTGGCCACCTGCTCAACTGCAGCAAGCACCTCTGGCTCTGCACCCTTGGCAAAGTAGTCTCCGGCAACAGCAATGCGTATTCCATCTAGCCCTGCGTTGAGCTGGGGCAAACACCACTCCGTTTCGCGACTGGTGCAGACGGGATCGGCTGGATCGTGGCCCTGCATCGCATCAAAGCTAGCGGCAATATCGCGTACCGATCGCGCAAATGGCCCTACATGATCAAGGCTGGAAACAAACAGGGCCACACCCGCCCGAGACAGCCGACCATACGTAGGCTTCAGCCCAAAAATGCCACACAGTGATGCTGGAACCCGAATGGAACCATTCGTATCGGAGCCCAGGGTGAGGGGCACTTGGCCTCCGGCTACCGCCGCTGCCGAACCGCCTGACGAGCCCCCGGCAATGCGCGACAGATCGTGGGGATTGCAGGTTGGCCCGTAGTGGCTGTTCTCGGTCACAAAGCCGTAGGCGTACTCATCCATGTTGAGCGCACCCACCAAAATGGCTCCGGCCTGTTTCAATGCGCTCACGAGTGTCGCATCTTGCTGGGCTGGGGCATAGTCGCGATTGATTTTGGAGCCTGCAAGCGTGACAACCCCGGCAACGTCAAACAAATTTTTGACGGCAAAGGGGGCACCCGCCAAAGGGCCAACGCTTTCTCCGGCGGCGATCGCCTGGTCTACTGTTTCAGCATGGGCGATCGCTTGATCTGCCAGCACTTCGGTAAAGGCGTTGAAGGCTTGGTCGGTCGCAGAGATGCGCTCTAGCGCAGCGGTTGTGACTTCTTTGGCGCTGACTTGCTTTGTTTTGACGGCTTCAGCAATGGCGATCGCGTCGGCCTTATCCAAATCCAATGTCATGATTGTTCAATCTCGATTTATGGCTGAAACGTGGGTGCAGCCTCGACTTCGGGAGGCAATGGAAATTCAAGAACCAGTTGGGCGATCGCAGCAGTCCGCGCAAAGTTGGCAATCACTTCGGCGCGATATTCGGAGGGGATCGGTAACCCAATGACGGCTGCGGTTTGGTCTACATATTGCTCCATCGATGGTTCCATCGAAAGAAAGTTAGGCTCAGAAGAAGTCGTCATACACGATATATGATCCAAAATTTCCCCAAGTCTATAGTGAGTGCCAGTGGGAAGCAACCAATTGATGGTGGATTGTCTAACGAAGAGGGGCTAGCACAAGTGCACCATGTCGAACTCAGCAAGCATGATAGATTCAGAGACATTCAAATCTCTCGGTCATCAAGTTCGCGTTGGGTACACAATTAGTCCGTCAACGCGGTCATTCAGATCATCTACTTCTGCAGCTTAAATGGAAACTTTTATTGTCATTGGCGGCTTAATTCTGTTAGCAATTACTAGCTTTTATGCGTGGTTTTCGTATCGGATTTTGAAAGAAATCCGACAAGAAAATAGCCTGTATCGAAATCTAATTGAACGTCAATTGCGAGCTGCTTCACAGCCTCATTTATATTGCGATATGCAGTCCATTTCTGGACAGGGGAGCAAGCTCGAAATCTATAATATTGGCTCCGTTCCAACCTATGATTTGCATGTCAATATGATTGGAGCGTACACCGAAGAAACTATTGATATTCCTACATTCTTGAGAACCTTTGTGCAGCCTCGGTTTCGTAAGTATCCCCTACAGGCTGATAAGGTCGGCTATTTTGGTGTTCGCAGTAGTGCCCATCACGCGTTGCTTTCTCCCCAAAAGCGGCTAGATATTGCCCTTATGCTGCCGACCAATCCAGTGGATATCTATGCATTGGTGCAGTATCGCGATGTATCTAGCAATAACTATTTTCAGGTGTATTGTTTTTCGGATATTGATGAAAAGGGAATTTACCGCGCCAATTTATCTGAACCGAATAAGCCTGAAATATTGGAGCGGCTGCATTTTTATGATATGGATGATGCCAAAATTACGAATCCTGAAAAGCCGTTGCCCTTTGCCTTACGAGATTTTGTGGAATTGTGGAATCATTCCCTGTCATATCAGTTAATGTCGCTCTACTCTAATGAGGTGAACTTGGTGCAAGAGCCCCAGGATGCTTGATGCCAATGCTTTGGATCAGTATATGAAAGCCTTGAGCGGAGTTGGTTAATCGGCTTGGCGCATGACGATCGCCTCCATCATGCTGTTAATTTGATGACCTGAGAGGATGCTGCTGGTCATGCAATATTTGCTGTCGGCAAGCTGGTGCATGGTTTCAAAGCCAGTGCGGCGTTGGCGATCGCCCAGTGCCCAGTATCGCTGCACAACAGAGTCGGGGGCGATCCACCCCTCGCCCTCAACGCGACCGAGCAAGCTGTGTTGTAACACAAAGGTATATTGGCGATCGCCCGAATTGAGCCGCCCTCGATATTGCAGCGAAATTTCTTCGCGATCGCTACCGGGAAATATCAATTTTGTCACCATCGTGAACCAGTTATCACGACTCCAGGCAATCAAGATTTTTCCCTTTACCGCTATGGGCAACGTGTCTCGCTCAAGCCAGTTTCCTTGTAGCGTCCATCGGCCTGCTTCCATTAAAAACGTGTGAGACACAACCCCATTTCCACCTTACTCATCGCCTATTTTTGGGTCATTTTGTTGGGTGATTCTTGGCGCGCTCTTGTGGGTGAGAGCGTGCATTTTGCATCGTATTTGCGACTACTTTCAGGATACTGCCGGATAGAGATCTCCCAGCATGACATTCTGTACGGCTCCGGTAATGTTGGGCATGTTGGTTGGATGCCCACCTAGCCGCCAAAAGGCTAACAGCGCAAAGGCGATCGCTTCTTTGAAGTCGCTGCTGAGGCCCACATCATCGGTCGTGATGATGGGGATAGCTTCAAGATTAGCCTGGATACGCGCTTTCAGATAGGAATTTCGACAGCCACCCCCGCATAGCAATACCTCATCGGGCATTCGGGGCAAAAAGGTGCGGTAGCTGTGGGCGATCGCGGCTGCGGTGAGTTCTGTTAGGGTGGCCAAAATGTCGGCAGCGCTCAGGTGATGCGGGTTGGCATCGGCCAAACATTGCTGGAGAAAAGCCGAACCAAACAGTTCTCGTCCGGTACTTTTGGGGGGGGATTGTCCAAAGTAAGGATGCTGAAGCCACTGCTGCACCAATGGGACGCAGATCTTGCCCTGGCTGGCCCAGGCACCATCGGCATCGTAGCTGAGATCCCCTTTCGATAGGGAATGGGCTGCTAAATCCAACAGCACATTCCCTGGCCCCGTATCCCAGCCCAAGATGGTATCGTGCGTGTGGCAGGCGGCTGGCAAAAAGGTGACGTTGCCAATGCCGCCCAAATTTTGCACGGCGCGATCGCGCGTCTCATCTGTCAGCAAACGGGCATCCACATAGGGAACCAGGGGGGCACCCTCTCCCCCAACGGCAATATCTCCAGTGCGAAAGTTGCTGACGGTGTGGATGTGGGTGAGGTGGGCAATCAACGCACCCCGGCCAAGTTGCAGGCTATAGGCTAGGGGACAAGCGCCTGCTCGGCGATCGCGCGGTCGGTGAAATACCGTTTGCCCATGGGAACCAATCAGCTCGGCAGAGGGTTCCCCCTGTTGAATCTGCATGGCGGTTTGGGCAAATTGGTGGGCGATCGCATCATCTAGCTCGGCCAACTCAGCCATCGACAAAGCAGCTCCGCTACAGACCGCCAAAATGCGCGATCGTAGCTCGGCCGGGTATGGATAGGTGGCTCCTTGCACCAAAGTAACTGTGGGTTTCGCTGCATCACCTGTAATGTCCACCAGGGCGGCATCAATGCCATCAACCGAGGTGCCGCTCATGAGACCAACAACACGCATATCTGTTACCCAAACCTAAAACCCTACCCAAATCTAAACCCTACCCAAACCGCCGCCTTATTGACCCATCTGTTGTCGTACTCGACCTGAGGATGGTGCATTGTTGCAGAACTTAAACGGGCAGAAAATTGATGCCCCGTTTCAGCCCACCAACGCTTGTTGTCCGTCCGAATTGGATGTGAAGCACACCTCAATCCCGAAAAGACAAGCATGAAGGTGAGTAGGAGATGCTCAATCGACAACAGGCTTGACAGATCCCTAGACGGGCAATAGGTTAATCCCCTTGTTTTCGCCCACGACTACCATGACCGAATCCTTGTGCAGGCGGGTGGCAGGACTGGGATTCACTTCAAATCTGCCATCCTGACAGACGGCCAGCACCGTCAGCCCATAGCGCGATCGCAGCTCCAAATCCAAAATTGTGCGCCCATCAAATTCTTTGGGCACCACGACTTCTACCATACTGTGGTCGGGGTCAAGGTCAAACCGTTCCAAAATTCCAGGTCGAGTCAGCGATCGCGCCAGTTCGCAGCCCATTTCGTGCTCAGGAAACACAACATGGTCGGCACCAACCCGCTTCAGCAGCTTGCCATGAATTTCGGACGAGGCCTTGGCAACCACATGATGGACACCACCCTCTTTGAGGTTGAGTGTGGTGATGATGCTTTCTTGAATGTAATTGCCAATGCCAACAATCACGGTGTCAAATTCGAAAATTCCCGCTTCTCGCAGCGCTACGGGTTCTGTTGAGTCCAGTTCCAAGGCGTGAGAAACAAATTCGTCTTGAAGGATTTGGGTCACGAGTTTTTCGTCGGAGTCAACTCCTAGGACCTCGTAGCCAGACTGATGCAGCGTTTTACAAACGGCTCGCCCAAATCTTCCCAACCCAATTACGGCAAACTGTCGATTGGCTCCCCGACTGTTTGTTCGCAAGCTTTTGAAAAAGCTTAGTGAGTTTAAATTCACAATGAATCCACTGTGTAAATAATGGTTAACATCTCTAGGCTATCAAGAAACTTCATGTCCTTGATCGACCTGGCGATCGCATCTTTAAAATTGGTAGGTCAACAATACTGTTTCAGGATCCAAAGTTCGGTAGAAAGTTAGGGAAACCGCATGATGTGCATGGTGAAACGATGGTGCCTCGTGGTGTTGGCGATGTGCCTGGTTGTGCTAACGGGCTGTGGGGTGAGCAATTCGGGCGATCGCAGTGTCACCCACCTCACGCTGTGGCAAGGCGTCAACCCTCCTCCTAACCGAGATGTACTGCAAACGCTAGTTGATCGGTTTAACGAAACCCATCCCCACATTCAGGTGGAGTCGCTGTATGTGGGCCAGTCGGATCAGCAAATGCCCAAGATTTTGTCGGCGATCGTGGGCAACTCCGCACCCGATATGCTGTGGTATGCACCCATGATTACCGGGCAACTGGTAGAGCTAGAAGCACTGCGACCGTTAGATGATTGGCTCAATGCTAGTCCGATCAAGGAGGAACTCGATCCAGCCCTGTTGGAATCGATGCAGTGGGAGGGCAAAACCTGGTCGATTCCCTTCGGCACGAATAATGTTGGGATTTTCTATCGACCCAGTCTCTTTGAGGCAGCGGGCATTTCCCAGGCTCCCCAAACTTGGGATGAATTGCGCCAAGTTGCCAAGGCGCTGACTATCCCCGCCAAGAATCAACATGGAATGCTGTTGCCCCTGGGCAAAGGAGAATGGACGGTGTTTACCTGGCTGCCGTTTATGTGGAGTGGTGGCGGGGAACTGGTGCAGCCCGGTGACGAGACCGACGCGGCTCCCCAAGTTCAGATTGCCAACCAGGGGGCGATCGCAGCCTTGCACCTGTGGCGAAACATGATTGCAGATGGGTCGGTGGTGC
Source organism: Leptolyngbya sp. AN02str (assembly GCF_050565595.1). Lineage (NCBI taxonomy): Bacteria > Bacillati > Cyanobacteriota > Cyanophyceae > Leptolyngbyales > Leptolyngbyaceae > Leptolyngbya > Leptolyngbya sp. AN02str. The sequence continues at coordinate 11,118 of NZ_JBNXVR010000040.1, read as the reverse complement.
TGTCGCAGCCTGAGCGTGGCTACGAGCTGGATGGGTTCTTAGCTGGGCGTGTGGCGATGCAGCTAACGGGGCCGTGGACGCTGGGCCAGTTGGCCGGAACCCAAGTGGACTTTGGCGTGATGCCCATTCCCGCCGGAATGCAGCAGGCTACGGTGGTTGGTGGCGAAAACCTGTTTGTGTTCAAATCTACCCCTCAGCGGGAGCAGGCTGCGCTTGTCTTTGCTGAATATGTGCTGAGTGAGGGGTTTCAAACGGAGTGGGCGATTGGTACGGGCTATCTACCCGTGAATTTGCGATCGCGCCAAGATGAAATATATCGAGCCTTTGCCGACCAGCAGCCAGCGGTCGATGTGTTTCTAGACCAGGCACAATACGGGCGATCGCGTCCCATTTTTCCCGGATACAATCGCATTTCTGATAACTTGGGTCGGGCGATCGAAGCGGTGCTGTTGGGTAAGTCCAGCCCAGAAGCGGCGCTAGCTGCCTCGCAGCAGCGGCTCGATCTGGCCCTTGGTGCTTCTTAACGCTCCACGGTGACCTGTTGAGAACCTACAACTGGGCGATCGCGCTGCATGAGCTTTTGTTGCAGGAGCGCTGTGCAGGGCCATGTACAGGCTAGCCTGGAAACCGGAGCCACATCACGGAAACCTTTCGCTGGGGAATGAATCTATATCTAGATGAATCGTCTATACCCAGCGTTGTTGGGTGGTCTGTTTAGGGTGGCGGGAGCCATACGTCCCTGTCCAACTTCGGCATTTTTCAACCCGACAACGTCCAATTCAGCCAGCGTTTATCTCCTCTCCTCTATCCGATTCAGGTGATCTCCAGCATGAAGACTCAGCGTCACTTTTTGTCTACGTTCTGCCGTCGTTCGCCTCAGCGTGCCAGAGTTCAGTGGGCCAGCTTGTTGATGGCGATCGCCTCAGCCGTCGTGGCCAATACGGTTCCTTTAGGAGCCCTCGCTCAAACCTACATTCCACCCGATCGAGGTCTGCCTGGTCGGCGCGAGGGCGGTGGCACTCGTGGCTGTTGGAGCAGCGCCTCCGTCCAGGCTAGCCAGCAAAAACTGACGGCGATCGTTCCCGAACAGAACTTCGGCTACACGCTGCAGGAATATCCCAGCTTTTTGGTGTACATTCCCGCTTTCTTTGCAGAAGGGGCCGTAGCCGCCGAGTTTTTGCTGACCGATGAAGAGGACAATGAGCTCTACAAACTCACCTATCGCACCAGCAACATTTCTGGATTGGTTCGCATTGATTTGCCAACCAATGCCAACTTACCAGCGCTGGAAGCGGGCAAAGATTATCGCTGGTATTTCACGCTCATGTGCGATGAAGATGATTTGTCGGGAGCCCTGGTTGTGGATAGCTGGATTCAGCGCATTGAGCCAACCGAAGCGATCGCCACGGCCATTGAGCAAGCCTCACCCCAAGACCTTCCTGAAATCTATGCCGAAGCAGGAATTTGGTATGATGCCGCCAGCCAAGTGGCCAATCTCTCAAACATGTCCAATTCTGGTGCTGTTGCGGTGGCATGGCGAAATTTGCTGAACTCAGTTGGCTTGGAGAGCATTACTGACGATATCGTTGGAGATTCCGTCACGTCGGCAAAACCCAGCCAAGTAGAAGTGGGGATGCCTGAGTGAGCGGTTTTGCTAGAGCGAACCATTTTTCCCAACGTGGTGCCAAGTTGTGCCCCTGAGACAAGCTCTGGACTTACGCATTGGTGTTGTGGGTAGGGTGCTTCGCACCCTACCACAACACCAACACCACAGATTTAGTGGGCTTGCGTAAGTCCTAAAGCTTTTCGGTTGAGAAACGTGTCTCTGGGTAGGTTGACTTTGTGCAATGATTCCTGCGGCTGGGCAAAATAATCGTAAAAATAGACAAGAGGGCGATCGCAGCATTTAGCCATAGCACTTAGCCATGGTGCTTTGGATCATCTGCCAGTTCACCTTGCTGTATTTACGAGATTTCGCATGCGTTGTTTCCGCTTTTGGCAGATCGCATTCCTGACGATGGTTTCCCTGGCTAGCATCCTGGGCGATGCATGGCAGCCAGTCGCTCATGCGCAATACATTCCCCCCGATCGGGGTTTGCCGGGGCGGCGCGAAGGCGGCGGCACCCGTGGTGACTGTGCAGTCCGATCAGAAGATCTGTCATCGCTGCCGTTAATTGCGCTTGTGCCCGAAACCAACTTTGGCGTGACGGTGAGCCTTGAGCCGACGCTCTATTGGTATGTGCCTCGGGTTGCAGCCGCTGGCATCGAACTGGCGGTCTTTGACCAAAACGATGAGCCTGTCTATCAAACGGTGGTGCCCGTCCCAGACCAGGGCGGTGTGGTGAGTATTCCCATTCCCACCGTTGACCAAGGCAGTGCCAAGGTCTCGCGGTTGATCGCCAACGAAGACTATCATTGGTATCTCTCGCTCATCTGTAATGAGGTGGATCGCTCGGGCGATATCTTTGTTGAAGGCTGGCTACGGCGAATAGAGTCAAGTGCCGAGCTTGAGCAGCAGCTAAGCACCTCCACTCCAGAGATGAAATTCTCGGTTTATCAAGAGTTTGGCATTTGGCAAGATGCGCTAGATCAGGTTGCTCAGCAGCTTTGCCAACAGCCCCAAAACCCTATCGTGCGCGATCGCTGGACAACGCTACTTGCCAGTGTGCAAATCACGGGTTTGGAATCTGCCACGCTCGTGTCATCTTGCAATTCCAATACTCTGGCGCAATAAATCCACACGCGATAAAGTAATCTCCAGCAAAACCCCTCAAATTGACTGTCCAAAGTTTGGGGCGCAAACGCTAGGCCTGGGCCGGTAGCGTAGCTAGTTGTGGCATGACTCCTGAAACGTTGACGCACCAAGATCTGTGCAAAATGGTGCAGTGAGTCAATCCAAGAAGGTTTCAGTTGCCTTCTGATGCTTTGCATGATGGGTCTGTGGCTGCTCAACCTTGATGCTCCCATGGGGGCCATTCTCGGTGAGAATGCGAAAGGAGAACATCAGTCCTGTTTGCTGAAGATTTGTGTATTTGGAAATGTAGTGAAACAACGCTGGGTACCCCCTTGGACAACGATTGGACTACTGCTGTTGTGGATTGCGATTGGAGCGGTGCTGCGGTTTACAAACTTGGCCGCAAAACCCCCGTGGATTGACGAGTTTGCGACTTTAGTCTTTAGCTTGGGCCATAGTTTTACTGAGGTGCCGCTCGACCAGCCGATCGCCCTGTCGGAGCTGCTAGCCCCTGTGCAAATGGATACGCTGGCTCCGTCGGTGCGCGCCCACCAAGTATTGGATTATTTGTTGACTGAGAGCACCCATCCGCCGCTGTACTTTGTGTTGGCTGGATGGTGGATGGATTTATGGCAGGGCGATCGCGTTATGGCTTCGATTGGGGTGGCGCGATCGCTGCCAGCTCTGTTGGGAACGGCGGCCATTCCGGCCATGTTTGGCATGGGTTGGTTGGGATTTCGCTCCTTGCCCATTGCTCATTTCAGCGCAGCCATGCTGGCTGTATCGCCCTATGCGGTGTTTTTAACCCAAGAAGCTCGTCACTATGCGTTGGCCATGTTGTGGGTGATGGCATCGGTGGCGTGCTTGGTGGCGGCAATGCGATCGCTCCAGAACCAGCTGCCCATGCCCTACTGGCTCATGCTGCTGTGGATTGTCATTAATGCATTGGGCGTTGCAACTCACTACTTTTTTACCCTCACTTTGGGGGCGATCGGTCTATCCCTAATTTGGTTTCTTTGGCAAGATGCCCGACAGAGTTGGCGACATTTGCTCAAGCTGCACTGGCTGAGGATGTACGGGGTAGCGCTGGGTAGCTTGGTTGGAGGATTGGTATGGCTACCGCTCCTACGCAGCATTCACAGTAATCAGTTAACCCAATGGATTCAAAATGACGATGGGTGGACTCTTCGAGCCATTGTCAGCCCGATCTTTCAGGCACTGGCCGCGTGGATAACCATGCAAATGTTGCTGCCTGTCGAAGCCGAGCAGTTGCCCATCATCATCATTGCGGGTGCTGTCATGATTGGCATTGCCGTGCTGACGTGGCCACGGTTATGGCAAGGGCTGCGGCAATGGTTGGCTCCCTCGCCTCAACAAGGGGTAGCCCAGAGTTTGGTGGGTACTGCGCTTGGAGCGATCGCCATCATGTTTGCTGTGACCTATGGGTTTGGAGCCGACTTAACCCGTGGGGCTCGGTACCATTTCCTTTACTTCCCGGTTGTGATGCTTGTGATTGGGGCAAGTTTGGCGATGCTGTGGCAGCGGCGGCGTCTGACCAGATGGTTAAGCGATCGCCAAGTCGTGGTGCTGGTACTGGTGGTTGGGGTGCTCAGCGGCATCACTGTGATCAACAATTTGGGCTATCGCAAATACTATCGACCCGATATTCTCGTGCCGATCGTTCAACAAAATTCAGAATCGGTGCCGTTAATTGCCACCACGCAGCAAACCCTCGTTCAAACTGGAGAAATGATGGGGCTGGCCTATGAATTTTGGCAACGGGGTGACGAGTCGCCCCAGTTTTTGTTGGCTCGTCAAGCGCAAATGCCCTGTACCAATGAGTGCGTTGCTGGCGCAACCTTAGTGAGTACAATTCAGGCGGTGGGTGAGGCTACATCCGCATCACTTGATCTGTGGCTAGTGAACTTCAAAGCCAACGTTGAGCTGGAGGCGATAGGTTGTGAACCCGATACGGCGATCGCGCCAGATCAGGTGAGCGGTTATCGATATCAGCATTACCGCTGTGTTCCCACTCGGGCTGCCCGTTTAGATCGGCAACCCGAAGCAGATAGGGCATAAACCCGCAACTTGAGTGGATAGGCCAGTCCGATATTTCCGCAGAGTTCCGCAGAGTTCTGCCGTTGAATGGGTCATTGTGGGTCAAGCCTACGACAACTCCTACAAAGCGGTGAGGATTCTGTACAGAGTTCGTGTTCTGCTCAGGGAATACGCAGACACCGTATGCCAACATCAGTTTCAGGCGAGGTCGTTTTTGAGGGGCATCCAGCGCGTACCCCCCAGAAAACGACCCTTTCTGCGGTCGCGTTGGGCATGCAAAGGATGATTGGGTTTATCCTGAATTGACGTTATTTCAACAGCAGGAAGTGCATAAAAATGGCACTCCTGAACAGGAGTGCCATCAACCAGCTAACTACTTGTCTTTCACTTCCCCAATCTAAATTGCTGGGGGGCCATAACCCCGCAGATTCACACCCATGGGTTTAGCCTAAGGGGGCAACCGGATGAAGGATTGCCCCCAAACTTTAGATGACCTAGCAGGTTACCTAGCTGATCGAGGCGTGGCTGCGATCGTAGGTGTTCCAAAAACCAGGATGAACCTTGCCCTGCACATGGTTCCAATACTGGGCGCTCTTGCTGCCATCTAGGCCAACGCTAGTGGCCAGACGAGTTAGCATGACCTGTTGACGACGCTTGACTTGGCGATGGTGATTCATCATCAGCGCACGAGCGCGGTCACTGGTGGTTAGCACCACTGGATCAGAGGCTGCAACAACGGCCACAGGAGCAACTTCGACGGCCTCGGGTGCAACGTCTACATTGGTTGCATACATGTTGCCGCGATATTTGAGATTGGTGGTTGTGGGATGGCTATTTTGCACGCCCACGGTGGGAGAGGTGTAATTGTAAGTGACACCGCGATAGTTTAAGTTCATGGTTCCGCCTCTTTTGTCTAATGTGTCGAGTTTTGAGGCGCGTTCCTTCGGGAGTTTTCCCTACTTCCGTCCCACTTTGTCAACAGCGGCTACCTGAATAGTTCTGGTCTGCGCAGTTGAGCTTTGGGGGATGAACGAAAACGATTGCTCGTTTTTGTATCTATTGTTACCGTTTTAACTCAAAAGTGTCAACACTTTCGACAAAAAACTCAAAAATTCTGAATGGCCTTTCCCTTCGTGGTTTCTTGTCTGCCGAGTGCCGAACTCAGCTCTATTCCATGCTCACATCTAGAGCGGCGGTGCCTGTGGCCGAGTCAGGAAGGGGCGATGGGCGATCGCAACGGATAGTGGGCATAGATCTCCCAGCGATGGCCATGGTGCACCAGCAGGGTCAGGCGATCGCTCACAAAGTCAAATGCCACGTCGCGAGTTTGTAGATCGGCCCAAGCTTGCCGAAAAATCGCGGAAGACATATTGCGGGAGGCAACGGTCATGTGTGGGGCAAAGGGGCGTCGCTGCGTCGTGGGATCGACAATGCCTAAGGTGCGTTGCAGGTGAAGCATCAGATCCCCCTGCAACGTTAATAATTCGGGCGTTTTCAGCACATTGAGGTAAAGTACTCGGGGAGCAAAAGCGCCAAAGCCTCGTAGCAAAACCGGAACAGCTGCGTACTCCTGGGCAACCTGAGCGATCGCCGCCTCCAGTGGCGCAACCCGTTCCATAGCCCACAAAAACGGAGGTTGCAGCGTAACGTGGGGTGGAGCTTTTGCCGTACGCGTATTGTAGCGATCGCCTAACTCGCAAATTACGGCTTCTGCATAGTCCCAAATGGGTTTGGGAGGCAGCAGTGCAATGAAGAATCGTGGCGTTTTGGCAGGAGGAGTAGGCATCAGCTCGTTTCACACGTCACAATTGGCTAAGCAAGGCCCAGCAGTACTACATCGCTTGCTAGAGCCCGCTAGATTCTAAATTGCTTTTACATTGTTGAGATATGCCTTGGTTCGTCAAAATAGAAAAGGGCTTGGTGGATAAACCAACATTTGATCAATTTGTGCCTGCCCATTTGGCCTTTGTACGGGAGCTGCAAGCCAAAGGCCATCAAGCCAAAACGGGGTACTGGGCAGAGCGTGGCGGCGGCATGATGATGTTTCACGCAGAATCTCTTGAAGAAGCGCAGCTAATTGTGAAGCAAGATCCGCTCATTCAAAATGGCTGCGTTAGCTACGAGCTGCACGAGTGGCGAGTCGTTGTGGAATAGGGCTAGCCCCGATTGGAATGGCCACCACATCTATGATCACGACGTGAAGGGCTGACTCAAGATTGCTCCAAGCGATCGCTGCTCTTTTGGCGTAGGCTATAGATTCAAGATGAGGTGCGACTCATGACAAATTTGAGAAATTGTGGAGGGCGATCGCAGAGGAAACCCTATGGCAGATAGTGGCGAAGGCATTAAAATTATTGCCGACAATCGGCAGGCACGGTTCCTGTACGAAATTTTGGAAACCTTTGAGGCCGGAATTGAGCTACGCGGCACCGAGGTCAAATCCATTCGGCAGGGAAAGGTTAATTTACAAGATGGCTATGGCCTCATTCGCAACGAAGAGGCGTGGCTGCTAAATGTGCATGTATCGCCACACGATACGGCTAGCCAAATTTTTAACCACGATCCGCGCCGTACTCGGCGGCTCTTGTTGCACAAAGAGGAAATTCGCAAGCTCATTGGCAAAATTGAGCAAAAGGGCCTGACTCTCGTTCCTCTCAAGCTTTACATGAAGCGGGGACACGTCAAGGTTTCGCTGGCGCTTGCTCGAGGCAAAAAGCTGCACGACAAGCGCGAAGACCTGAAGCGCAAACAAGCGAAACGTGAGATTGAGCGGGCGATGAAACGCTAGGCTCCACGCTTGTCTAGGTCTGAATCTGAAAGGCCCGCAGTTCAAGCCGTTGGGTTGTTGCAAGCCGACAAATCTACACACCTGGATTTGGTTTTTGTTAATTCGTTTTCAAATTTCTGGAATCTGGTTGGGTTCCGATGTAGTGCTTAAGAGACAAACGACGAACGACACGAATCGTCAAACCTCCTTCTAGCGTCCTCTGGGCGCTATTTTTCATGCTTTGTGTGGCGGCTATCGCTTTGTGGCTGCTTTGTACGCGCCTCTTTTGGGAGTAATGGCTCTCCTCAAAAAACATATCTTTACAACTTGGCGATCGCGGTACTCGCTGGATATGCGATTGTCCCCTTGGCCACATTCAGTCTTTTTGAGAGAAAAATCTGCTGCCTGACGACTGCCTGACGACTTTGTGATGATGGATTTTTATTCTATTGCTAGATCCGGATTGGTGACGATCACGCAATCAGCCAATGACTCATTGACTTGCCATAAACGCATTAGCAAATGAAAATTTGAATTCAAAATTCTGGTCGTGTTTCAAATGTGTGGTGATTGGTTGTGGAAGGGGTGCATCGCACCCCTTCCACAACCAATCACCACACGTCTAGAACATCACCAAAATTCTTTGTGTAAAGAAGAGTCCTAAGTTCAATTGACTAATTGGCTCTCCACTGAAAGATTTTTAATGACAAACCTTGAATTTGGATGCAACAGGTTTTGTGTATAACTATGTACATCTATCTCTAAACATAACAGGCTGAATTGGGGCGATCGCCCAGGGGAATATTAAAACAATCCAACGGAAAAGGTTTGGCTTCAATCCATGTCTAGCCGCGTATTCCCACCTGCTGAAAGCTGCGATTTCTTACGCCACGAAGTTCTTGCTTTACGCAAACAAGTTAAAAAACTGCAACATACTGATAACTCGCTAAAGCGATCGCTCAAAGATTTAGCAGACGTAAAATTTGCGCTAGATCAATCATCGATCGTGGCTATTACAGACAGTAAGGGGCGCATCACCTACGTAAATGATCGATTTTGTGAAATTTCCAAATATTCCCGTGCAGAACTGTTAGGACAATCTCACCGCATTATTAACTCCGGTTATCACCCTCCAGAATTTTTTCAAACAATGTGGAAAACCATTGCGCTGGGTCATGTTTGGCGAGGCGAAGTAAAGAATCGGGCGAAAGATGGGTCTTACTATTGGGTTGATACAACGATTGTTCCATTCCTTACCTCTACCGGAAAGCCGTATCAATATGTCGCCATTCGCAATGACATTACCACCTGTAAACAAACCAAAGAACAACTACAAGCGCTGAACGACGAGCTAGAAAGAAGAGTCGCCGAACGGACGATCGAATTAACTCAGGCGCTGCATACGCTACAGCAAGCTCAAATGCACCTTGTGCAAAATGAAAAAATGTCGAGCCTGGGTCAATTAGTGGCAGGAGTTGCCCATGAAATTAACAATCCAGTGAACTTTATTTATGGCAACCTTTCTCATGCTCATGACTACACACAAAACCTCCTCAAGTTGATTCAAATTTATCAAAGAAACTATTTGAACTTGCCCGATGGTGTGCAGGCCGAGATTGATGAAATCGATACCCAGTTTTTGATTCAGGATTTTCCAAAATTACTTCAATCCATGCGGGTTGGAGCAGAGCGAATTCAAAAAATTGTGGCTTCTTTGCGTGTTTTTTCCCGCATGGATGAAGCAGAAATGAAAGCTGTCGATTTACACGAAGGAATTGACAGTACGCTCATGATTTTGCAACATCGGCTCAAGGCCAAGAGCGATCGCCCCGACATTGCTGTGCTGAAAGAATATGGAACACTTCCGCTGATTGAAAGCTATGCTGGGCAGCTCAACCAAGTGTTTATGAACATTCTCACCAATGCGATCGATGCGTTGGAAGATGCGACCGTGGCTCAGCCAAACTTGAAGCCATACATTAAGATTCGCACGCAGCTTCAAGGGTCAAATCAGGTTTTGATCGAAATTTCCGACAATGGCTTCGGTATTCCCAAGGCACAACAGCAACGACTCTTCGATCCCTTCTTTACCACCAAACCCATTGGTAAAGGTACTGGTTTGGGACTATCGATTAGCTATCAAATTGTCACAGAACGTCACGGTGGTGTTTTGTCGTGCCATTCAGAATTTGGCCAAGGAACGACGTTTCGCATTCAAGTTCCTTGCAGCCAATCCGTGTTTCAGGGCTGACCCAAAATCAACCATCTCCGACGGGATCAGGAGTCTGCGTTGTGTTTGGGGCGTGTGTTGTCCTGAATCCACTGTAAATATGGCGAGGAGCCTTGGACAAAAGGAATGGCAACGATTTCTGGAACTTGGTAAGGATGAACACGCCGAATTTGGGCTTCAAGATCGGCAAAATCGTCGAGGTTGGTTTTGATGACAAGCTGCCACTCGACGTCGTTGTGGACTGATCCCTCCCAGACATAGATGGACTGAATCGGGGTGATGCTCACACAAGCGGCAAGTTTTTTCTCGACTAAGGTTTGGGCGATCGCCTGGGCCACCTCTTGATTGGGGGCTGTCACCAAAACAATGCCGCAAGACTGAGTGGTTGCCTGCTGGTCTGTCATACGCGGTGCTTTTGGTTCACTGTAAATCAGCTTAACCTTTCAATGCGGTTTGTTGAAGGCTGGCCATCGGCATGACTGAGGGTGCTTGTGCAGTGTGAAGAGCTCTTTAAACTTTTCATAAAGATTATTTAAATTTGATGATTTGTTTCAAGACTTGGGAACTCTGAATCCAACACCCAGAAGCAACAAATTCCAAGAAGATGGGTTGCGTCTGACCAGCCAAATCTTAAAATCTGCAGCAAGCGTTGCTGACGGGTTGGAGATAGCTCTTCTCAGGTTTGTTTTATTTCGATCCCAGAATTCACGGTGCTAGGAATAGAGAGCGCGATGATTGGCCGACAACCTATCAAAACAGTTCAGCAACGTAACTTGGGTTCGCCCGCTCCCTACTCGGCTGACTCGACGGCTCATTTAGCTTTGGACTGGCAGCATCTAAAGCTTTTGGCGGATGGGTGCAAAGATTTTGAACAAGAGCTGCTGCAACTATTTGTGGCGGATGCTGCCCAGTTAATTGCTCATTTGGAGTGCGCGATCGCCACGGCTGATGTCGCTGCTGCAAAACGGTTGATCCATCAAGTCAAGGGCGCTAGTGCAAATGTTGGTGCCCAAGCCATGATGGCGATCGCTACAGAACTAGATGACCGTCTACACAGCAGTAACATTGCTGGATTGGCCGAATTGCACCTTCAATTAAAAGAGGCACTTCAAGTCATTCAATCGTTTGTTCTAGCCTGAACGATTTCACCACTTGAACGATTTCACTACCCGCCGCTATCTCACCATTGCTGCTCGCCTGTGACCGACATTCCGCAGGTTGCTCTGGGAATTAAAGGGAGTGGGGATAAGCTGAGGGAGACGAGTTAGGATCGCCCCCTTGCAGATCGAGAACTTGGACCACTTGGGACTGATTGCGGGTGTTATTGAT
>NZ_JBNXVR010000039.1:0-64851 GCF_050565595.1 Leptolyngbya sp. AN02str | reverse complement strand
GGAAATGGTGCGATGCACCATTTCCACAACAAACAACCACACGTCTAGAACATTACCCGATTTCTATGTTGGCAACTTTCGCTCACGCATCCAATTTATCTTTCATCCGCGATATATGCTGCTCATCACTGCCGCATCGATGCAGTGAGCTAAATTTGGGATGAACACAGCGCACCCCAAATCCATCTCCCAAACCCACAGGTTTACCGTTCGCGTAGCCCCTGGTTATCGAGCAGGAATTGGGCTTCGGCAGCGCGATCGCCCGTGGGGTATTGCTGCACAATCTGTTGCAGGTAGGCCACATCACCACTCATGGCATAGCGAGAAAACAGCAGATCATCGACATATTGGCTTTGGGGGGCATCTTGCTTAAAGGTGGCGATCGCCCGATCTACATAGGCCACATAATCCTGCTCTAGCTGGTTGTATCGAGCATCCCATTCTTCATAAGACTCGATAGTGCCCGATTGCGGTGATAGGCGATTGGTCATGCTGGGCAGTGGGTGAATGCGCATCGTTTCACCCAGAGGATGGTTTTCCCATTGCCAAATTGCTGTCGATGCAATCATAAAAATGGCCTTCTCGCGCAACTTCGAATCCAGCTCAGTCTCCATCAGCACCGATTGATAGAGCTGAAGGGCGATCGCATTTTGGCTAGCAGCACTGTAAGCCTTGTGCACCGTCTCGGCTCCCCGCAGTGCCTCATTGCACGTCCAATACACCTCGCAGTAGTAAGTATCCCAATCACCCGTGGGCAAAAAGTAGGTGCGGCCCTCATTCCAAACAGGCAGATAGCCATTCTTCCATCCACCCCGATCGGCCCAGTTGGAGGCAATGGCGTATTGGCTTTCGGGCGTGTTTTCTTGCTGCAAGTTGCGCAGCGTTTGCCAGCGTTGGCGCTGTTCGGTCAGCAGGGTTTGCATCTCTTGTTGCATGGTTTCCCGATACTCGCTGCCACCCAGCCAGGGAAACGTACGGTAGTACCCATCCAAAACGCTGGCATCCATGCGGGTCATATCCAGCTCGCGGCTGGTAGCCAGGGCATCTTCGTAGCGCTGGTCGCGGGCATAGTGCACCGCCAGCGCATAGCGCAGCAAGGGTTCAATCGCCTGCCCCTGATGCGCATCGGCCACCGATTCCAACTGGGGAATGGTAAGGCCCACATCCAGGAGCGATCGCACATGTCCCCAGGCGAGATAGGCAGCATCGCGATCGCCCGATGGCTGAGTCAGCAGCTCAATCCATAGGCGAGTAGCCGCTTCAAGATTGTTAGTATCTTGCTGGGCACGTGCCACAAAGTACGTCGCATCATCCACACCGGGATGGTCGGGATAGTTACGCAGCCAGGTTTGCCAATCGGCCAAGCGTTGCTCGGGGGTTTTGGCTTCCAGTTCGGCGCGCAGCGCATCGGAACGAGGCTCGCCACCAAAGTAGGAATGGCCGCGCAGGTCGCCGTACTCCTTAGCTCCACGAGCAAAGCGTGAGTCGGGATATTTCTCCACCATCCCCAGCAGCAGATAGTAGGCATGGGTGGCGCGATCCATGCCCTCGGGTTGCCACACAAAGTCGGCTTCGTAGCTGGCCCAGCGACTCAGCGGATGCAGCTTGGTCAGGTCGTCATTGAGGATGGCTTGCAGGGCGCGGCTCCCTTCGGGGTCGTTATGGCGGTCTAATTCGGCGATCGCCCACATTTGGTCTTCTACAGTGCCAAAGTCGTCGGAAAAGGCCAGTTCGGTAAGCAAAGCCTTGCCCACAGGCGAAATAGATCCCGCCGGAACCGCCCCTAGAATTTTCACCAGTAGATAACTCTGCTGCTCTGGATTCAAGTCGGTGTAGAACCGCAGCGCCGCCTCAATATCACGCTCCGACGGAGATGGCATCGCGTCAAAATTGCCCCAGGATTCCAATGGGGTTGGGTCAACAGCGGGCGGTTCGGGCCACGCATCTGCGTACCAGTTCTCATCGGGGAACAGGCTTTGCAGAAAACCAAGCTGAAAGGAATTGTAGTAGGCATCGCTGGCTTCTTTGGGCGGCAGGTTGGCACGGGCAATATCCACCAGGCGATCGCGCACTTCCGCATCATCCAGCCCAAACTCCGCCTGCCAATCGGGTGCATCACCTCCCATCCCATAAGGGTCAATCAAGGTGTCAACGTTGCTCGTAATGAGATAAAAATCTGCACGGCTATCGGGCTGTTGCAACTGCTGTTCTAGCCACAGGGTGGTGTAGGGCTTGCCCAGAGCACGAATGCCCACCACACCGTACACTTGCCGCGTGGGGTCGTTGGAGCGTGCATAGTAAGACAACAGCGGAAACGCTTTGGGGCCGTATTCTTCCCAAACGGGGTTATCCAGCTGATTGTTGCCCCATTTCAAAATCATGATGTCGCGCTGTACCGATCGCAACATAGGCTGCCACGCTGGGTCAAACCGCAGGCGATCGCGCGTTTCTTCATCAATTTCCAACTCCACAAGCTCTTGAGGCGACATGCTTTCGGCTTGTTGGCTGGCTTCTTGGGGCGAGGGAAGCGATCGCACCGCATCAGAAGTACAGCCCATTGCAATCAAAACACTGAACAGACTTAGCGCTGTAAAAACATTTGTAAGGGACGCTCGTTTGATTGGCCATTGAAAGTTTGCGAGGTGCATCAATGGCTTATATTGAAAACCTGCCATAACCCATCCTAAATGAACAAAAAATATCAGCCCCACCAAAAATGCCTAGAGGGTAGGCGGGTGAGGCTGGAGACGCAGTTAGGAGGTATCTTGTTCACTAACAATACGCGCAAAAACCTAAAATGACCCCGCTCTTAAGGTGTTCTTAAGTTTATGGAAGAAAATCCAAATGAGCCCTTAATCATCTAACTGCATCAAGGTGTTCTACATCAGGTGGTTAATGGTTTCCGGCAAATTTCAGTATCAGTTTTCATTGGAATAATGTAAAAATTCATGTCGAAGTTGGGGTGTTTGTTTGAGTAGTTTTTGCAAACTTTGCAAACATTGTTGCAAATCGTGAATTGGGCGAGGTGTTTGATTGAAGATCAAGCGATTTTTGACAATTACTACGCTGACTTTGGTGGTTGTAATGCTAGTTTTTACGGGGCTGCCTGCAATTTTTGTGGCAGCAAATGTTCCGTCATTTGTGCTGGGAAATGAGTCGCTATGGCTATTGCGCTGGCGCAATGTACAGGGCGGCACATCCATCGAGTTTCATGCTCCCACGGTGGTGGCGATCGCTCTAGTGGTTGGGCTAGTGGGCAGCTTGCGGCAAGGGCGATCGCCGCGCCAGTAGCATCCAGGCTCAGGCCATATTCAGGCCATATTTTCCAGGCCATACTTTAAAAAGAAACAGAACATGAGGCAACGGCGTTGAATCGCACCCCAAACATTAATCCAGACAGCAATCTAGACAGCAACAGCAACCTGCATTGCAAAACAGTATTTGTGGCGCTGGCCTGTGGGCAGTTAGAGCGCATGGCCCAGTTTTACGGGCAGGTGTTTGGGCTAGAGCCTGCGGTGCAGTTGCCGGGTGTGTATGCCGAGTTTCGGCTACCGGGGTTGCGGCTGGGATTGTTTAAGCCGGGGGCACACAATCCCGAATTTGCGGGACTGGGCGATCGCCCAGCAGGGGCGATGAGCCTGTGTGTCGAGGTGCGGAATTTGGAAGCCGCGATGGCAGCGATCGCAGCGGCGTATCAGCAGCTTCAGCCAAATGCGACCGTGCCGACACCCATGGGCAATTTGGTAGAAGCCTCGCATGGACGCGAGGTTTATGCCTACGATCCAGAAGGAAACCGGATCATTTTGCATGAAGGAAAGGAGCCGTAGGGGATGGTGTGGGCACGGGTGTTGATGGCGATCGCAGCGGTATTTGGCGGCATTTCGGTTGCAGCGGGGGCATTTGGTGCCCATGCCTTGCAGTCAAAACTGAGCGATCGCGCCCTGGAAATTTTTGAAACGGGCACGCGCTATCAGATGTATCATGCGCTGGCGCTACTGCTGGTAGGTTTGTTGCTGACTCGTGCCGAAGCGGGCCAGGGCTTACTCATTGCTTCAGGAATTGGCTTTATTGCAGGAACCCTGGTTTTCTCTGGCAGCCTGTATGCCCTCAGCCTGAGCGGCATTAAATGGCTGGGCGCAATTACCCCACTCGGCGGAGTGGGCTTTCTTGTGGGCTGGGGATGCTTGGCGATCGCCACCTTGCGCTTCAAATAGCTTCATCGCCAATCCAGCGAAAAAGATAGAGAATTGAGCCATCTGCCATATTCCGCTCAAAAGACCTTCGCCGGAAAGATGATAAATTTGCCCGTCGTGGGTAACCTTATTTCAGTTCTCCTGCCGCTCCTCCAAGTTGCTTATGCGTTCTACTCCACGGTTTTTATCGGTTGTTTTGTTGGCAGCTCTGTCCTCTGCCGTTGGTCTGCCCGCTGTGGCGCAAGTTCCCGAAACTGCGGTGCTGTATCAGTCATTCCTTCAGGCGGTTTGCACCCAAAATTGGGGAACCGCTTTGCAGCGGATTGATTCGCTCATTGCCTCAAATCAGGTTCCGGCAACCTATCGCACGCGCCTACAAAGCTACCGAGGAGTGCTGTCAGGTTACCGCTCATCCAACGCTCGGTTTTTAAGGGTGGCAGGATGTGCCGATTCACAAGCCTCATCCGATGACGGCTCAGGGGTGGCCATTCCCGCTACGCCTGCCGTTGCAATACCCGCAGCTGATTCCACGACGCCCACCGCCATAACCTCCACCGGTGAGATTGTTCCCGTAGCACCCGCTGCTACAGGGACGACCCCACCCGCCAATGTTCGTCGTCCTGTCACTCGATCGGGCAATCGCACCCAGTTTCAATACGGCGAAGTGGTGGGTGGCGCAAATTGGGATCGGGCGGTGCGTGTCATCAATATTTTTGGGCCAAATAGCTGGAGCGGGCAGGTTACCAATCAGGGCACAAGTACTCAAAATCCGTAAGCTCCAAATCTAAGCTCCTTGACACCATCAAAACCCAGACCCTAAAACTCTGTGCCGCCCGCACAGCGGGCGGCACAGAGTTTTAGGGTCTTATAAGAGTTACATGGGCGATCGCCCTGTGGTGTTTTCCAGTAGAGCGGCAAAGAGCTGCTTGAGTAAGCGATCGCGCTGCGGCTGAACGTCATCTACCCCCGTGCTGTAGCGAGCAATTGCCATTTCTGCTGTCAAAATTTGATGAGCTTGGCTGAGGTATGCCGACAAGTGGCCATTGTAGCGATGCTGACGAGCAATTAAAGCACGCATGAGAGGAGTGAGGCGATTGCCACTGTGCAGCGCTTGCAGCAGTTGAGTGGCCTGGGTCGCCAAAGTTTCTCGATTGCTAGGAGCCGTGCTGTACAGCCGCAAAACCAAACAGGCTGCGGCAAACACTTTGCCCAAGTCGGCAATTTCGGTCACCCGCCGGGGATACAAATCGCGCACCGACTCCACATCCTGCGAGGTATACTCATGGGATTGCTGCTGCGGCCTGAGCGATCGCGTAATTCGGAGAATGCGCTCTGCTCCATCGGTGCTTCGGTGAATTTCGCCACCTTCCTCTGCGATCGCCCAGGCCATATTCAGCAACCGCATTGCCTGAGTGAGCTTCGTTTCCCAATGAATTGGATGAGATGGGCGATCGGCCTTTTCGAACTCCGCTGTCGTTTGGCTGCACAGCAAATACATGCCCCGAGCAAAAAACAAATAGCAGGCATTGGCCCCAAACAAATAAATCGTCTGTGCCGGATGGTGAGGCGACATCTTGGGCAAATCGCCAGGGCTCACCCCCAACAAGTCCATATCCAGCACCAACATATCGGCATTGGCCTGTCCCAACTGGATGTATTCCGCTCCCCGTGCCTCGTAAATCGCGGGAATTTTTTGAATCCGGTAAGGCCCAAAATCGTCGCTTTGGCGGGGCAACCCACTCTTTTCTTTAATTTGGTAATAGCATTGTCGTCCGGTTTCGGCATAGCTTACAAGGGCATGGTCGCGGAGTTGCTTGGCCCACTTCAAGCATTCCAACCTCGACAACTGGGCTTCTCGTCCGGCAATCGGCAGCGTTAAATCCTCGTCGGCATTGGCAAACGCCGCCATTAAATGCGCCCAACATTGCATCGCGGCGTAGCAGGCATAGCTTTCGCTATCGCCATCGGCTGCGGCATACAAACGTGCCTTTTCAAGCAAATACAGCCGACCGCCATAGATGGATGCGTTGGTGCGAGGCACCACATTCATGCGATCGCTAGGCAATGAGGCATCGGGAGCCACGTATTTGGGAAAGAACAGCAACAGCTTGGCCCGCAAAAAGGCAATGCGGGCCAGCAGTGCATAGTGGGGATGAAACGTTCCCTGCGAGACTTCATTGAGCAACACATACTTGCACAGGCGAATGCCCACTTGCTTGCGCGCTTGCTCTAGGGTGCGCCATGCTCGCTGAATCAAGCCCTCTCGGTTAATGTCGGCTTGGCAGTCTTTGGGCAAATAGGCAGGGTCGGGGTCTTCGGTGTCGTACAGATAATAGTAATGGGCCTGACACAGCAGATAGCGTACAATCATCGAGCCCGAAAACACCTCAGCCATGGAGCCGTTTTGTTGCGAGGCCGGGTCAACCGACTCTAGGCCCTGTTGCTTGAGCCCATCTAACACTTGCAATCGCTTGAGGTAACGCCATGCAGGACGATAGTAGCCCTCATCCAGCAGCACCTCAATCATGGATAGGTAGGCTTCGAAATAGATGTACGAATCGGTTTTGGTGAGGGGGCGATCGCCCACATTGGGCTGCAAAATTTCGCGCTCAATCGTGCCCACCATTGCCAACGAGGAAAAGGGATAACCCGTGACGTAAGACCAGCCATCTTGCAGCGCCATCATTTGCTCAGTGCGGCGACAAAACTGCTGCACATACTGTTTGGGGTCCACGCCACTATTACGAATGGCCTGCAACCTGGCGTGGAGCGCAGCCTGGGCCTGAGCCAGCAAAAAGTCGAAGCCACAATAATCGCCCTGTCCGGTGGGGTTGCCAAAGGCAAACTCTTCGTAAAACCGCATTTGATCCATGTTGCACAGCTGCAAGGCTTGCCCTACGGTGACCTTGTGGCACAGCTTCACCAAACTGTGCGCCCAAACGGGCGACGATACATTATCTCGAATAATTTGCTGAGTCGAGGTGACATCGTGGGCGATCGCAAAAAAGTGCCTCAGAGATGGCAAATCCGCCAGCAGCGCCACATTGATCACCTTAATCACATGGGAAAGCGTGCCGCCAATTCCAGTACTGCTCAGGGAAAAATCAACCCGCCGCCCATCCTCACTAGACAACCGCTCAAATACCCGCTTGATGGAGGGCTTGTAGCCTTCGGGCACCTTAATGTAAAACTCCGCCACCACCCGCGACGCTTCCTGCGAAGCCAGCTCGTAATCTCCGGGTTTTGGCAAATGGCGTGGATCACGCGGATCTGGGCGCGATGCCCCATTCTCGCGATCGTGTTGCTGTTGCTCCAACCGTCGCAGGGCAGGGTGCAGCATCGCAGGATAGGGGCCATCTCCTGGCAATACACCCAATTCGCGATCGGCAAAGGGTAATGGCCCACAGGCTTCAATGGTGATGCGCTTGAGGTACACCGGAAACTGATCAGTCAGCCGCTCATTGGCAACCACCGTCCGCGCCAGCTTCATCACAAACGCCGGTTGCAAATAGTGCTGCACATAAGAATCCACCATAGCCCGACTGTTCACCAGGCTTTGATGATTGCCGCTACGGGCTAGCAACCGTCGAATTTCGCGCTGAGCTTTTTGCGTTAACTCGCGTACCGTCTCATCTCGACTACTCACAGAGGGCTCATTGCCCCGCCGCCAACCGGGCCGTGATGGCAGGTAGCTCAAGGCTTGTTGCACCGTAGTGGCAATGAGCTGATCCACCTGATCAATGTTGTGTAAGGCAGGCTCACTATCTGCAAAGTCTAAGCCTACCGCCGATTTATAAACCCGAAAAATCATGTCGTAATTGTGCTGCTGGCCTGAAGTTTGCAGCACAAGTAACGCTTGTTGCAGCAGTGTCATGCCGTCTCCGGCAGGCAATCCCAGCTCACGCCGCTCCAGGGGCGTCAGTTCAATCAGCTTGTATAGCACCGTCAAAATATCTTCTTGCGTGAGAACCCGCGTATAGGGTTCTTTGTGCTTCATGTAGTCTGCTTTAAGGCTGTGGTTGAGCTGCACCAACATATCGACCACGTCGCCTGTGGTGACATTGCCAAACCGAGGAATGTCTGCCTGATCGAGTGGGGTACTTCCGTCATATTCCAAAATGCGCCCCACAATTCTGCGCAAATTTGACTTGTTCAATCGGCCTTCAATGGCCAATTTGCTGGGTTCGCCGTTGGCTTTATAGGCGATCGCAAGACATTTGCACAAGTAATGGTAGAGCTGGTAGATGCGCTGATGATCGGCAGAACTGGAATGGGTCATTGCGAAGGCGGGCTAAATTTTGTCCGAACTTTTGGCAGGTGAAAACCGTTGGGGCAACCGTCCGATGCTGCATAGATCCCATATTTTCCAAACAAATTGGGTTATGCAGTACACATTAGGGACAAAAAGTATTTTGGGATACAAAAAGGTTGGCTGGTTTTTACCAATAGGAACGGGCGATCGCCAACCCAATCCTGCCACACCTATCCTCTACAACGCCTGTGCATAACACTTTATCCATATCAAGATATGACCATGTGAGTTCTTGAGTCTGGTGTTCAGTTCATCATTACTCAGTTTCAGTCAAAGCGCTGTTCGCTTATTGCATCATTACTCACAGCAATATAGCGAGCATTCGTCACCGACTATCGTGATTGCTTGCCCCCAGTTAGTCGCTCGATTCACCCATCTTCAGGAGAAAGGTCGCTATGGTATCCCAACTCGATTCGTTTCATCCTCAGCATCCTCATCATCTTGCCTGTCCTAACTGCGGTCAACGAAGCGTTGTGCTCCATGGTGAAAGCCGTTATATCTGCATCAATTGCGGATGGTTTCGTGATGTGACGGAAGATCTTTCTCAGTTTCCGTTTCTCCCGATTGTTCTCACGATCCTAATGATCATTGCGTTGCTGTAGGGATGGCGGTGATGTCTATTTACCAGTCATTGGCCTGATGAATCATTTTCAGGAATTTCAACTTTAGGAAACGCCAGTTCTAGATCAGCCAAAGCACCCATGTTTGCAGCGCAACGCCCATACAAATATGGGCCTGCCGCAGGAGTGCGTGGTGTCACCCCTGCGGCAGGCCCTGAACCCAATCTGGCGTGAGGCCATGTTGCCTTCGCTCACTTGGGTTGCGAATCAAGAAAGGTTTGACGCTTAAAACGGCCAAATATTGATGCGGTTGCTGGTAACTGGGCTGCGCTCGTAGTGCACAATTTGGGCGTTGCTGCTGTTGATGCGCACACTAAAGCTATCGCGATCAAGCACACCTCGAATCACCCAAGTGCGATCGCCCCAGTCATGAATTTGAGAAATATTGCTAATGCGAATGATATTGGAATAGGGATGAATTCCCACTTCACATCCAATAAATTCCCGCGCGATTGATTCGGCATCCCGACTGTTGCGAATGCCCGAATGGGTTTGAAACGCGACATAGCAGTTGCTGCTACGGCTACGGTATTCATCACGATCGTTGTAGCGATAGTTCCAGTCGTTTTCCCATGTATTGTTACGGCGGCTGTTGGGATGGGTGTCGCGATAGATAATGCGATTGCGGCTTGGATGGCTGGATGGACGGCGATCGCGATCGCGCTCTGAACGATTTTCGCGAAACCATTCCTCACGGGCATCTCGTGGGTCGGAGGTATCATCATCACCACGGCCATTTTCGCGTTCCCACTGTTGCTCTCGTTCCTCGACCCGGCGGCGCTCCCAGTCTTCGTTTCCCCACTCTTGGGCCACCTGCACCGCATCAGACGATGCAGAGCCCAATCCACTGGAGACCTCAGCCGTGACAGCACTAGGGCCAACTGTACTTACCATCGTTCCAGCGGCGATCGCAGCAGGGGCCGAAATGAATAAACCTCCGATTGCACCCAACATCGTCAACCGTATTGACAATACGCTGCTCATGAGTCTTCTCCTCAACAGGGCAACTAAATCTTTGCAAACTGTGCTCTGAAAACTGTGCTCTTGAAAACTATGCAATACCTGGCCATTGCAGTTAATCGAACACTATGACAAAAAAGCCATCATTGCATCGCCTTGATGGGCGAATACCATACACTATCTAACAAACTTCTTGACGAACTTCTGTGGAAGCAGTTCCCAGAGTTTACAAATGTTTGGCGTGATCAATGAATCTGAACATGGACCTATTGTGATACCTAAGATTGAAACGATTCCGTTGCAAACTCTAGCTTCGGGCGATCGCCTCTCTCTTCAGATCTACAAGTTTGTTGGGGCACACCCGGGTAAAAAAGCATACATTCAGGCTAACTTGCACGGAGCCGAGCTGGCTGGCAATGCCGTGGCTTATGAGCTAATGCAAGCCTTGTCTGCGTTGGAGCCTACCCAGTTGGCTGGGGAAATTTGGCTGGTGCCCGTGTGCAATCCCATTGGGGTGAATGGGCGATCGCATCATTTCTCATCGGGACGCTACAACCCGTACGACGGCTACGACTGGAACCGCATCTTTTGGGATTACGAGATGGAAGTTGGCGAGATTTTGGCCTTTGCCAAAGCTCGACTGCACCACCCTCCAGCTGAAATTCAGCACGCCTTTCGCCACCAAATCCAAACGGCCTTTGCCGCACTAGAGACCGAGATTACGGGTGACATGGGAGCCCCATTTCGAGAAAAGTATCGCTATTTGCTCCAATCCTTTGCCATTGATGCAGACTACGTGATTGACTTACACACCTCTTCAGACTTGGGTGTGCCTTATGTGTATTTCTTTCGCGATCGCCAAGCCAGTGCGCTGCTGTTCCAACTCGAATTAGGGATTTTGCTGGATCAGTATGATGGCAACGCCTTTGATGAGTCTTTCATCAAGCCCTGGTTAGCGCTGGAGTCGGCCTATGCAACGTTGGGTTGTCCCCTGCGGTTTGAGGTGGAAGCATGGACGTTTGAGATTGGGTCTGCCATGCAGCTAAACGCAGAGGCGATCGCGCAAGCTCGGCAGGGCATTTGGAATTACTTCACGGCCAAGCAGATGATTCGTCAGTCGGGTTGTGAGCAGTCAGGCCACAAGCTACCGAGTCACCCCATGCGGCTCATCTCGCGGGAACAGATGCATCGCTACTATGCACCAACAGGCGGGTTTGTGCAATCACGCTTGCAACTGGGCGATCGCGTGCAGCCCCAACAGGTGATCTATCAACTCCTGGTCTTTAACAAAGACGGAGAAATGCCACAGGTGGTCGAGGTGCGATCGCAACATTCAGGCTTTGTGTTCGACACATCTATAAACCACAGTGTGAACGAAGGCGAGTATGTATTAGGAATTGTGGAGGACGATCGCTGAGCAAATGTTTATGTTGCGTAACAATCGTCCTCAGAATTCTGAGAAAGGGTTAAGGCATGTTTGCTGTTTGGGTCGCCATCAGCATCAATACGCCAAAAGATGACACTGCCATCAGCAGTGCGAATGTGACCGATCGCCCAAGATGATTCACTGCTTTCATTGTGTAATCTCCGTTACCCAATTTGATTGAATCTGAGAATAACAGCACATTAAGGCTCAAAACGAACTGTTACCATATCGCAACGAAACGACATATCACTTCACTTAGGCAGGTGTAACCACTCAGCACAGAAGCCTCCCTACAGAAACGCAGCAAAGAAGCTCAGCAAAAAACAGGGGCGATCGCCCCTGTTTCTCATCCGCATTTGCCGTCTGGATGAGCGATCGCGCTATCAATGCATCCAGCCAATTCAACAGCAGTTGCGCAGGTCTTGCTCAATCATTTCAATCATCATCAAGCAACTACTTGGCCAAGCCATGTTCCAGCGCATAGCGCACCAGTTCAGTGCGGCTGTTGGTTCCTGTTTTAATAAACAATCGACTTACATACTTTTCAACGTTGCGTACGCTCGTTTCTAACCGTCGCGCAATTTCTTTATTCATCAACCCTTCCACCACCAAATCCAACACGCTTTGTTCACGCGGCGTAAAGTCGATTTTAATGGGCGACGGGGTTTGGGTGACTCCGCCGCGCTGAGTCAGCATGGCTTTGATCTGGGCAATCTGCTCCCGAATTTCTGAAATCTCGGAGCGATCGCCATCACTCGCCGCCTTACTCAAGGCAGTGCGCCGTTCCAGCAACGTTGTCACGATCGCCACCAACTCTTCTGGATCGAACGGTTTGGGCAAATAGGCGTCGCAACCAGCCTGATAGCCTTGGATGCGATCGGCTGTCATACCCCGAGCAGTCAAAAACACCACGGGCAACGTTTCAAACCGTGGGTCTTCGCGCAACTGCTGCAAAAACTGGTACCCATCCACCTGGGGCATCATAATGTCGGAGATGACCAAATCGGGCATGGTTTGCTCTAGCTTGCTCCATCCCTCGTTGGCATTGGCCGCAGCCTGAACGGTGAATCCGCTGTCTTCTAAATAAGCCTGGACAGCCTGCCGCAAACCCGGCTCATCATCCACCAACAAAATTTGCCCGCTCATCCTTACAGTTCTCCAAATCCATGACTTCCATGATGCCTAAGGAAAGGGCACTCAGTGCATCCGTTGCCTTCAAAATATAGCAAAAGGCTGAGAAATCGAGGCATCCAGCACACTAGGGCGCGTCATTAACTCAAAGTGATATCCTTGCACACTCAGGGCATCATGCCCGCTGTTGTGAACGGGCTAGGGCCTTTTTCGGCTGGTGCATTAAGATTTCAGCTTGATTAGATGACAATCCCTAGAGCTGTACACAGTTGGCCATAAACCTCACATCACCGCTCTACATTTTTCCCACGATGCATCATGAAAGACGGTAGCGGTGCATAGTAACGGGAGCCAGCATGCAAACTTGCCTAAATCTGTGATGCGCTTGGCTCACCGTTTATCGCCAGTACGCTGTTTGTTACCCACTGCTAAGGAGCTTACAAGCAAGGGCTGTCCAGCAGCGGCATCAAGCAGTGGGTCAAGAACCTTGTATATGGCTTTGTAAGGGTGATTAATACAAAGCAATATGCTGCTTCTCTTCGGCTTTGTACCTGTGCTCCCTCCTCTGTCAACACGCCCTCCTAACGCTGATGTCTATCCCTGAAACCACACCTTTTACACCTGAGCAACGACGAGCGTTACTCGATGAATTCTTTTTACTCTATAAACGATACACGGATGGCTGGACGCTCATGTCAGAGATGCGTGCTCAGTATCCACTTGAAGATGAGGCGGCATTTAATGCATTGGCAGAAGCGTCTCGCGCAAGCGATGCACGGATGAAAGAAATCGTTCAAATCTACAAGAATCAAGTTCCCGTTGTTCCCCTGAGTCGCTGCCCTTTTTGTCAAGCGATTAACTACCACTCCTTTGATTTCTATGACCTGGATGGACTGTGGTGGGCAACTGGAGCGCACGACTGGCGTAGAATCGTTGAGAGCAATGTCTATCGACCTCGCGAGCGCCATCGGTTGTGTCCCCACTTTTGGTCGCTCTCAGGAGCCGTCGCTTTGCGAGGAGAACCCTCTTCATCACCGTTAAGCGTTAGCCCTGGGCCTGAAGTGCCATTTGTTTTTACTCATACACTCAACTTCCCTGCCATCAAGGTGGTGATTTCGCAGTTCAACGTCGGATCTCATATCGCTTATCCCCTCGTCTACTTCAGCGAGGTCAAGCCTGTTCCCTGGGATGATGTTAGACCCCAGTTCAAAGAATGGTCCAATACCATTGCCATCACGTTTGATGAAAAGGATGGTAGCCCAAACCCCAACCTAGAGAACATTGAATACCCAATGGTCTACTTAAATTATCCCCCCTATGATCGAGCCGCTGATGATTTTGATTTAGCTCCCTGGATCAAGCAGGGGCGTGTTTTGTGGATTGCCCCTGGCGACGAAACATTAACCCTCAAGCAACAGGTCGAGGGCTGTCCCTATTTAGACTTGCCGGGTCGTCGGGACAGAGTGCAAGTTCTCAATGGTCAGATATACCCCGCAACAAGCCCTCGTAAAATTTGATCACTTCCCACCCATGCCAAAATTTCCCTTCCAACGGCAAAAACAACCAACTCAGTCTTTCATCGAAGACCTGGGCAACGGACTCGGACTGGAAATGATTCAGATTCCCACAGGCACCTTCCTGATGGGTTCTCCAGAAGGTGAACTAAAACGGCATGATAACGAAGGGCCACAGCATTCTGTGACCGTTCCTCCGTTTCTTATGGGGCGCTATCCTGTCACTCAGGAGCAATGGCGAGCGATCGCCCGCTTGCCTGTCGTGAATCGAGCGATCAAGCCAGACCCTTCCAGCTTTAAAGGCGTTGGCGAAGCCTCTTGGGCCAAGAATCGCCATCCGGTAAATCAAGTGAGTTGGTATCACGCAGTGGAATGGTGCGATCGCCTCTCTCGTTACACGAAACGGACTTACCGACTCCCCACTGAGGCCGAATGGGAATATGCCTGTCGTGCTGGAACGACAACACCTTTTTATTTTGGAGAAACGATTACTACACAGTTGGCCAATTACCGTGGTACAGACCATCAGAATGGTGCTTGGTCATCTTCAGGTTCTTATGGGAGTGGGCCGAAAGGGGAATACCGCCAAACGACAACGCCAGTGGATCATTTTGGCATTGCCAATGCCTTTGGATTGTGTGAGATGCATGGCAATGTCTTGGAATGGTGTTTGGATCACTGGCATGAGAATTACGAGGGTGCCCCGATCGACGGAACTGCCTGGGTGACAGGGGGAGAAAGCGATTTCAGAGTAAACCGCGGCGGCTGCTGGCACTTTACGCCGAGCGGTTGCCGCTCGGCGTATCGCTGCTATGGCAGTCCCGGTGGTATTCTCCGCTTTGACGGTTTTCGAGTAGTCTGTGAGGTGCCGAAGACCCTTCAATAGCCCTTTGTTTTATTGTCCTACTGCTCTTTGCCGCTATTGGAAATTTTGCTCAAATTTTGCTTTCAGACTCAATCTCTCAATTCACGCTCCAGCCAAGTTGAGATACTTTTGAGACTTGGTTGCTGCGTGTTTTAACTCCAGGTCAACCCTATTGTCGTCCAATGCCCAAGTCCATCCAATACGAGCTGCATCACGTGGTACCCAAGATGCGCTATGTCAATTTTTGATGAACCAAAAGAGATGTTGATAGACTAAAAGTGCTTTCGCTCACCTTTGTTGAGCAAGCCCACGATTGTATCTCTGGTTCATGATTAGCTCATGGTTGTTTTAGAGTTTGGTTCTATGCTGCCAAGCGTGTCTAGCTTGCCTGTATTGTTGGCCTTGCCTTTGGTGGATGGGTTGCTTTCCACTCAGGGAGTCATGGTAATGCTGCTGGTGGCCTATGCCGGGGCTATGTGGATGTTCTTGTCGAGTGCGCCCAAGGTTTACACCGTGATGGTGTCGGATTTGGAGCTGGCTCGCCGGTTTTATGAAGAGGTGCTGGAGTTGGCGGCTGCCGATGTGCCGCTGCACTACTACTACAACTATGAGCAAACACTAGGTTCTGGCGGGCTAGATCCGCTGTACTCGCCCACCTACGGCATGAGCACCCAAACGATGCGATCGGTCAACAACCAGCCCGACGGGTTGTGGTACCAGCTCAAGAAAAATACCCAGCTCCACATTATTACCGGAGCGAGCTTGGGGCAAAAGGATCGACAACGCCATGTATGCTTTGACCACGACTGCATGGAGCTGTTGTTGATGCGGGTGCAGTTGCGCGGTGCTCAGTACAAAATTCGTCGTGATAAGCCGCTCAACTTTTTGGTGAAGGATTGGGATGGCCGAGTGATTGAGATGGCCGAAATTGATAACTAATCGGGCTTGGTGATGTCGATTCTGCAAGAAGTCGGCCTCTGAGGGTAATCCACGCCTCTAGCATTCCGATGAAATAGGGAGCGATCGCCCGCCTTAGAATTCTTCCGAGAAAATCGGGTTAGGCATTCGTACAAATCTTCATTAAGATATTTAGAGATATACAAGCTTCAACATTAACCCTGTGAGTGATCAGTTGATTGCGATCGCCTGTTTTAGCAATGCTGACGGATTGGCACTGTGTCCGTCGTAGCGGCCTCAACGTCTGCTGTGCCGCTTGAGTGCAGCAATTGAAAGGTCAAGGGCTTGTACAGAGCCGGATTCGTGAATGTAAGTATTGTGAAAGCGAGGAAGTGAGATGCTGCGACTGGAGCACATTAGCAAGGTTTACCCCACAGGAGAAGTTCTCAAAGATGTGAACTGGGAGCTCAAACCGGGCGATCGCATTGGGCTTGTGGGGGTGAATGGGGCCGGAAAGTCCACCCAGCTCAAGATTATTGCCGGGGAGATGGAACCCACATCTGGTGAGGTCATTCGTCCTAACAGCCTTCATATTGCCTACCTCACGCAAGAATTTGAAGTAGAGCCAACGCGCACCGTCCGCGAAGAGTTTTGGACGGTGTTTACCGAGGCAAACGAGGCACAGCATCATCTGCATCGTGTGCAAAAGGAGATGGAAACGGCTGATCCTGATGAGCTCGATCGGTTGATCCATGAACTCGATCGCTATCAGCGGCGGTTTGAGTCGCTAGATGGCTATGGGCTGGAAGCTAGAATTGAGAAAATTTTGCCAGAAATGGGCTTTGAGTTAGAGGATGGCGATCGCCTCGTTAGCTCCTTTAGCGGCGGTTGGCAAATGCGCATGAGCTTAGGCAAAATTTTGCTGCAATCGCCCGACATTTTGTTGCTGGACGAGCCGACCAACCATCTCGATTTGGAAACGATTGAGTGGTTAGAAATCTATTTGAGGGGTTTGACCACGCCGATGGTGGTGGTGTCTCACGACCGAGAATTTCTCGATCGCCTGTGCAACCAAATTGTCGAAACTGAGTTTGGAGTATCCACCACCTACCTGGGCAACTATTCCTCCTATTTGGAGCAAAAAGCCCTGAACCGCGAGGCCCAACTCAGCGCCTACGAGCGTCAACAAAAGGAACTGGAAAAGCAGCAAGAGTTTGTCGATCGCTTTCGGGCTAGCGCCACCCGCAGCACCCAGGCCAAGAGCCGAGAAAAGCAACTCTCCAAAATTGAGCGCATCGAAGCTCCGGGTGGGCAGGCGCGGACACTCAAGTTTCAGTTTCCCCCGGCACCCCGCAGCGGTCGCGAAGTGGTGGAAATCAAGGATCTAACTCATGTTTATGACGACAAGATTCTGTACCTGGGTGCAAATTTGCTGGTGGAACGGGGCGATCGCATCGCGTTTCTGGGGCCAAATGGCTGCGGTAAATCCACCCTGTTGCGCATGATCATGGGTATGGAGCCGCCCAGCGAAGGGGCTGTGGAACTGGGCAAGCACAACGTCATTCCCGGCTATTTTGAGCAAAACCAGGCCGAAGCGCTGGATCTCCGCAAAACCGTGATGGACACCATCCACGATGAGGTTCCCGATTGGAAGAATGAGGAAGTGCGCACGCTGTTGGGACGCTTCCTGTTTAGCGGCGAAACGGTGTTAAAGAGAGTAGAGTCCCTGAGCGGTGGCGAAAAAGCTCGTCTTGCCCTGGCCAAAATGCTGCTTCAGCCCGCGAACTTGCTGATTCTGGACGAGCCGACGAACCACCTCGACATTCCCGCCAAGGAAATGTTGGAAGAAGCGCTGCAAGCCTATGACGGCACGGTGCTGATTGTGTCGCACGATCGTTACTTCATCTCCCAGGTCGCTAACAAGATTGTGGAAGTGCGGGATGGCGAACTGCGCCTGTTCCGTGGCGACTACCACTACTATCTCGATAAGGTAGAAGAGGAAAAGCAAAAAGCTGAGGCCGAACGGGTCACAGCAGAGAAGGCTGAAAAAGCCGCTGCCAAAGCTGCCGCCAAGCGCGAAAAAGAAAAAGCGAAGAAGGCTGCAAGCAAGGCTTAATGCTGGCGATCGCCGTATTTAGCCCGTCTACCAATTTCCTGCATCATGTTGAAATTGTTCTCATCCTGGCCGCTTCAATGCTGCATCACGCTGCTCAGCGGCATCTTGATGGGAATGGCTCCTGCGCCGTTTAATGCCTGGTTTTTTGCCTGGGTTGCAGTGGTGCCGCTATGGGTGTTGGTAAACCAAGGGCCGCAGCGCTCTTGGCGGTGGGGTGTAGCGCTGGCGTTTTGCTGGGGTTTGGGCTATCACGGGCTGGCGCTGTCATGGATTCTAGATTTGCACCCGCTGACGTGGATGGGCATTCCCTGGTTGGCAAGTGTGGCGATCGCCATCTTTGCTTGGGTGTTCATCACCCTATGGGGAGCCGCCATTCCCGTCGTTTGGAGCCTCAGCCTCTTCTGGATAAACCGTTCGGCAGCGGCCAAAACAGCCAAGTTCAACTTGCCTGCGGTGCGCATTGTTTTAAGCACTGCCGTGTGGTGTGGATTGGAGCAACTTTGGGAACACGGCCCGCTGTACTGGACTTCAATCTCCTATACCCAGAGTCCGTTTAACCTGCCGATCCTGCATCTGGGGCAACTATCAGGCCCGATGACCGTAACGGCTGCGCTGCTGTTGGTGAATGGCTGTTTAGCAGAGGCTATCTTAGCGTGGCTTCAGCGAGATTCGGGCAAACTGCTGCAGCAATATTCGACAGCGGCGATCGCCCTCCTTATCGGATTCCACACGCTCGGCTGGGCGCTCTATGCTCAACCGCTGAATGATGACCCCAATCAGGCCCTCACCGTTGGTATTGTCCAGGGCAACGTGCCCACCCGCATCAAACTGTCGGAACAGGGCTACCAACTGGCGATCGCAAATTACGTCCGTGGCTACAATACCCTGGCCAATCAGGGAGTAGATGTGGTGATCACGCCAGAAGGATCGCTGCCGTGGCGCTGGGTGAATACCCCAACCCAATCGCAAAATCCGCTATATCAGGCCATTTTGCAGAGAGGCGTACCTGCCTGGGTAGGCACCTTTGGCACCCGCAACGGACGCTACACCCAAACGCTGTTCACAATTACCGGCGATGGCGAGATTTATAGCCAGTTCGACAAAATTAAGCTGGTTCCTCTAGGGGAATACATTCCCTTTGAAGCAGTCTTGGGACAAGTGATTTCGCGCCTGTCAACCATGGGCGACTCCATGCTGCCCGGTTCGCCAGACCAACGGTTTGACACACCCTTTGGACGGGCGATCGCCGCTATTTGCTATGAATCTCCCTTTGCCAGCCTGTTCCGCAATCAGGCCGCTGCCGGTGGCGAGTTCATTCTCACCGCATCCAACAATGATCCCTACAAACGACCGATGATGGCGCAGCACCATGCCCAGGATGTGATGCGATCGGTGGAAACCAGCCGCTATGCGGTTCGAGCCACCAACACAGGGCTATCCGGCGTTGTCAACCCTCACGGCAGAACGCTGTGGCTCTCCAATTACCGTGAATTTCAAACTTATGCAGCCACTATCTATCGCCGCCAAATTCAAACGCTGTACGTCCGGTGGGGCAACTGGTTTACTCCGGTACTGTTGTTGGTAGGTATGCTGATGTGGATTGGCAGACGACCCCAATTCCAACCCAATAAGCGCCAATAAACTCAGCGATAAAACCTTGTAGGGTGAGCATTAAACATAAAATCCTAAAGCTCTGTGCCGCCTGCTAGGCGGGCGACACAGAGTTCTAAAGGCTGTATTTTAATGAGGTCGAAATTTTTATGAGATTTAATCTTCAATCTGCTTGGCGGAAACCTCGATCGCTTCAACATCAACGGTTCCCGGAGGGGTAATGCGCAGAAACTTTCCTTGCTCAACTTTTAGGGCTTCGCTACAACTGGGGCAACGCATCTGAGTACCATTGAGCCCAGCCGAAAGCGTGCCACACACCGGGCAAGCCGCTTCTACCACATTACGCTGGAGCCACCAACGGAAGACAAAAAAGCCAATGACAGGTGCGATCGCCAAGAATGCTATCAAAAACAGAACTGACTTGACCAACCAGCCCAAGCCAATCGACCC
This sequence comes from Leptolyngbya sp. AN02str, assembly GCF_050565595.1. Lineage (NCBI taxonomy): Bacteria > Bacillati > Cyanobacteriota > Cyanophyceae > Leptolyngbyales > Leptolyngbyaceae > Leptolyngbya > Leptolyngbya sp. AN02str. Next base: position 44,756 of record NZ_JBNXVR010000039.1, on the reverse strand, counting down.
CAACAACCACACAAACGCAAATAGTCCTACCCATCCCCACAGGCCGGATAGATTTAGTTGCAATTTGCTGAATTGGTTTTGGTTCATGACAACCTCCTGTCGTGCGGGGCAAGGAGCCGCTGTTCGGTTCATATTATCAGCATAGCGAGAGACAGTTCGATCCTCCCAGGAAAGATTTCCGAACTTTGTGGGCGGCTTTTGGGCTACTGATGAGGCTGGATTGCGTGCTGCAACAACTGCTGTAGCCGTTGCTGAAAGGCAGCTTCTCCGAAATTGGCGATCGCCTCCTGCCTCAGCCAACCTCCATCACATCGCAATTCGGGTGGGGGGGTATTGGGATGGGTCTGATCATGCTGCCGATGTTGCGCAATGCGTCCCAAGATATCGATACAGGCAGCGGCTACAGCATCCGGGTTGCGGTGAGGCACTTGCCAACCCAAGCGTCCATCCATGAGCGGTTCGGCAGATCCATCCGCATCTCCCGCTAGCACAGGCACACCACAAGCCATCGCCTCCAGGTACGCAATGCCAAATCCTTCTTGAGAGGGCATGACATACACATCTGCCAAGCGGTAATGTTCAACCAAAGTTTCGGTGGGAACAAATCCTGCAAAGATAACGCGATCGCGCACTCCTAGATCCATTGCCAGTTTCACCAGTCGTGGCATATCGTTGCCCCGACCCACAACCAAATACTTCACATCAGGACATACCTGCAGGATGGTTGGCAGAGCGCGAATTGTAATATCGACACCTTTGTAAGGGTCGCCAATCCACAGCCGCGCTACGGTCATCAGCACCCGACTGTTCGATAAGCCGTTAGACAAGCCGTAATGCTGCAAGAGGGTGGCCGATTTCTCGCCCGGCGTGTAGCGATCGCCCTTGACCATACAGGGCAACAACTGAACTTTGTGGGGCTGGACTCGATGAACGCTACAAAGGCGATCACGCGTATAGCGACTAATCGTCCACACCTGATCGGCCTGCTGCAGCGCCCAGCGATACACCAGCGGCAACGGCTTCCAAACTTCCTTCCCGTAAGTTAGTACGGTGTAAGGAATCCGCAGCAGTTTGCACATCAGCCAAATCGGCGGAGCGAGATTGGTATGACCGCAAAACACATGGCGCGGACGATGCTTACGCAAATAGTAGAACAGCGTACTAGAAAGGTTCATGCGCCCCAGCATCAAGTTCGAAGTTTTGAAAAACTCCCAGCTCAAGCGCTTTGAAGAGAAGGGATTTGGGTCGTCGAGCCCATCCCGCAAGACAAATACCTTGGCTGGAGGCGCACCGAGCTCATGGTAGGTACTCAAAATATCCTGAATGTGGGTTTGAATCCCACCTTCGTGGCTAAAAACTTCTAAAAAAACAAAGACAACGGATGCGTTGACCTCCACCCAATTTACCCTCAATTAGGTGCAACGCTGGATTCTTCCAGCATGCGCGATCGCGCCAATCCATATTTCACAATTAGCAAACAATTACCTCCAGTGCGGCAGCGTTCGTATTCAACCCGATCGGCCAACCGCCGCAACAAAAACCAGCCATAGCCTCCCAACCGCAACGTCCCTGGCTTCGGCTCTTCCAAACTGTTGGGGTCAAATGGTTTGCCCTGATCCCAAATGCGGATTTCGATGCGATCATCCCACAGCGATACATCGATTTTGATTTGGGTTTCCTTGGGAAGTTCGTGATGGGCATGGCGAACTGCATTCGAAAACCCTTCAACTAATGCCAGTTCCAAGGGATATTCCTGTCCCTTCAACCAAAACAAGCCAGAACCGTTGCGTTGGCAGAATTGACGAAACCAGTCCTCAATGTAGTTGAGGGCCATCAAATCGCTGCGTACAACCAGGCTCGTCTGACGGAACACGAGAATCAAGAAGTAAAGAAGTCAAACAAAGTTTAACGCCTGCCGTGACAATTGAAGCGTGCTATCGCATACGTCAATTTGTCAAGACAGGCGTTGTCCGCAAACCACTAAGCCTAGAACAGGCCGAGCGTCAGAGATTTGTCGATGGGGACAGTAGCACCAATGCCAAGCCACAACGTTGCCAATGTGCCGATCAGGAACACGGTCGTTGCAACAGGACGACGAAAGGGATTCTGGAACTTGTTCACGCTCTCAATGAAGGGAACGAGCATCAAGCCAGCAGGGATTGCAGTTTGCAACCCAATTCCCAGTAGTTTATTCGGAACAATTCGCAGAATTTGGAATGCAGGATATAGATACCACTCAGGCAAAATTTCGAGAGGAGTGGCAAAAGGGTTGGAAGGTTCGCCAACCATTGCAGGATCCAAAACAGCCAAACCGACAACGCTGGCGATCGTTCCCAGGATTACCACTGGAAAGATGTACAGCAGGTCGTTAGGCCAGGCAGGTTCACCATAGTAGTTGTGTCCCATGCCTTTCTTTAGCTTCTCACGAAGCGCTGGATCGCTCAGGTCTGGCTTTTTGACGGTTGCCATAGTTACAAGTGCTCTCCTTAAGGTCCGCAGGAATACGGGAAGACAAGAAGCCGTTGATTTGACTATCAGTTTATCAAAGCGACTGAGTGATCTATCACATCCATACGCTTTGTAAAACACGATCGCCCATCAACCCAAACTTTACAGAGATGACTTACAAAGGACCAGAAATGCCTTGCTTGCGAATCATCAGGAAGTGAAGCAGCATGAAGACTGCAATCAGCCAGGGCAATACAAACGTATGCAGGCTGTAGAAACGAGTCAGCGTGGGCTGCCCAACACTGGTACCACCACGGATAAACTCAGTCATCAAAGAACCAACGACTGGAATCGCTTCGGGCACGCCAGATACGATTTTCACAGCCCAGTAGCCAACCTGGTCCCAAGGAAGCGAGTAGCCCGTCACACCGAAGGAAACGGTGATCACAGCCATGACAACGCCTGTTACCCAAGTCAACTCACGAGGCTTTTTGAAACCACCAGTGAGGTACACCCGGAACACGTGCAGAATCATCATGAGCACCATCATGCTGGCTGACCAGCGATGAATGGAACGAATTAGCCAACCGAAACTGACTTCATTCATCAAGTATTGAACAGAGCTAAACGCTTCTGTCACTGTTGGCTTGTAATAAAAGGTCATTGCAAAGCCAGTCGCGAACTGAATGATGAAGCAGGTTAGCGTAATTCCGCCCAGGCAATAAAAGATGTTGACGTGGGGAGGGACGTATTTGCTGCTGATATCGTCGGCAAGTGCCTGGATTTCCAGCCGCTCCTCAAACCACTGGTACGCTTTTGAGTCTGTTACCTGCTTAGTAAACATGAAGCAAGAGTTCCAAGATAGAGTTGCAAATAATTTATTGCTGTTTCTAACGAATGTAACATAGCTTCTCAGCTTTTTCATAACTGGGAAAAGCTAGATTCTATGGAGCTTTGAGGACATGCACGGCCTTGGGCGATCCACGAGACTTTGTTAACTTTCTTAACTTTGGCATGATTAAGAGAGTCGATGGTCATACGCGGCTAAATTTTTGAGCTAACCGCTTTAGGCTTGCTGGCTCACAGCGCTAACCTGCCAATTGAATGAAAGGCTGAACCCATTTTGTAAAGCTTAAGCTCATGTTTTTGCTTGAATAGGAAAACTGGGTGTGAAAACGCTTTTTCTAACTGGGCAGTGGTGATGAACTTGGAATGCCGTTTAAGATGAGCTTATGGGAAAAAGATTGATACAGGCCGGATTGCTTCTGCTCTTACCGTTGATGCTGGTGTTCACGTTTGCGACACCCGACGCGGCTGCATTTACAGAAGAGCAAAAGCTGTTCAATGAGGTTTGGCGGATTGTTGATCGCGCCTACGTCGATAGCACTTTCAATCATCAAAACTGGTGGTTGGTGCGCCAGCGGGCTTTGAAGCAGCCCTTGCAAACGCGAGATGAAACCTACGCCGCCATTCAAAAGACGCTGGCAAGCCTGGATGATCCATACACTCGTTTGCTGAAGCCCGACCAGTATCGCAGCTTGCAAACCAATACCTCGGGTGAGCTAACTGGAATTGGGTTGCAAATTGCTCAAGATTCGGAAACTGGCGAGCTGATGGTGATTGCCCCCATTGAGGGCTCACCGGCTGATCAGGCTGGGTTGCAGCCTTCCGATCGCATTTTGAAAATTAATGGCTTTCCGGCGTTGGAACTGACGCTGGATGAGGCGGCGGAGCGGATGCGAGGGCCAGTTGGCAGCATGGTTACGCTTACCGTTGCGCATGAACAACAGGAGCCCAAGGATCTGACGCTGGTGCGCGATCGCATCACGCTAAATCCGGTACTTGCCGATGTGCGAACCGAGGGTGGCAAACCACTAGGTTACATTCGCCTCACCCAGTTCAATGCTAATGCGACGGCAGAAGTGGCCCATGCGATCGCCCGCTTAACCCAGCAGGGCGTTGAAGGATTTGTGTTGGATTTGCGCAATAACCCTGGTGGATTACTACAGGCAGGAATTGATGTAGCCCGCTATTGGCTGGACAACGGCACGATCGTTTACACCGTCAATCGCGATGGCATTCAAGACAGCTTTTCGGCCGTTGGAGAAGCCCTAACCGACAAGCCCTTGGTTGTACTGGTGAATCAAGGAACAGCTAGCGCCAGCGAAATCCTGGCCGGAGCCCTGCAAGACAACGGACGCGCCCAGCTGATTGGCGAAAAGACCTTTGGCAAAGGATTAATTCAATCCCTGTTTACCTTATCAGATGGGTCGGGCTTAGCCGTGACGGTGGCGCGCTACGAAACACCCAACCATCGCGATATTAATAAGCAAGGCATTATTCCCGATCAGATTGTGTCCTTAGCAGAATCGGGCGATCGCCTTCATGTCGCCTCCGACCAAGATCCTCAATATCTGGCTGCCGTGGAGTGGCTGGGCCAACAATCGGTCATCGCCAACGCTCCTTAGGCTCCGTCAATTATGGAGGTTCAAGCTTGTTCGGTACAGTGCATTAGGGTGCATTGTTACGACCGTTGCCATAAGGCAGGTTAAACGCTATATCGCAAGTAAACCCAGTAGGGGGCCTCACAATGCTGGCGAAACGGCGCACGTATCATGATCCGCTGCATGGGGCAATTACGCTAGATGCCGCAGATGCGACCGAAGCTTTGTTGATTCAGCTGATTGATACGCCTGCATTTCAACGGTTGCGGCGGATTCGGCAGTTGGGTTCTGCAAGCCTGACGTTTCATGGGGCCGAGAGTTCGCGCTTTACCCATTCGTTGGGGGTAATGGCGATCGCTCGTCGTGCCTTCGATTCCATTACCCTGCACCATCCTGAACTGTGGGCGTATCGTCCTGTGGTGCTGTGCGGCGCGTTACTACACGATATTGGTCATGGGCCATTTAGCCACACCTGCGAGGAGGTGTTTGGCAATCAGCATGAGCACTGGACGATGCGGATTTTGCAAGAATCTGCACCTGTGCGCCATCTATTGGATCAGGCAGACCCAACGTTATTGCCCCAATTGCAACAGGTTTACCAAAAACAGCACCCAGTTCCGCTAGTGTGGCAACTGGTTTCTAGCCAGCTCGATTGCGATCGCCTCGATTACCTGATGCGCGACAGCCACTTTACCGGAGCAACCTACGGCAAACTCGACCTCGATCGCATTTTGATGGCCTTGCAGGTTGACCCCAGCAGCCAGCAAATGGTGGTGGCGGGCAAAGGCATGGCGGCGATCGAACACTATTTAATTGTGCGCTTCTTTATGTATGCGCAAATTTACAACCATCCCAAAAACCTGGCCTCGACGTGGGTGCTCGATCAAGCCTTTCGGCAGGCGAGAGTCGTGCGTACCTCGGGCACCTTGCCAGCCGATGAAAGCATGAACTCGTGGTTGCAGGGCGACTGTGACCATCTGCCGCTAGAGCACTACTTAGCTGCCGATGATGGGGTATTTCTGTATCACTTGCAGCGGTGGCAGCAGCATTCCGATCGCATTCTTGCAGACCTGTGCCGTCGATTTATCGATCGCGACTTGCTCAAGGCAACCGACATTAGCGCGATCGCCCCTGAGCGCTATCCCGATGTTCTGGCTAAGCTGCATGAACTGCTGGAGCAGGCCGGATTTGCCCCCGATGTGTATGGTGGAATTCGCGTTGCGCGCAGTAGCGGCTACACCCTGTATCAACGCGGCATCAAACTGCTGACTGAAACCGGCTTGCAAGAAATTAGCGATGTTTCACCTTTGGTAAAAACATTGACTCAGCCGCTCCAGCGCAATTATTTGATTCATCCACGAGACATCAACGCACAACGGGTTCTAGAGCATTTCACGTAAATGCTCGTTCACTTTTGCAACTAAGACAGGACGGTCGTGTTTCAAATGTGTGGTTATTGGTTGTGGAAGGGGTGCGATGCACCCCTTCCACAACCAATAACCACACGTCTAGAACATCACCGACAGCACTTACGCACTTCATACGAAAACCAGGGGGTTGAATGATTTTTGGAGCGCTCAGGGCTCCAAAAATCATTCAACTGCGTAAGTCCTTGTAAGTCCTTGAGAACCTGAGTTTTGGATAAGCTGAAGTGCCCATTTTTGCGTGCGCGTTGCGCACGCAAAAATGGGCTTTTCTGAAGTTTGCGCGGCGCGCAAACTTCAGAAAAGCCCTTAACCGAAACTGACGTTTGAGAGATCCGGTAACCCAGTCGTGTGAACCAGTTAGGGGAAGCGGAATGAATTGGGCACTGTTTATGATGCGAGCCATCGCGCTACACGAGCCAACTCGATTATGGTCAATCTTTGGACATCTTCTGAACATGCTTTGAGCTATTTGGCGATCGCCGATGCCATTCCTCATCGCACCGAGGGCGAAGGCGTGCTGCTTAACCAGGTTCCCAAAACGGTTCGCCGCATTCTGGATTTGGGTACGGGCAACGGGCGACTGCTATCGCTGCTGAAGATTGATCGACCTCAGGCTGAATGCATTGGGCTCGATTTCTCGCCAACGATGCTAGCCGCAGCTCAAGAACAGTTTATGGGAGATGACTCCGTTCACGTTCAGGTTCACGATTTAGATCAACCATTGCCTGACTTGGGCCAGTTTGATGCGGTGGTGTCGAGCTTTGCCATCCATCACCTGGCTCATGAACGCAAGCGATCGCTCTATGCCGAAATTTTTGCCTGTTTGGCTCCTGGTGGCGTGTTCTGCAATTTGGAGCATGTAGCCTCGCCGACAGAGCGCCTGCACCAACAGTTTCGCGAAGCCATGGGCATTGGCGATCGCCCCGACGACCCATCCAACAAACTGCTGGATGTCGAAACCCAACTGCAATGGCTGCGAGCGATTGGTTTTGAGGATGTCGATTGCTACTGGAAGTGGCTGGAACTGGCGCTACTGATTGGTAGAAAGCCCACGGTATAAAACCAGCGGTAGAAAGCCAGCAGTGTGAAGCTAGCCTGCACTACCACGGCAGCCGATTGCCATCCCACGAAAAGAACTCGCCGCTATCGCTGTTCTGCAACTGGTCGATCACCAGAAGCAATTGTCGGACGGTGCGCTGGGGCGTGAATAACTTGTCAGGGGGAACGTTGCGCTGAAACGGACGCGATAACTGGGTGTCGGTGGTGCCAGGATGCAGCGTGACAACGATCGCGTTTGGGCAGGTGCGTTTGTATTCAATGGCGGTCGTTCGCATGAGTTGGTTGAGGGCGGCTTTGGAGGCGCGGTACCCGTACCAACCGCCCAGTTGATTGTCGCCAATGCTGCCCAGCTTGGCCGAGAGAGTCGCAAACACGGCGCGATCGCCCTGCTTGAGCAAAGGTGGTAAGTGCTTGGCCAACAGCGCAGGCCCAATGCTGTTCACCAAAAAGTAGTCGCTCAATTGCTGTGGATTGAGATGGCGCAGGCTTTTTTCGGGCTGCATGGCATCGGTATGCAGCACACCCGCACAGTTCACCACTAGGTGCAGAGCAGGCGTTGTCGCTTGAATTGTTTGCACAACAGTTGCAATTTGCGCTTCGTTTGTCAAATCCAGCGGTAGCTGAGTCAATCGTGAATCTGAGATGGCTTGCAATGCATCATTGGAACGGTTGTAGGTGGCGTAAATCTGGTGAATTGTAGGTTGCTCCAACAGTTGATGCACCATCTCCAGTCCAATTCCGCCGCTGGCTCCAACCACAAGCGCTGCGTTAACCTGTTGCAGGTGTGATGTCATAAATTGATGTGATGTAACCCGTTCGTGAACGTGTGTGGAGTTCAGTATAGAGTGAATGCGCGATCGCATTCACGGTTGCTTTCCAAGCAGGATAGGAATTTACGCAAGCTCCCTAAATTTAGTGTGTGGTGGGAAGACTATAAGGATAACGGTTTGCCGTTGCAACTTTGAGCCAACCTGCACCATGAAGATGACCCGATAGGGCGATCGCCATTTTAGCGAGGCAGAGTAGGATGAAAGCGCAGGACAGGCATCCTGTCGTTTCGCGTCGTTTTGCGTGGGCGATCGCCTGCCTAACGACCCTGCATTCACGCACAACATTCTCTTGGCAACACATTAGGGAGACCGGATTCATGATTGTGACCACCTCCCCCTCGATTGAAGGCGCACAAATTACGTCCTACATGGGCATTGTGTGCGGCGAGGCAATCTTGGGAACCAACATTTTTCGAGACTTTTTTGCAGGCATCCGCGACATTGTGGGTGGCCGCTCGGCTGCCTATGAGCGATCGCTCCGCGAAGCCCGCACCACTGCCATCAACGAAATGATGCAAGCGGCTCAAAGCGCAGGAGCCAACGCTGTGATCGGAGTGGATATTGACTACGAAACCATCAGTATTGAAAACGGTGGCACCATGCTGATGGTGTCTGCGAGCGGCACCGCCGTGAAATACGTTCAATAATTGACCATCCACATGGGGTGAACCGAGTGGAGCTGAATCAAACCTAAAAAAATCAAATCCAAAAAGGGGATGCACATTCATACATCCCCTTTTTAATCAGTAATGCAGTATGGGCAGTACTGGACTCGAACCAGTGACATCCTGCTTGTAAGGCAGGCGCTCTACCAACTGAGCTAACCGCCCGCATTTCGCGCACAATTAAACAATTTAGCAGAGATGTTTTGTGGAATCAACCCATTTTGGGAAAAAATCTTGCCGAAGGTCCAAGGTGGATGTTTGTAAACAAAAGTGCGATCGCCCAAATGCCCAGCAGATGCGGAATATGCAAAACTGCTGTAGGATTTTCACGTACAGATGATCGGGTCACGGTTTGCGCCTATGCCTTCGGGTCGCACCCACGATCGCATTACCCTATGGACGCTGCCACTGGTGGGAGCGGGGTCGCTGTTGGCTACGAACAGTAGCAGCCTCACGCTGGTTTTGTGCGGCGGGTATCTCTTCGGTGGGCTCATGTTTGGCCCCGACTTGGATGTGCGATCGGTACAGTTTAAGCGGTGGGGCTGGTTTCGCTGGATTTGGCTACCCTATCGCGGCAGTATGAAGCACCGATCGCCCCTGTCTCATTCCCCGATTACCGGCACATTTTTGCGGATTGTGTATCTGCTGAGCTGGTTGGCTTTGTTGAGTTTGCTGCTGCTGGGGCTCATGAACCAAATTTGGCAATTGGGCTGGACGTGGGGTGACATTGCGGGGGTGATGGGGCGATCGCTCTCTCAACATCGCAATGATTGGTTGAGTCTGGTGTTGGGTGTGGAGTTGGGTGCCCTCAGCCACTACGGAGCCGACTGGTCTACCTCCACGTGGAAGAGGGTGCAAACTAAAGGCTGGAAAGCTGCATTTCCCAGCTCGCCAAAACGGAAGCGATCGCCCCCGCGCCGCAAGAAACGCCCCAACCGAAACATCTAGCCTGGCCATGATATTTCGGGGTCTGCATCTGAAACATCCCCGTGTGGGGGCTACCTGTAGACTAAATACAAGTACATCCATCGCAATACCTATGGTTTCTGCCTCCAACCCCGCCTTGCCAACTGTGCTTGCTGAACTTCAGCGCTTGATTGATGTGGTGGCCCAATTGCGATCGCCGGATGGCGGCTGCCCGTGGGATTTAGCCCAAACATCGCAAACCCTTACGCCCTACGTGATTGAAGAAGCCTACGAAGTGGTGGACGCGATTCGGCAAGAAAATCCAGAGGCGATCGCCGATGAGTTGGGCGACCTGTTGCTACAAGTGGTACTGCAAGCCCAAATTGCCAGCGAAGTCGGACAGTTCAATCTCGCCAACATTGCAAAAGGGATTACCGATAAGCTAATCCGTCGTCATCCCCATGTGTTTGGCGACGTAGCAGTGAATTCCGTGGATGACGTGAAGCAGAATTGGGAACAAATCAAATCATCTGAAGAGCAGGAGACTCACGGGAGCGAAAGTTTGGTGCCGCGCCTGAGCCGCTATGCGCGATCGCTGCCCCCCCTCACCGCCTGCATGAAAATCTCAAAAAAAGCTGCGGCTACCGGACTGGAATGGGAAACCGTAGATGGCGTGTGGGAGAAATTTCACGAGGAGTTGGATGAGCTGCATGAGGCGATCGCCCACGAAACTCCCGATCGCCAGCAGGAAGAATTAGGTGATCTGCTGTTCACCCTGGTCAACATAGCCCGCTGGTACGACCTGGATCCCGATGAGGCATTGAACTCCACCAACCAGCGCTTCATATGCCGCCTCAGCCTGATCGAACGCGTCGCCACAAAACCCCTGGCCGACCACACCCTCGCAGAGCTAGAAACCCTATGGCAACAGGCCAAAGCAAAACTAAAGGCTGACCAACAAGCTGACCGCCTTTGATACCATAAAAAAACAATTGTCCAGAGAGAACCCATGGGCTTATTCGAAGACCTCAACAGCTTTTTGGAAAGTCGCCTCGACGAATTCATGCGCAACAATCCTCAGCTTGAACTAGAAGTGCTGGAGGATAATTTGCGGGCACAAGAAGATGAGGCTATCAAGCTTCTGGGCGATCTCAAAATGCGCGAAAAGCGCCTACAAGACGAGATTTTGACCACAGCACAAGAGGTGCAACGCTGGCACGAGCGGGTTGAAAAAGCCAAAGCCGCCAATCGAATGGATTTGGCTCAGCCTGCCGAAGAACGCGAAGCCGCCTTGCTACGCCAGGGCAACCAACTGTGGGGCCAAATGGAAACCCTAAAGCAGCGAGTTGCAGAAACGCTGGAGTTGCAAAAGCAAATTCAGGCTAAGCGCCGCGAAGTGCAAATGAAGGTGAGCGAAGCTCAGGCCAATCGCTCAACCCAACAGTTCAACAGCTCTGAACAATCGTGGCAAAACACCGGATGGAATCAACCCTATCCACCCGGTAGCAGTGCCGATCCCTTAGAACAGGCTTTTCGCAAATGGGAAACAGATGATGAGCTAGAAAACCTAAGACGCAACATGGGCAAGTAAGTTCTTACCGTCACTCAAGTATCCCCACGGCATTCACTCGCCACCCTAGCAACAAAAACCATGGAGACAGGCTGCTGCGTTTTGGGATGCAGCGGTTCGCGAATCTCCTGAAGGCGAAAGCCGCTGCGGTGCAAAAGCGCGACCCAGCTTTGAATAGGACGAAAGTACCAGGGAGCGGGATCGGTGAAGCTGTCGCTAAAGCCAGCCCAAGACCCCGATCGCCACCCTTCCACATACGGTTCATCCCTACATGTCACAACTGGATGCAGTGTTTGGATAACGAGCGCACCCTGCGGGTTAAGGAGTGTCGGCATTATCCGCAGCAAGCCGTCAACCGATCCCTTTCCAATCAACGAAAAGTTGCAGACGGCCACATCCACCCGTATGTTCAGCTGGCCAGCGGCGAGTTCTTCATACGTCATGACATAAAAATCAGCCCCATCGGCTTCCCTGGCTTGCTCAATGAGTGCTGGTTCTCCATCCACACCCGTGACCTGGGCACCAGTAGCAGCCAGTGCGCGAACTAGCCAACCTTCGCCACAACCAATATCCAGCACCGTTTGGGGCGATCGCTCACCGCCCATAGCCCCCAACACTTCCGAGACCGCATCCACAATCGCCCGATTCGTTACCTGTTCTCGACTATCGATTTGCCCCTCCCGCACAGCGATCGCCCAAGGCTTCGCATTTTTCTGCCAAGATGTGGCGATCGCGCGATCGTTTGTCTCATCAAGAGGGTTGGACATGGGGAAATTAGAAATCGAGAGTGGGGAATAGGAAAGGACTTGAGACCAAAATCACAAATCCAAAATCCGAAATAAACCTAGGCAACCCGCCGTTTCGCCCGCTCTCCATCATGCAAGATCGGTGGTGGAGCCGCCTGCGAGGTCACCTCATACAATCGACGAATGTCGCCACTATTGTAAACGCGAAACTCGCTAGCAACGGTAGCGCGAGTGGTGCGAACCGCCTGATTTAGCACCAAAGACCCATTGGGATCGGAAACCGAGCGGTGAAACGTGCCGGGCGGAATGCGGAGAATATCGCCATTGGCCTCTAAGCGAACAATATGAAAGGGCTGTTCCCAGGATAGGTTGACGAGATAAAACGTACGTCCACCAGAGAGCGCCAGCAAATTATCTTCTTGATTAGGATGGAGGTAAAACTGCCAATAGCCTTCGTCGCTATTGTTCGGGCTGATAGCGGGGCCATCGTGGTAGACCAAATCACGCGCATTAGAATTAGAAATTGTGATGTCGAAGAACCGGACATTGGGCGTATCGCGAAACTTTTGATAGGGTATCAATTCAAACATGATTCCTAGACCTAAAACTCGCTGCGGTGATGGGTTGAAGCTTCGTTGCCAAGCTGTTTGGCTATACTTCCAATTAATCGCAACAATCTGTAAGAAACAAAACCGATTGCGGTTCACATTCATGCAGTTTGTGGATGGGTGTATTGATGAATACTGAACACCTGCGGATATTACTGGCTGTGGCGGAGTATGGCAGCTTTTCAACAGCAGCTCTGCGGCTTGATATTTCCCAATCGGCGGTGAGTCGGGCGATCGCGGCGTTGGAGGATGAACTAGGCATTTCGCTACTTACCCGAGGCCGATTTGGAGCCTACCCAACCAGCATTGGCGAACGAGTATTGAACCATGCCAGAGATATGTTGCGATCGCGCGATCGCATTGACTACGAGGTAAACCTGGCTCGGGGCTTGCAGGGTGGACGGGTGCGCATTGCGTCGTTTCGCAGTGCCGCCACTCATTTGCTACCCACTTACATTGCCCAGTTTTGCCAGCGGTTTCCGGCCATGGATATCTCACTGATTGAAGCAGATCCGGTCGCTGTAGAACAGGCATTGCGAGAGGGGCAGGCCGACCTGGGGCTAGTGCCGCTCCCTCGTAGCGATGAATTTGATACATGGGAGATTGCCCGCGATGAATTTGTGGTGCTGCTTCCGGCCTCGCTTGGCCCCATTCCCCCTCGCCTTACCTGGGAAGAACTGTCGGCCCATTCGTTCATTTTGTACAACTATGCCGAATGTACGTCTGCGGTGCGCGATCACTGGGCCAACTGGGGGCAAACCCTCAAGGTAGCCTATGAGGTGAAAGAAGACTCCACAATTGTGAGCATGGTGGCTCAGGGGCTGGGTGCTGCAATTTTGCCTCGACTGGCAGCGTTGCCTATTCCCGAACAGGTGCAGGTGCGATCGCTCCCCATTCCCTTAGAACGCGTTATTGGGGCTGCCGTTCTCGCCAATGTGCTACATCCCCCAGCCGTCTTCGCATTCGTCGATCTGCTCCGAGGCGCAGGCATGTTTGCTCGCCATTGAACTTCGGTGTACCAGCAAAAAAGCGGCGACTGATGCCCAGCCACCGCTTACATTTTAATTAACGTCAGTCTCGATTAAGGGCTTTTCTGAAGTTTGCGCGGCGCGCAAACTTCAGAAAAGCCCATTTTTGCGTGCGCGTTGCGCACGCAAAAATGGGCACTTCAGCTTATCCAAAACTCAGGTTTAAGTAGTTCAGGACTGACGCAAGCCCGTCAAATCTAGTGTGTTGATGTTATGGGTAGGGTACTTTGCACTCCACCCACAACATCAATGCGTAAGCCCTATCGTTGTAATTCCGAATTCCGAATTGCATTACCGGCGAATCGGTGTACCGCAAGGGTAAGTTGCCACTGGCTCACGCTCTTCGGCGAATTGCACTTTGGGAATGTTGGCGAGCACCTTTTCATCGGGACGAGCCGCCCGAGCGGCAAGATAATCCCGTTGGAGGGTAGCCAATAGCTCCTCACGCTGGTCGTATAGCCGCTTTAGCGGACGGGCTTCGCACTGGTTCATCACGTAGGCACCCATGATGGGCAGCGCAATGGTGCTGTCGGTGTAGCACACGATGGTACTGGGCAGCTCTTCGGGGTCAACCTTGCCCCAGCTCACTGCCTCCGAGGGAGTGGCACCAGATAGGCCACCCGTATCGGGGCGGGCATCGGTGATTTGCACAAAGTAGTCGTGGCCACGCTCTTCTAATCCCAGCACCTCGTGAATTTGGGGTTGAGTTTGCAGCAGGAAGTTCTTCGGGCTACCGCCACCCAAAATGACCGCTGCGCTCTTGCCTTCTACTCCTTCAATCCCAGAGTGTCGGGCTCCGTAGGCGATCGCCGCCGTCTCATTCACATCCAGTGAGGGATCGATCATCAGCTTGGAGCCTTCCAAAGCTAGAGCTGCCACGTTCATGCCAATGGAGCTATCGCCAGGGGAAGATGTGTAGATAGGCACGCCACACTCGTAGGCCGTAGACAGCAGGCAAGAGTGCTGCACGCCCAGCTGCTTTTCAACAGCGTTGATGTATTTGCCCAGTAAGTAGTGAAATTCTGCAGTACCCATGCGCTTTTGGAAAGGCTCTGCCCGTAATAGCTCACGGATGAAGGCATCAGTTTCTAGCAGAACATCGTAGCCAAACACGATGTCGTAGATGCGAATGCGACCTTCTTGCCGCAGCTTCACATCATCCACAAAGGGATGGCTGGCATACAAATCTAGCCCCAAGCCGTAGTGCAGATCGTGATACAGGTTTGCCCCCGTGCTGATCATCCAGTCAATGAATCCAGCCCGCATCAAAGGCGACAAAACAGAAACACCGTATCCCGCTGGAGTCAGCGCACCCGACAGGCTCACGGCCACTGTCACACCCGGCTGCATCACTTCTTGGGACAGCAGATGGCAAATTTCGCGCAAGCGGGCCGAGTTGTAAGCGGTAAAGTAACCGTCGATTAAATCAACAACGTTAATGCTTTGGGAAATGGGCGCAGGTGCAATCTTCCGGCTGAGTGCATTGGTCATGGTTGGTCTCCCGAGTAACCCTTGTAAATGTCGATGAACAGAAAATGTCGGCGAACATCCTTGCCTAATCGTGCAAAGCCCATGACAAGACACGCGCTCACTGAACGCAGACCTGTGCGATCGCATCCATTGCACTGCACCCATGAACTAAGTGGATGCAAGCACACTAGACGACAGCAAGGCGCTACACGTGACAGCGTCTCTTATCTAGCCAACGGATTAGTTGTCAAAAACTCTTTACCAGAGTGGCGATCGACCGAGTTTGTCAGGGCGCTTAAGGGGATGTTTCGACTAAGCCAGATGGTGATGCCATCTCCCCACAAACCTACAGTTACAGGCCGATCAGCCCATACTGGGTCCTTCGCAACGGTCTGCCCGAGATAAACCGGGATGAGACAACCGTCTGCGCTGTAACTTCATTTCCAAATGCCAAACGGGAATCTGATCAGGCCCCGTAAACCGATGGAGTTTCAACGCAACAGTAACCTTTAGTAACGCAAACAAATATAGTGTAACACCGGAAATTTCCATTACCTCAGCAAAATTAACGAGAGCACCCGTTCGGGTTCACCCATTTGCATGAAATTGCCACCTGAGAGTCAAATCGCTGACGCATACACAAACGGGTTGAAGCCCCAATCAGGCTGGGTAGTTTGTCGTTTACTCAGCTCCATCGCTGAGTTGGCCAAACAAAAAGCTAGCCATCTGGCTAGCTTTTTAGAGAATGCTTCTTTCAGACAGATTAGCTTGCAGGGGAAGCCGCCGCCTCTGGAGCTTCTTGGCTAAACCATTTTTGGGCAAGTTGTTCAATCGTGCCGTTTTCAATCATCTCTTGCAGGATGGGATCAAACTCTGCCAGCAGCTCAGAGCCTTTGGGGAAGGCGATCGCCGAACCCGACTCGCCATCATTAGGAATCACGTTAAATTCCAAATCAGGGTTGGCTTCGATATAGCCTTGAGCCACCGTATCTTCGACAATAGCAGCTTCAATGCGACCCGACTTCAGCTCTTGCACGATCTCATTAATGCGGTTGAGAGACTTGAGGTTGATACCTTCAATTTCGCGGGCAGCCCCCTCTTGAATAGAGCCAAGCTGTACACCAACCGTTTTACCATTCAGGCTTTCAGCCGTGGTTAGACCGCTGCCTTGTCGGGCAACAATGGTATTTTGTGCTTCAAAATAAATGGTTGAAAAGTCAACGTTTTGCTTTCGTTCCTCGGTCGGAGTCATCCCAGCCATGACAAAATCTGCCCGGTTGGATTGAAGTGCAGGAATCAAACCGTTGAAATCGATGTTGTCAATGGTGAGTCCGTAACCAAGCCGCTCGGTAATCGCTTTGGCAATATCAATATCAAAACCGACGATCTCTTGGCTACCGCTAGAAGAGTCGATGAACTCGTAGGGAGGGTAGTCGGCAGAGGTAGCCATTGTCAGCGTACGAGTTGCATCGTCAGTGGCAGCAGTGCCTCCGGTGTTGGACGGGGTGCAAGCGGTTGTGACAAAAATAGCAACGATCGCGCTAAGAACAAGGGTAAATAAAAATTTCAGTTGCTTCATTGCTCTGGATGGGCCTATTTGGAATGAGCTAATGCTAACGAATTCAACAGCAGCAGCACAGCTCTAGATGGTAGATCTTTTTTTCAAAAATGACATTCTTAATATTTTTTAATTCGTTCAAAAGAGCGCAGTCAAGGAGGCAAGCAGCAGGGGCAAACGTCCGAATGCCAGTCAATGATTGAGAACATTTTGCTTCTTGCTGACTGAATCAACAGCTGGTCTAAAGATGCCAGATCCTTTTTCAACCGGCTGTGTGAACCGTTACAAGAGCTAACATTAGCTGCGATCGCAATCCCAACTATGAGTATTCAACACGCCATTCTTTTCATAACCTTATGTAGCAGATGTGGCAACTTGAGATGGGTTGCAGAAAGCCAACTCTCAAACTGTGGCTTCATCACGCATCGATTGACGATTCATTGAACGATTCATGCTTTCAAAAAGCCTTTTGTGCAGGGGCCTACTAAAAAAGCTCTTCCAATGTTGGAAGAGCTTTACTCAACTAGGATGAACTGCAATCAAGAATGAGCGCCAAGTCAACTAAGCGTTAGTTTCGGCCTTCTGCTTCGCTTGGCGACGGCGAGCTGCAACCAAGCCAGCAGCAGCCACGGCTAAGCCAGACATGGTTGTCGGCTCAGGAACGGGTTGTGTAGCAGATGCTTTCACAGCAATACCATTAATATCAAAGCCATCGCGATCGCTTCCTGCCGCTGATTTGTCTACCAATTTCAGGAAGTTGTAAGTGGCACCTTGCTGTAGCGTTACCGTTGCCCCAGCTTGGGAGCGATAAGCATTGTCTGCAATGTTTTTGATCAAGCCAGCCAAAATCCAGTTTCCAGATAGGCTGTCGCTGACGTAAACCTCAACTTGCTCGTCATAAGAGTTCTGATTTTTCTTGGCACCCCAGGTGGTTTCCCAAATGGTGACGGAATCTTGAAAGGCGGTACCGAAGCTGAAGATAGCTTGGCCACCCACACCCAGGCTCAAGAACTTTTTGTTGTTGTCAAAAAATTTTCCATCCAAGTTTGGGTTTCCCAAAGCATTGCTGGTGTTGCGGCGGTACGCTTCTTTGATGCCAGCGCCTTCGGTGTAAGACTCAACCTTGGAAGCATAGGTCAAACCAGCAGCATACGAAGGAAGCATAGCAAAAGCAGAAATGGCTAACGTAGCTGGAACAATGAATAAAGCCTTGGCGATCGCTTTCATAGGAAGTTAGGAAGTGATGTAAAAATGCTACGAAAACAGCCTAACCTCACAATGCATGCAGCCGATAGGGTTTATATACTTAAAAGAAAAAAGAAATATAATCAACACGCCATTTATAAATTTTGCAACTTTTGCTAATAGAATAAGCGTCCAAAATCCCCTTCCAAAAGGCTTTTAGCGATCGCCGTATTTTTACCGAGTGGTTAACCTTAACCCCAATTTTTAGCAATCGTTATGTAAAGTGCCGAGCATTTCAGTTAGCAATGTGTTCATTTTGCAGTGAAGAAACTCACTTACAACGATTCAGGATCTCCAAATTTCCTCTGGATTCTGGCTTAATTTGTGAGCCAAACATTGAGCCTTAGTCAGGGTCGTGTTTTCCCCGACGAGGATGGGCGCGATCGCGTCGCCGATTGTCCCTTAGAGATGGGCGGCTAGCCTGGGCCTCGTACCACCGCTGCCACTCTTTGGAACTCCGAATAGCCAACCACAGCAAAATCATGGCAATCAACCCGCCCTGCTGAGGCGCATCAAACGCAAATAACACCAACAGCACACACATAAAATCTTGAACAAAAATCAGCCAAATCGGTAGCCCACGCAAGCGATAAAACCACCCAACTTGCACAAGTTGCAGCACCAACGCCAGCAACCCACCGACCACGCCAATAACGGGAATGAGCCAGCTATCAATTTCGGTAATGCGGGCTACGGTAATACCTGCAAGCGCACCAACGACTGGACTCAAGGCAAGCTGAGTAATTTGCACCAAACGCTGAGCAATTCGATCTTTTGAAAACAGCAATTCCATCAAAGACCAGCTCACCAGCACCCCCAGCACAACCGCAGGGGGCACTTGCGACAACAAGGGCACCTTGTCCCACAAATCTTCTTGCAACAGACCAATGAGTAGTAGCGGAAGTGCAACTCGGATTCCTACAGCCGCTGAAATCGAAAGCGCCGCCAAGATCTCAATCATGCCTTACAACAGCTCAACGATTCGCGTGCACGATACTCAGGATTTTACATAGCGAGACGCAACGTCTGTCACGGTCATGATCACCCACGCCCCAGGCAGGACTCGAACCTGCGACCGACTGCTTAGAAGGCAGTTGCTCTATCCGGCTGAGCTACTGGAGCACAATTCCCAATCTAAACGTGGTAGCTACCACGATAACCCAAGAATCACCGAAAAATACAGCCGTGGCGTTGTCGAATGCTACGAACTTGGGAAAAATTAAGAGGTAAAGTTGCATTCATGACTCAATATAATACAAGGCCAGCAGATGCCCCAATGGCATTCTTGCTTTTCTTACAGGTTCCATAGAGCGATGCAACGGACCGGGATGATCTCTACTCAGCCGTCCGGGTATGGCTTTCCCTGATTCGCAGACCTTGTTGGCACACGTCGTCACGTAACTGGAGTAACAGGTGTACACTTAAAACCAATCTTTCTTTCACCAAATTGGCAGGCCCTTCGTTTGCCCGCATTGGTTCTTGGAGCGATCGCATGAAGGAGCCCTTCACAAGATCTGCTCGGTCATGTCCATTGCATCGCTTAGTTTAGTTAACCTGTGCGAGTTAACTTTCAACAAGATTGATGCATTTATCGTTTGATTTTGTACCTTTGGTTAGCATGTGTCATGGCCATGGTTAGCCCGATTTCTGACATATCTCTACTAGCAGCATCATGTTTATCTTAAAGAGGCAGGATGTTGAAATAACAAGCGTTCCGCATCCCAAGAAAGATCAGCAGATTCCAATTCTTAACTATCAGGGGCAGCACTTTCGCCTGATCAGTGTGTTTAGTGCTGCGCAAGAAGAGGACGCGAAAGCATTTTGGCGAGATTTGACAGACAATCGCGGCAAAGCCTGCGTGCTGCTTGAGGAGCCTGACCGCTACAGCGTTTGGGGCAAGGTACGGCTCGATCAGTTGGCGGCTGAAGCCGACTCTGGCAAAGATGATGCCGCATCACCGGCCTACATTCAAGCCTGTCTAATCTTGCTGCAAGCGGTGTACATCGACATTGAGGACTTGCTGGGCGGGCGGCAGGCCAATCTATTCGAGAAAGAGATCACAGGGGTTTTGAAGCAGTGGCGATTTCCCCAAACCGATAGCCCAGAGAGCATCAAACAGCTCTTAACCATTGATCCCCTGGCCTCGTTACAAATGCCTGCGTGGCAGGAGCACCACCTCAACACGTTGCTGCAAGAGCTATTTCGGTTGGGTAAGCAGCATTTTGGCAATGGTAACTTTACAGGACGGGTGCTGGATGCATTGCAAGATATGCCAGCCAACGATCGCAATATGTTTTTGTCGTGGTTGGGACAATCGCCCACTGGAAAAGATTGGAAGTAGAGTTGGGGGTTTGCGGGGAGATTACGAAATTTTGCCGATAGGCGGTACTGATGTGCGATCGCCCAAGTTAAGCAATACACGAACGATTGCAAAGCTTCATCACATTTTTTCTAGAGATTGCGTTGATGTGGCAGTTAGAGCGTATCACTAATAAATTAAGCAAATGAATTCATCGAAAACGTGAAGCCAAGGTTATTCAGCGATATTATTTATCGTTGAGCAAGAAACGAGAGTGTATAGCCGATCGCGATTAGACTTTCTGGCGAGATCAAAAGCCAGTAGAAAAAGGCGTGTGCATCTGCTGCTAGTCGTTATGTGTTGAACGTTGGCATCTGCCGTCGAGTCTGAGGAGCGGATTTGTGAGTAAAAGTGCCTCTGGGTTATCAGTTCAAGTGATTGTGATTGCTGCGCTGGCTTGGGCGCTGCTGTCACTATTATTTTTTCTAATTTTTAGCACTCCCCTGCCCGACCAAGGTCGCCCTGAGTGGTATGGCATCACCACCTATGTGCTAGAAACAGCCGCATTTCTGGGAGCAGGGCTGCTGTGCCTGCGCAACTGGAAAAGCCCGCAAATTGTGAGTGGTCGTACAGTGTGGCTGTTGATTGGGGCTGGCATGTTGTCCTACTTTGTTGGCAATTTGTTGCTAGGCCAGTGGGAGATTGGCTGGGGACAAACTCCAAATGTATCTCCAGCAGATTTGTTTTATTTGCTGATGTATGTGCTGGTGGGCATTGGCATGGTGATGGCGATCGCAGCTCGTCAGCTCAACTTGGCGCCAGTTCAGTGGCTCATTTTGTTGGCCATTGCCGTTGCGGGTGCTGCGATCGCCTACGTCATCTACAACAGTGGTGGAGGCACCGAAGCGGCCCTTTTCTCGCAACCGGCCTATGCCCAAACGGCAGCCGCTCCCGAAGCAGCGGCGCCGCCAGAGGTCCCAACCGCAGACCCCGTTGCAGAACCTGCACCGGCAGCAGAGCCGACGCCAACGCCTTCAGTAACCACTCCTCCAGAGGTGACCCCTCCAGAGGCAGAAGTCACCGATACCGGATCAACCGCACCCGCTTGGGTGATCTCGTTGGATGAAGCCCTAGTCCCCTATGCTGACTGGGTTGGCCTGTTTTATGTTGTGGCGGATGTGTTGCTATTGCTGGCTGCAAGTGCGCTGCTTCTGGCTTTTTGGGGTGGCAGATTCTCTCAGTCTTGGCGGTTTATCGCAGCAGCATCGATTTGCTTCTTTATTGCTGATATGTGGTTCCTGTATGCCACAAGCAATATTGCCGATTACCAAACTGGAGCCTTACCAGAAGTGTTCTGGATCTTTAGCGCCTGCTTGTTTGGGATTGGAGCCGCTCTCGAATATGATTTATCGAGCCGATCGCGGCGGATGAGTCGGCGGCGCAGCTAAGGTTCTGCGATAGGATTGATCAGGTTTGAATCCAACCATGCTCAAATGTGAATGCCATCATGAGCAGTGGGTTGGTGTGCGATCGCAAAACGGAAGGCAGCATGGCTCCTAAGAAACTGTCTGAATCAGACAAGCAAAGTATATTAACCCTCTACCGAGAGACCGACGACACAACCTCAACGTTGGCCGCCCGGTTTGGGGTAAGTGCATCAACCATCAGCCGCATTCTCAAGCAGAGCTTGGCAGATGATGAGTATGAGGTGCTTATTCAACAAAAGCGGGGAACCGCAAAAACAGAGACCCCGCCAGAAACGGAAGCAATCCCAGAGCCAGTTGAACCGGTTGTGGAAGAAGCGATCGCTCCTGCACCTGCCAAGCCTGCCAAACCGATCAAGGTTGATAAATCCAAGCGCGACAAAGAAGCCAGCCCGACTCAAGAAAATGGTCGGCGATCGCGGCGACGTTCTTCCACCGTTGACGCTTCTCGCCAATCGGCCATCGAGCCAGACACTGAGCAAGAAGAAGCTCCTGTTGCCGTGTCTGAGGTAGCCGACGGGACCCATCGAATTGAAATTGAAGAATTTCAGCACGAAGTTCAACAAGACTTGCGGCTCTCGGCTCACGAACAGCCCGACGACGATGACGACCTAGACGATGACGATGACCTAGATGACGACCTAGACGATGACCTAGATGACGACCTAGACGATGACCTAGACGATGAGTTTGCTTCCAGTGAAGGAGACGGACTCAATCTGGCCGCAATGCATGTTCAAGGAGACGTGCTGCTACAGATTTTGCCACTCTCAGAAGCCAGCTTGCCTCGAACCTGCTACTTGGTTGTTGATCGGTCATCCGAGCTGATTACCCGGCCCCTGAGCGACTTTGCTGACTTAGGGCAAATTCCCGAAGCCGAAAGCAACGAACGAACGCTTCCTGTGTTTGATAACCATCGGGTTGCAAAGCGATTTATGCGGCGGATGCAGCGCGTTGTCAAAGTTCCTGATTGCAAAGTGTTCTTTAAGGCCAGTCCCTATTTACAAGCAAAGGGCATTACGCGCTTACTCATTGATGGGCGTATTTACTCGCTAAACTAGCTTGCTTTTAAGTAAACAGGGCTTATGCAAGCCCACCAAATAAGTGTGTTGGTGTTGTGTGTGGGGTGCGAAGCACTCCACACACAACACCAATGCGTAAATCCTGGTGAATTTAACCCCTGGGTGATATCTGCCGATCTTTGCTCAGCAGATATCACCCAGGGCCCTTTTTCTGGCCATGAAGATGGTCAGTTAACGTCAGTTTCGGTTAAGAGCTTGTTCATGGGGCAGGTGTCGCGCTCCCCATGAACAAGCTCCAATATTTAGGGCAACCTTCCTGCTCCACAGCTGACAAAAAAACTGTGCCATGCTAACCCGTTACGGGTCAGCATGGCACAGTAACAAGATTGGGAATGAATTTAGTTTGCGGATGGAGATGATGCGCCGTCCTCTGTCGAGGTTTCAGGCTGGTTGTCATAGGTTGGCATGGGGCCAATTTCGCCTAAACGCTCGGGAGGCCAGAAGCGAACAACGGCTCGGCCAATAATATTTCCCCGAGGAACATAGCCCCAAAAGTGGCTATCGTAGCTGTTGTTGCGATTATCGCCCAGCACAAGATATTCATTGTCAGGTACGACCTCTGGCCCCCACTCATAGTCCGGAGCAGCCTCTGAGGGAATGTAATTTTCTTCGATAGGTACATCGTTGATGTACACGAGGCCGTTGGTCACTTGTACCTTCTCGCCGGGTAAGCCAATGACCCGCTTAATAAAAGCATCTTTGAGGCTGGGGTTATCCGCTTTGAGCCGATCGGTTGGCGAAAACACGACAATATCGCCACGCTTAGGCGGATTGAGGTGATAACTAATTTTTTCAACAATGAGGCGATCGTTCACCTCAAGGGTTGGCACCATGGACTCGGAGGGAATGTAGCGCGCCTCTGCCACAAAGGTGCGAATGCCTAATGCCAAAATGACGCTCAGGCCAATCGTTTTTAGCCCTTCCACAAGGGGATTGTCATCACTACGGGATGAGTCTTGCTGAATCCTTGGTTCCGATACGGCCCGTTGCGCTTCTGCCGATTGGGGCTCTACTGGAGGATTAGGGTTTGGCTGATTTGCGGACTGTTCCTGCATATCGGATAAATTTACCTGGACGTTAGGATTAGGTTGGTCAGTCATCAGCAGAGGGAACAAAAGAGGGTTCTTCTACTTAATCAACTATAGGCAAACAATCTAAGATTGGCGAACTTTGGAGTTCTATAGCTCTCTTGAAACTGCCTGTCTGTCCTCGTTGTTGCACATGGTATCTCACGTGCTCAAAGTTTAGCCTGATTCTGCTCAACTGATTACCAAACTCAGGTCTCAGTTTTCCCTATTGATTCGTTCTGCCAGCGTTTTGTTGCCTTCGGGTGAATTTGCCCAAACGGATGCTGAAGTTTGGCCATTGGGCGATCGCCCGAATTGGCCTGATTGATAACGAAATGCTCGACCGAACCATAAGAACCATAGACGCAATCGGCCTGACTTTGTTGCCGAGGGCATTGATTCACAGGTCACGTTCGGAGAACCAAGCTAGAGCACAAGAACGGAATTTGACGGGTTACTCCGTTGTTACGATAGTGGGTGGGCAGGTTGATGATGCCCATGGCACCATCAACCAAACGGTAGGTGGCTAGGCTCTGTGATTTGACGCGGCATCATTCGTTAAATTTGCGCCTAAGCCAGATTGAATTGCATCATCCACGTTCCTAACCAATTCACCTCATCCATCACGGCAAGAGACCACATGACAACATCTGAGATTGACCAAGAAGCTACTCGGCTAAATGACGAGGCAACCGCCACCCTAAGCGACGAACAGTACAAGCAAAAGATGAAGCGCCGTAAAGAGGTGCAAGAGCAGAGGTTGGCTGAGCGATCGCGCGAAAAGGGCCTTGTGATCGTCAATACGGGCAATGGCAAGGGCAAAACCACCGCAGCACTGGGAATGGTGCTGCGATCGCTGGGGCATGGGTATCGCGTGGCGATCGTGCAATTCATTAAAGGTGCCTGGGAACCTGCCGAAAAAGCGGCTCTGTCTCCATGGACGACCAGCCAAAATGGCAATCCGCCCCAACTCGAGTTCTACGCGATGGGCGAAGGCTTTACCTGGGAAACACAAGATCGCGATCGCGATATTCAAAAAGCGCACGAAGCTTGGGATCAAGCATTGGCATTAATTCAGCAGCCTGATCTGCAAATGATTTTGCTCGATGAAGCCAATGTTGCTTTAAAGTTGGGCTATTTATCTGTAGAAGCCGTGTTGGCAGGGCTAGAGCAAAAGCCGGATGATACCCATGTGGTACTCACCGGACGAGGAGCCCCAAAACCCCTGATCGAACGAGCCGATCTGGTGACCGAAATGACGCTGATCAAGCATCCATTTCGAGAGCAGGGGGTAAAAGCGCAGCCTGGTATTGAGTTTTAGCGTGTTGGCCCAGGGTAGCGCACAAGGTAGAACCTCTATCACCCTGTAGTGTGAATTTCCGTAGCAATGGATACAAATACTGGGCAAAGTGATATTCTGATAGTAGAAAACTCGATGCATGTGTGCCGCTTTCAACTATGTTTAGAACCAACAAGTCTCGCCGCGACGTAATGAAAGAAACCTCCTGGACCCATCGTGAGAACCTGCGCATGAATCTTCAGCGCCGGATGGAGTCCGCCAAATCGAGAGGTGATATGGATCTGCTGCGCAAGCTAGAAGAAGAGTCGGAATATCTTGGATAGATCAAGAAACACCGATGTAAAACGCCATCGAAGCGTGAAAAGAGGACTCCTAACGGCGTCCTCTTTTCGTTTTTGGGAATCTTTTTGGGCGGTGAGCGATGAAGAGGCGACCAGTTAGGGAAAGCTGAAATCAGCGTTTTTATCGAGCGTCAGTTCTGGATAAGCCAAAATGCCCATTCTTTTGACGCAATGCGCCCGAAAAAATTGTCTTTCCAAAGGTTACACGGTGCGCAATCTTGTGAAAAGACATTCACCGAAACTGATGTCCCGATCGCGAGCGAGTAACAAGTGGTGGTTTTATGTCAGGACTAACGCAGGTGACTGATGGTTGGAGCGGTAAGCGCTCCAACCATCAGTCACCCCCAGGTTTTCGGATGACGTGCGTAAGTCCTATACGTTTGAGGCTTCTTGCTGAGCCAAGGGTGCCAAAACGGATTGATGCAAGCCATGCTGGCGATCGCGATAGTTGTCCCAAGGTTTGGTTACATAGAATGAGCACAACACAGGTGATGCGAATGTGGTGGCAGAAGGTGAGCCGTGTCGCGGTTATGACCCTGGTTTTGAGCCAGAGTGGGTGGGCGATCGCGCCTGGACTATCGGCTGAGGTGATCGCAGTGCAGCCCGCTCAGTCATCTAGCAATGCCAGTGCCGAAGCTGAGCGGTTGCTGGGGCAGGGGGCAGCTCAGTTTCAGCAGCGGCAGTGGCAAGCCGCCCAAGAGTCGTGGCAGCGAGCGCTGCAACTGTATCGCCAAGCTGGAAATCGGGTGGGCGAAGGACGCGTGTTGGGCAATTTGGCCGCCATTGCCGAAGCTCAGGGCAATGACGAGCAGGCACTGGCATTATTTCAACAAAGTTTTGAGATTGCTCGGGAGCTGAATGATGCTCGGGGTCAGAGTTTTGCGCTCATTAACCTGGGCTATGTCGCCACCAATTTGGGAGACTATGAACGGGCGATCGCCCACTTAGAGATGGCGCTTCCGATAACCCGCGCCTCCAATGATGCATCGAGTGAGTACAGCGTTCTCAATCAATTGGGAATTGTGTACCGCATTCAGGGGCAATACGAAGCAGCGATCGCCCAATTGCAGCAGGCGGCAGCATTAGCCCGTAGCTTGGGCGAAGTCGTGGGCGAGGCCAACGCACTCGGAAATTTGGGCAATACCTACACCGATCAGGGTAGCTATCCGGCCGCATTGAGCCATTACGAATCGACCCTAGCGCTTATGCGACAAGTCCAAAACCGTGTGGGTGAAGCCGGAGTGCTGCAACGGTTGGGGGTGGTGGCAAGCTTGATTGGCGATCGCACACGAGCTGAGGTCTATTTTACCCAAAGTTTGGAGATGGCCAACAACTTGGGCGATCGCCGAATGAAAGCGCAAACGCTAGGCAATTTGGGCATCGTATATTCCAACACCAATCGATTTGAGCGGGCCGTGACCGCACTGAACGAAGGGCTAGGGCTGGCTCGGCAGTTGAGCGATCGCAGTCTAGAAGGCGATCTGCTGCACTCGTTGGGCAACGTATATGCAGCCCAGCAAGCCTATCCAACCGCCACAGCCTACTATACTCAAAGCCTCGAAATTTCGCGGCAGTTAGGCAAACGCAGCAATGAAGGCTACACGCTGGGCGCATTGGCCATTGTGTATGACCAAACCCAGGACGACGAGCGTGCCATCGCCACCTACGAAGATGCGATCGCGATTCTGCAAGATGTGGGCGATCGCGCAGGTGAGGGCAAAGCGTTGTCCAATCTGGGGATAACACTCTTTGACCTGGGACGGCCTGAAGCCGCAGTTGCTCCCTTGCAGCAGGCAATCGCCATTTGGGATTCGTTACGTCCGGGTTTGAGCGATGCAGATCAAATCTCATTGTTTGAAACCCAAGCCAACACGTACCGGACACTCCAGCGAGTGTTGATCGAACTCAAGCGGTTTGATGAAGCGTTGGAAATTTCGGAACGGAGTCGATCGCGCGCATTTGTGGAGTTGGTAGCCCAACGGCTGTCGGCCCAAGCCGCAGAACGGTTTCAAACCGAACCGCTGGCGATAGAAGATATGCAGGCGATCGCCCGTCGAGAAGCGGCCACACTCGTTGAGTATTCCATTTTAAGCAGCACCGAGCTGGCCATTTGGGTGATACAGCCCAACGGCACAGTCCACTTTCGCACAACCACATTAGCCAATGTGGAAGAGTCCATTACCGAAGTTGCAGAAGAAACCCGGGTTGCTGCAGCCCTAGGCCGAGGGGCAAATCCCAACGGCACCTGGAATGCATTAGTGTCAGACACCCGATCCGCCATCACCACTAGCCGTGTTGATCCTGTTCGTGCGGTCT
The DNA here is from genome assembly GCF_050565595.1 of Leptolyngbya sp. AN02str. Classification (NCBI taxonomy): domain Bacteria; kingdom Bacillati; phylum Cyanobacteriota; class Cyanophyceae; order Leptolyngbyales; family Leptolyngbyaceae; genus Leptolyngbya; species Leptolyngbya sp. AN02str. Next base: position 16,863 of record NZ_JBNXVR010000039.1, on the reverse strand, counting down.
CGTCCCCATCGGCTCCCCAGCCGAGTGAGCAGCGACGACTTAGCCGCAAATTGCACAATCTGCATGAGATACTTATCGCTCCCATTGCCGATCTGCTCCCCACTTCTCCGACGGAGGAAGTGGTATTCATTCCCCAAAGCACGTTGTTTCTAGTGCCGTTTGCCGCACTTCAAGCCGCAGATGGCACCTATGTGATTGAGCGTCACACGATTCGTACGGCTCCTGGCATTCAAGTGCTGGGGTTGGCGCGATCGCGCTCAGAGGCTCAGGCTCACACTGGAGATGCATTTGATACCACTCGTTCGCTCATTGTGGGCAACCCCATCATGCCGAGTGTGGGAGAACCACCTCAACCGTTGGGACTCCTGCCCTATGCCGAATCAGAAGCCAGGGCGATCGCAGATTTGCTTGATACAGAAGCGATGATTGGAGCTGCCGCAACCGAAGACCGAGTACGCGATCGCCTCAAAACGGCTGAAATCATCCATTTAGCGACCCACGGATTGCTGGATGACCTGGGCGGATTGGGCATTCCGGGCGCACTTGCCCTCACTCCAACGGCCACATCCGACGGGTTGCTCACAGCCAACGAAATTTTGGAACTGTCGCTGGAGCAGGCATCGCTGGTGGTGCTGAGCGCCTGCGATACGGGCCGCGGCCGCATTACCGGCGACGGAGTTGTGGGACTGTCGCGCTCGTTTCTATCGGCTGGTGCGCCGAGTGTAATTGTGTCGTTGTGGGCGGTGCCCGATGAGTCAACTGCAACGCTCATGACAGCGCTGTACCAACATTTGCAGCACACCCCCAACAAGGCTCAAGCCCTACGGCAGGCGATGCTCACAACCATGCAACAGTATCCCAGTTCGCGAGATTGGGCCGCATTTACCCTGTTGGGTGCCGCAGATTAGCCCATGGGCTTGATGCATACGTCAGCCATTGGGTCTAGAGGCTCCCCAAAAAGCGATCGCCTGTTTTTACAAACTTGCGATCGCTTGAGCCCAGCAGAAGTCATTCCTGCTTTGCCAGACAGGAACATAACTTCTGCTATTTGTCTTGACCACTCATGATCAGCTCCTCACACCAAAAGACAATCTCAAAATATCGCTAGTTCAACAGCTCAACGGATTGTTCTGAAGTGGGGGTGGAACGGGTGGAGAGTTCCTCACCTTGAACCACCAACACCGAACAATGAGCGTGGTGCATCACATAGTTGCTCACGCTGCCCATGAGCAGCTCACCCAAACCCGATCGACCGCGTCGGCCAATCACAATTAGTCCAACGTCTTGTTCAATCGCTTGCTGGCAGATTTGTCGTCCTGGGTCACCCACCGCTTGCATGGCTGTGGTCAGCACACCCGCTTCAACAGCTTCTGCTTGGAGCGATCGCAATCGTTGCTGGCCCTCTTGCTCTTGCTGTTGCCAGAGTTCTTGCTGTCGTTTGATCAGCTCATCCGTCACGATAGGGGAATAGAAGCCAATCTCAGCCGGCATGGTGTAACCCACCTGATCTTGCATTGTCAGCACATGCAGCAAATGAAGCGAAGCATGAAATAGTTTTGCAAGTTCCAGGGCTTCTTGAAAAACCAAACGGCTCATCATCGAGTCATCCAGTGCAACCAAGAGTTTTGTAAACATAACAAGCTCCTCTAGAGGATGGAACACGCAATCCTAACGTGGACGCGAAACAACGTTAAAAATCCCGAATAAGCACGATGTTTGCCGCAAGTAGGTATGACGTAACAGTGCCAATGAAGGAGTTACTCCGAGGTTGAATCTTCGAACTGATCAATGACATCAGTGGGGATCGCACCCTCTACGCTGGGCATTGGCTCGCGTACTACCTCTGCATCCCAACGACGGGGTGTGGTAGCTGTTGCGCCGCCATAGCCCAACCGCAGCAACAGTTGAGGAGTTCCGCTTAGCAAAATGGACGATCGCAGGCGATCGCGCAGGCTGGGAACCTCGATGGGTTGGTTCAGTAATGCTGCATCAACTCCAGCAGCCCAAGCCTGTAACAGCACATGTTCCAGGGCTTGGCCCGCAATCAGCCAGTCATAAGGCGTATCAAATGCCGTGGCTATCACCGCCAGGGCCGGAGCTTCCAGCGCCAGTTGATAATCTTTATGGGCTTGAGAATTGCCCAAATCAAACTGGCGAATGACCAATGGCCCCACCAACGAAACCCAGTTCCCCATGCCGTGAACAGAACCTGGCATCCCATCTCGCCGCTGGCTGGTGTTAGGAATCATCCATTTGGCCAGTTCATGCCGAAAAGCCGGAAGTTTCATTTGCTGGCGATCGCCCTCGGCAATGAGTTCGGCAACCGTGGCCCGCTGCCCATTGGTAATCCAATGCAGCCATGCGCCTTCCTGTTGAGCTGCGGTTTGCAAATTGCTGAGAATACTCGCTGGAATTTGGGTTGGTTCGTAGGCTCCCCGGTTCATGTGGCGGTGGGGAATTGCCGCAAACAGCTCATTGACTGGAGATGGGCGACCGGGATTGTGATGGATAATCTGAATTTGGGCGAGCAAGTCTGGTTGATCCGCTGTGGGCAGTAGCCGCACTCGTGCTGTAAAGCCAAAATGCTGTAGCACAATTCGCAAATTCATCAACGCGGCACCACAGCTCATGATCAGCGATCGATCTTGAGGATCAACGATGGGCAGCGATCGCTTGCGATCGGCGTACAGGTCAACCCCAGTTTGCGTCAGCTGAAAGATCCAGGGTTGCGTATTGTGGCTAGAGGGTGCCATCACCACATACCCCAACATAAACTTGAGCTGCTCGCACAACGGGGCAATGGGCAACGCATCCTGCTGAAGCAACGGGTGGGCGATGTCGTTCATATCGTCACCCCAACGGTGGTTTGCTGGGTTGTGGGTTCTGCGGCGGGTAAGTTCACATGCTGTACAGTCAGCACTGAACAAGGTGCGTGGTGCACCACATAGTTGCTAACACTGCCCAAAATCAATTCATTTAGACCTGTTCGGCCTCGACGCCCTAGGACAATGAGATCGGCATTCCAGGTACGGGCCAAGGCACAAATGCGCTGTTCGGGAGAGCCCGCCGTTTGGGTAAACTCGGCAACCACCCCTGACTCATTGGCTTGCTTCGTTAGCGCTTGCAGCGTTTTGAGGCTTTCTTCTTCAAATTGGGTGCGGTGCTGTAGATAGCGGTGCACCACTTCTTCACGCAGCTCTGGGTAAGACAAGGCCGAATTCAGAGGAATCGCTTCGTCGTCTTCGGGAGAAAAAACATGGAGCAACATCAGCGTGGCGTTGGTTGCTTTGGCTAAGTTCAGAGCATGTTCAAACACTTGGTCACTTAACGGCGTGTGATCCAGTGGAACTAAGATTTTTCTGAACATAATGTCATCCTCACTAGTGGCATCAGGTCAATGGCCATAGGGTATGGGTCAAATGATGGAGCTACGGAAGCTTCACTGCGCGACCGCAGCAGCTAGAGCTGGCAAACGACGCGCTAAAGCTTGAGATTCTGGTGCGATCGCCATCAACCAACCACCAAAATCACAGCCAACGTCCCCGTAGCTCATGGATTTAAGCCAAGCGAATAGTTCAGTGTGGCGGCATGGAAAGGTTCTGTTTGGCGAGAGATTGGAGGGATCGCCGTTTGGCTAGCGGGGTGATCATAGAGCAGCTAGGAATACGGCTCTGACGTTCGCTCTAGGTTTAATCTAGATCTCAAATATGAAGAACTTGTGAGGACAACTGTTAAGGCTGAGCCTGCCAGCCCAGCAACGCTGCCAGTTGAAATGCCAGAGTGAGCGGATCAAAGGGTTTGGCGATCGCCCCTTGAATGCCCAAGCGCGTGTAGCGTTGCAAATCCGACGCTTGCACCTTAGCCGTGAGGAGCACAACCGGAATCGACTTGGTTTCTGGCTGCTCTTGCAAGGATTGAAACGTCATAATGCCATCCATATCCGGCATCATCACATCCAATAAAATTGCATCGGGCTGCTCTAGCTTGGCCTGTTTTAGCCCCTCCTGGCCTGAGCCCGCAGTCACCACGTGCCACCCGGCTGTTGTTTGCAGGCAAATCTGAGCAATTTCTTGAATGTAGACTTCGTTGTCGATAACCAATATTTTTTTCATGACCTGCTGCTTCATGACCTGCTGCAAGGGAACGTTCGAGATAGTCATGCGGGAACAAACCGCGTCGAACGGGGGCTTTAGGGATTCAAGTCGGACGATGACTCTATGGGGCGATCGCCACAGTTCATCTCCGGCGACTCAATCGGAATCGTAAACCAAAACGTGCTGCCCGCCCCAAATTCACTCTCCACCCAAATCTTGCCGCCATGCTGCTGCACAATATTGCGACAAATTGCCAACCCCAAGCCCGTGCCATCGTGATTGCGAGAATCGGATGCATCAACCTGTTGAAAGCGCTCAAAAATCGTCTCCAGCTTATCCGACGGAATTCCGCGCCCCTGATCACGAACCGAAAACAACAGCATGGGTGCTTGAGTTGATTCCGCAACGATGGGAACCAGCTCACCACTTGAATCGAGCTGGGTCGAAACATGCACAGCGCTGCCAGCTGGCGAAAACTTGATAGCATTGCTCACCAAATTGGTCAGCGTTTGAATGATGCGATCTGGATCTGCCCACAGCGGATAAGACTTTGCTTGGGAGGTCAGCTCCACGTCAAATTTTCTGGCCATCGGCGACATCACATCGATCGCACGCTGAACCAACTCTGCCGCATCACAGGTTTGCTTGGCCATGCGCACACTGCCCGATTCAATGCGCTCCACATCCAAAATATCGTTGATGAGCCTTACCAAGCGTTCGGTGCTATTGACCGCAATTTCAAGCAGCCGTTTGCTGCTACTTGGATCTTTATCCAACAGACCGCTCGCCAACATTCTTAACGAACCGTGAATGGAGGTGAGTGGCGTTCTCAATTCGTGGCTAACGACCGAAATGAACTCATTTTTCATGCGTTCAATCACCTGCCGTTCGGTAATGTCTTTAAAGGTGATGACGCTACCAACAATACCGTCTTGCTCTTGAATCGGCGTACTAATATATTCCACTGGAAATAGGCTGCCATCACGACGTTGAAACTGTTCATGCTTGACATGGTGAATCGTTCCATCACGCAGCGATGAATAGATAAAAGATTTTTGTGTCACATCTTCATTCGTCCCATGAGGATGCGGCAACAGCAGCTCAATTGAATGACCAATCAAATCCTGTACCGAATATTCCAACAAATCGGCAGCGGCTGGGTTGACAAATGTCATCACGCCTTGCAAATCAAATCCGCAAATTCCTTCCCCAACCGAATTGAGAATCAGCGCGTTTTGATGGCTTAAATAGGCAAGCGCATCTTCGGCTTGTTTTCGCTGAGTAATGTCTCGCAGAATCACGGTGTAAACGGTATCGTTGCCGTGCTCTAGTTTAGAAATTGAGGCTTCGGCTGGAAACTCGCTGCCATCCTTTCGTTGCCCAAAAATTTCGCGGCGATCGCCCATTTTTCGAGCGTGCTGGTGCGATTGGCCAAATTCACCCACATGCTGCTGGTGCACCCGAACGTAGCGCTGCGGCAGCAATACATCTAGCGGCTGCCCAATAATTTCTTCCGCACTGTATCCAAAGATCTTTTCAGCTCCCTGATTAAACAATGTGATCGTTTGGTGGGCATCAACTGAGATGATTGCGTCATCCGCAATATCCAAAATTCCAGACATCCGCGCTTGCGATACATTCAGAGCATCTTGTGCCCGTTTGCGTTCATCGAGTTCTTTTTGTAGCCGTACGTTGATGCTGACCAATTCTGCCGTTCGTTCTGCAATGCGAACTTCTAACTCGCCTCGATTACGAAGCTCAACTTCTTGTTCTTGTTTTTGTTCTGTGGCATCTCGAAGGATGTAAATCAATCCCTGCGGACTTGTCGATGATGTCGATTCAGCGATATCAACCGGAGAAATGGTGACTTCGGCCCAGACTGACGTGCCATCTTTGCGAATGCATTGTCGAATTCCGGTAGAGTGCCCAGTTTCGATCGCCGTGTGCAGGTCGTGCAGAAATTGCTGTTGGACAACATCGGTTTGGAGATAAAGACGAGGCAAGGGGTGATGCAGAACTTCGTATGCAGTGTAGCCCAACAGGTTCTCGGCCCCCACATTCCAACTCAGCGTGAGCCCGTCGGCATCGACGAGTACGATGGCGTTTTGGTGAATACTCTGGGTCAGTGCATGAAATGATGCGCTTGCCAGGAGCGATCGCTTCGTTTCTGTTGGCTCCACCTCTTCCGCCACGGCAGATGCACTGGATTCAAGCCGAGCAGGAGTCACAAACCGCTTCAGCAAGCGGATTCTCTCTAGCCGATGCACCACCCTGGTGACAAACTCTGATCCAACAATTGGCTTGCTTACAAAATCATCGGCCCCAGCCGCAAACACGCGGTTTACGGTGTTGGCATCGGTATGGGCTGTGAGCACCATCATGGGCAAACCACCCCACAGTTCATCATCCCGCAGGGTTTGACACAGCTCAATTCCGCTCAGGTGAGGCATTTCAATATCGAGAATGAGCAAATCGGGCTGCACTTGGGGCAAATAGGTATAGAGATCACGAGGATCGCTCAGGCCAGTGACGGTAAGCCCCCAGGGCTGTAGCAGATGGTGCAGCGCATCCAAAATGGCTGGATCATCATCCACAATCAAGATTTTTGGGAAACCCGATGCCGAAATTTGGGGCGTGGAAGCAGCGGCAGGCTCGGGAACGGGAGACGGGATGCGGGGTTGCGGCGGCGTTTCCACCTTAGCTGCGATGGGGGTTTGAATCGTGTGACGCAGCGATCGCACGGCTTCATCAATTTGAGTAATAGTGGCAGTAGAGACGGGTTGTGATGGTGTTTCTAAAACAGCTTGCAGCAGGCGTTCGAGCGATCGCGCAAGAACAGACCCCTCTGCTCTGCCAAAGGTGCCCAGCGATCCGGCTAGCGTGTGGGCTTCTTGGCGCGCTTGCTGAATGATGGTTGGATCGTGAGCAGCTTGCTGGAGTGATTCCACAGCTTGCTCTAGCACACAGACCTGGCTGTAAATGCGCTCTTGATGCCGCGCCCAAATATCGGCGAGTGCCGCCAGCATGTTCTTCTGCATCTGCTGCTCAGCCGCTGCCACCGTAGCTTCTGGTAAAGGAGCGATCGCGTCAGCATGGTGAGATAACGGGATGGCCGAGGGAGCGATCGCCTCTTTGACAAGCTCCAACGCCTTCAGTCGATAGCCAATTCCGTAAACCGTTTCGACTAAATCTGCGGGAGCCCCGGCAGCCTTTAGCTTTTGGCGTAGACCTTTGATGTGGGTGCGAACGGCCTCATCACCGGGCATCGTTTCAAACGCCCAGATATGCTCCAAAATTGCGCCGCAGCTAAACACTCGCTGGGGATACCGCAAAAATAGCTCTAATAAAGCATACTCTTTGGGTGTAAGCGATAGCAGCGTATTGCCATAGTGAACCATGCAACTACTGGGATCAAGCCGAAGCAGTCCCGCCTGCAAAATGGGGCTGAGTGATGGGCCACTTCGCCGCATCAAAGCCCGAATCCGAGCTGCCAACTCTTCTGGCGCAAACGGTTTTACGACATAATCATCTGCCCCAGCATCCAGACCCACCACTTTTTGGCGACTGCTATCTTGCCCAGTAATGAGCAAAATGGGCATTTGGTGTCCTTGCGCCCGCAGTTGCCGACAGACTTCAATACCGCCCATGCTGGGTAACATCACATCCAGCACAACCAAATCGTAGGGAAAGGCCTCGGCCATTTCAAATCCGGTGCGGCCATCATGGGTGCGGTCAACGGCGTAGGTTTGTTCCGCCAACAGTAAGGCGATCGCTTCTGCCGTTACGTCATCATCCTCTACCACCAGAATTCGCATAGCCGTTTATTTGCTGAGTCTTGAGCCATTGTGGCCACCGATCAAGCCACACCAATAATGGCACTCTATCACCGCTACCCAGCATCGCTTAAAACTTGTAGCAAAGTATTAAGATGCGACCAAGTTTTCAGCATTGGCAGTACTGCCAATGCTGAAAACTCGACCCAAATGCTTTTGAGCCGAGTCGAACCAAAATACAGGAAAAGATACAGGGACAAGACTATTAGCGATCGCCCCTGGTCTCAGTTGAATGAGGGCGATCGCGGTCGGGATTAAGCAGCGACGAGACTGGTGTAAGCGTTATTAACCTCGTTCGTCTGCCTGATAGGCAGCTCTTGCAACGGCGGCACCAGCGCGATCGCCCATATATTTTTGCTGGTCGTAGCCCCACAACAGTTCCCAAGCATCTACCGGATACTGGTCAACCAACGGTAGCGTTGCATCATTCAACATCCACTTGCCATGCAGCTCATCGACCTTAATGTGCAGCTTCCAGTAGGTCATGGCAGCATCCGAAAGTCCCAAGCGCTCTGCCGCCACTTGGTAGCTGCTAAATGCTGCTGGTACCGTCAACTCAATGTAGAACAGCCCACCGATATATCGCAAAAAGTAACGCTTGCGCTCCGTTAGCAAAAAGCTGTGGTTGATGGTAGCCAGCACTTCCCACGGCACAGCATCGAGATAGGCTTCTGGCTCGGTTTGCATGCCCAACTCTTCGAGCATAGTGAGGTAGTACGAAGAATGCTTGCGTGGCAAGCGACCAGCTCCGTATTCTTCAACCAGCAGCCGCGTCAGCACAGCATGAACATCGTTCGCTACGCCACCCAGCGTGCGCGATAGCTGGCTCGCTTCGACTAACCCATCCAGCGCACCGATCGCCACCAGTTCCCGATAGCCTGCCAGCCCAACCTGCTCCCGAAAGAACTTAGCCTCATGCGACAACGGTGGATCTACATCCAGTTCTGCTCGTTGCAACAGGGCTTGTTTAATGTCAAGGTTCCGGTAGGAATCGAGGTTGAGCTGGCTGTTTTCCCACTGTTGCCATGCCAGTTCAATGCGATCGCGCAACATGATGAGATAGTGCGATCGCTCGTTCGTGTAATGCTGAAGATCGTCATACCAAAAGAGTTTAAGGCGATTGATGAAATACAGAATTCGCTGTAGAAAACGATGGGCTGCGGGAGCAGGCTCTCCATTCAGATAAACCGTTTCAATTGCATCGGTTACGGCCCCATCCACAAAGCTAGAATCTACAGTTCCCGTCTGTAGAGCGTGATCCAGGTTCTCAGTTTCTAGCAATTGCGTAAACTGTTTTTCTGCGTAGCGATAGTCTTGTTCAGAATAGTCAAATTTAGAATCACCAAAACCTGCCTTTTCAACATCAACTGATGCTTGATAACTCGATGCTGAAGTTGGGTTCACAGTTGATTGATTTTTAGTTAACGTTCTGGGCTCACGTTGCATGACCACGGTGTCAGTTCCCTTGCTGTTTTCCTTTCCTTATGGTCGTGGAATGCATCAGCAAGTTCATCTATCTCTGGGATTGAGTCATTTTCAATTGAAATAATCTAGATCTATCTATAGAGATGTTTGCAAACGTGATCGCTTTTTTCCTTAATTGAATCCAAATCACTGCTCAATCTCGTTTCAAAAAGCAGTCTTTAGAGCTTCAAAATCGTATTGTTGTCAGTGAGTTGAAGATTGCCTTGAGGATCGACAGCACTAAACGCTTGTAAATAACGGCGCACCCGCTTGGGAAAGTGGGGATAGTCGATTTGGGCATCGCCACGGGCAATATCTGCCCAAAAATATCGCAAATCGGGAACTAGTTCTTGGGCTTCTTGCGGTGACATGCTAATCGGTGGCTGCGTCAAAAATCGGTACATGAAATGGTTGGAGCGATCGCCCATCCATTCACGAGACTGAGCCGCCAAATCTTCCCAACCGGGCACCGAGGGAACATGATAGGTTTCCACTCGCAAGTGGCGATCGCCTTGATCATCTTCGGTATAGTGCAGCACGCGATAGGGGTGGGGATAGCTCACCAGTGACCCGGTGGTAATTTCGGTGATTCCTTGCTCTTGAGCAATATCCTGCACATGCAAATGTCCGGTGAAGACGAGCGGAACCTGATGCGATCGCAACAGGGCTAATAACTCGGGCGCATTGTGCAGCATGTATCGTTGTCCCATGCTGTGGCGGCTCTGCCCTGGCATGTGCTCCAGCACATTATGGTGAATCATTACCATCACAAGGGAGGCATTCAGCTCGGCCAATGTTGTTCTTAACCAGTGCAATTGGGCTTCATCCACAAGACCAGTGTTGAGTTGGGTGCCTATTTCATCAAACGCGATAGAGTTGAGCCCAACGAGCGCAACACCAGGAACGACCTCGCGCACATAGTACGGCTGAGCCCCATCACAATAGCCAAATTTTTGATAGAACCCGGCAAACTCATGCAGACCAATGGCCTGTTCGGTGCGATCGCGCTGCACAATGTCATGATTTCCCGGCACAACATAGACCGGATAGGGAAGTTGAGCCAATCGGGTTGCGAACCACTCGTGGTTTTCGGGTTCGCCATGTTGCGTCAGATCGCCAGGAACCAGCAAAAAATCCAGATTAAGTTCTGCCAATTCTGCCAGCACATATTCCAGTGCGGGAATGCTCACCTCTACCAAGTGAAATCGACTGGGGTTATCCCAAATGGTTTTGGGTAAAGCAATGTGAGGATCGCTAACAATGGCAAACCGAAAACTGAGAGGCATGGAGAAAGCCAACACTGAATAGATGAAGGACTATGGACAGCAAAGAACGCAGTCGATAGCGAGAGTCGATGCCTCTTTTGCTATCGTTGATTCGCGCCGATACCCGGTAGATCAAGGCTAGCGCACTTCGCCTAAAGCTTTGAAGCCGGGATGATTGTTCCTCAAAAAATTTCTGGCGATCTGAGCCTGAGCCGTTATGGGTATGATCGAGGCTGGGACAGACGATATGTACAAAAGAGGGTAGAACTTTGGCAGTTGTTCGGGTACGCCAGCATGTCAATCCGCTGAGCCAAAAATATCAGCAGCCAGTAGAGCCGCCAGCCTGGGAGCGCGTGTATGCAGATGAGTCGCGATCGCTGCTGTTGGATATTGGCTGCGCACGGGGACGATTTGCGTTGCAGCTTGCTGAGCAATGGCCAGACTGGAATATGCTTGGCCTAGAAATTCGAGAACCGCTGGTGATACAAGCCAACGAAATTTGCCAGTCGTTGGGCTACACCAATTTGCACTATATGTTTTGCAATGCGAACAACTCGCTAGAGCCCATTTTGCGATCGCTCCCAGCGGGCAAGTTGCAATGGGTCACCATTCAGTTTCCCGACCCCTGGTTTAAGAAACGACACCAAAAACGCCGAGTGGTGCAACCGGATATGGTTGACCTGTTGGCAACCTTTTTGTCGGATAACGGAAACGTGTTTCTGCAATCTGATGTGGAAGACGTGCTGTTGGAAATGGGCGATCGCTTTCGGGAGCATTCAGCCTTTGTGCAGCTGAGCGGCATACCGCAAGAGACCGAAAACCCATTTCCCATCGCAACCGAACGAGAACTGTCAACCCTTGAAAATGGCGACCCTGTGTATCGCATGATTTTTGCAAAACGCTCTGCCTGATGGCGAGATTTTGGGCTTGTAGCCCCGTGCAAGCATGCAACGGTCTAACCCCCCGACTCCACCTAGCAGGCAAGGTTAGCCAAAAAGTTCAGCCCCATGGCGCAACCCGCCCTTCTAGCCATGGATTTGCCCATCTGCCGAGGAAATCTAAGCGGCATCAGCGACATGCTGCTCCACCGGAATTTCGATCATAAATTCTGTTCCGCAGCCTGGGGTGGAATGGCAGGTAATACGCCCACGATGGCGTTCGGTCACAATTTGGTAGCTAATGGCCAATCCCATTCCAGTTCCTTTACCGACCAGCTTTGTGGTAAAGAATGGGTCGAAAATACGAGGAGCGACGTCGTTGGGAATCCCCGGCCCATTATCTGCAATGTGGATGCGAATCCATCCTGGCTCAATCAGCTGAGTGGCGATCGCAATCGTGCTAGGCGTATGCTGCAACTCCTCTTCTGAGCGCTGGCGATCATGCTCTTCTAGCGCATCAATGGCATTACTAATAATGTTCATAAACACTTGATTGAGCTGTCCAGCGTAACATTCCACCAAGGGAATATTGCCATACTGTTTGACAATCTCAATTCCGGGGCGATTACCCGTCGGCTTAAGGCGACTCTGCAAAATCATGAGGGTGCTATCAATGCCTTCATGAATATCGACATCCTTCACTTCGGCCTCATCCAACCGAGAAAATGTGCGCAGGGATTGGACAATCTCACGAATGCGATGGGCTCCCACCTGAATCGAAGACAGAAGCTTGGGCAAATCCTCTTTTAGGAACTCCAATTCAACGGCTTCGACCTTGTTTTGAATGCGCGATGAGGCGTGAGGATACTCTTCCTGATAGACGCTAATGAGATCGAGTAGTTCGCTGGTATAGTCGCTCGCATGGGAAATATTGCCATGAATAAAGTTCACTGGATTGTTGATTTCATGGGCAATACCTGCCACCATTTGCCCCAGACTCGACATCTTTTCGCTTTGCACCAGCTGCAGTTGAGTGGCTTTTAGGGTGTTGAGGGTGTCGTTGAGTACGCCAACTTGCTCTTGGGTTTGTTGATAGAGGCTGACCTGCTTGATGGCGATCGCCAACTGGTCGCTGACCGATACCAGGACACTCTGCTGGCTTTTGGTTAACTTTTTGGCATCCACCCCAATCAAGTAACCGGTGCGATCGGCATCCCCAGGAATGGCCAATGCGCTGTAGGTGCCAGCATGTATAGGCTTATACCCATCATCGCTAATCAGGTACAGGCCCAATTGCTCAGCCAAGCAATCGGCTAGCGTTTCTCCGGGCTTAGGCTGCAAGGGGGCTAGCGCCCGATATGAGGTAACCGGAAAAGCTTGCACAATTTCGAATTGTTGGGATGATGGCACAAACCAACCAAATAGAACGTGATCCAGATCGAGTTGATTGCCTAAATCATCGATCGCCGCTTGCAAAATACATGAAAGATTTAACGTTTCGCGAATCCGACTGTTGATGCGATTTTTGACCAGCTCTTGCGCAGCAAGTTTACGCGTTTTTTCAAGCAGTAATAACTGTTTCCAGGCTCCAAACATCGCAATCAATAGCAAGGCCGCCATCACACTTGCCATCAGGTACAGCGGATAGAGCTGCGAGTCGATGGCCTGACTCGGAACTGCCAACGCCAACGACCAATCCACTTCATTCAACGTCATGTAAGCCACGTAGTAGGATTTGCCGTCTAATGTGGCTTTTACAACGTTCTGCCGACCAGCAACCATTGCCGCAGCGATCGCTCCTAATTCTGTATCCTCACTTTGCACCAAACTGGGAATGAGGTCGTTGCCATGGGAGACGTAGTCCGAGTTGGGATGGGTGATGGCAACCCCCTGAGAATTCAGGGCAAAGGCATAGCTTCCTTCAACTTGGGGAATCGCATTGACAACGGCCGTCACGGTATCGATAGCAATGGCACCACCCAGTACGCCAATTGAAGTTGTCTGTCCTACCTGACGAATGGGGGCGCTAATGGTTACTACAGGCAGATTCAAACTACGCGCAACAATAGGATCACTGAACGCCGCTTCTCCTGCCAATGCTTTTTGGAACCATGGGCGATCGCTCAAATTAAACCCAGTCAGCCCAAAGTCTGTGTTGTAGTAAGAACCATCGGGATTGATCAGTGTAAAGGTAGAAAATTGACCAATTCGCAGTTCTTCGGCGGTTAGATAGGGGCCAGCCTCTTCCCAGTCCATCGATTGAACTTTAGGCGTGTTCGCCAGCATTTCAACCTCAATGCGGCGCGCTGTTAGCCAATTGTCGATTTGATGAGCCCCATGCTCAACATCAGACAGCATTTGGGTTTTCAGGTTTTCAAGCATCAATCCCTGAATTAACCGAAAACATACGGTTGTTCCAATGCCAACCAGGGTACTCATACCCAGAAACAGAATGAGAAGCCAAAGGCGCTGAGGCGCTTGCCAAAATTTACGCAATCGGAACGGTGACTGAAGAGAAGCTGATAGAGAATGAGTTGACTCTACCGAATTCAGCGAGTTGGCTGCGCTCATAAAAGGTGAAATTCCAATGGGAGAGGGAGAAGGTTGACTTGTTGGCGCAATGAAGCTGAACCAGCCTCATGAAGGGATGTTGCTCAGCTCAGGATTCCCTTAGAAAATTCATTTGTAACAAATTGTATTGAAATTCTAAGGATAGATTAAATATTGGAAAAATATAAATAAAACACATTGAGCACAAAAAGCTAACCATGCAATTGAGAATGGTTTGGCGATCGCATGGCTCGTCTGTGCTACACCCCTACAACTTTGAAAGTTGCCTAATATCAACGAACAAGCGGATGGCACACTGACAATGTTTTCGTTTCTACAAGGTATAAAAAATCACTAGAGTGCTACACCTATCTTAAGGAAGATTATTTTGTTGGAAACACGAATCAAGAGAGCCGCTTCCCCAGTTCACGAGAATTGCTAGTGAACTTTGGCTGATGGATGCTGCATTATTGGCGGAAATTCTTGATAGGTGTAGTGTTCAATACAGCGAATCGTCTTTAGATCCGGCTGAATGAGAGGTGTTGGCTGAGCCTGCGCGTATGGTGTCTCATGTGATGGATGGGCTGTTAAACCCGGCGCGCTTGTTGGTAGATTTGCAACGCGCCAATGAGCTGGCTCGTAATTTGTCTGGATGCATGGAGCCAGAGGCGATCGCCCGCCGAATTACTGAAGGATTAATTGCCCAGTTTGATTGTGCCTTTGCCCGGATTTGGCTGGTGGAGCCAGATGGCGCATCGTTGCGGTTGGTTGCGTCGTCGGGAATGTACACCCGGCTAGATGGGGAGTTTGCGCGGGTGCCTATGGGTGCCTACAAGGTCGGGAAGATTGCGCAAAATCAAGTTCCCTTTCTCAGTAATAACTTGTCTGAAGAGTCATGGGTGAAAGATCGGGACTGGGCGATCGCCAATGAAATTCGCGGGTTTGCAGGATATCCACTCATGGCAGGCGATCGCGTGGTTGGGGTGATTGCCATGTTCAGCCATCGCCCCTTGGCGACAGAATTTTTGGAAGTGTTGCAAAGCCTATGCACCACGATTGCGGTAGCCCTGGAGGCAGCAATTCGGTTTCAGCAACAGGTGCGATCGCACTCTGTCATCGCGTCATCGGCTTCGATACCCGGTGGCCTGTTATCGGATCAGCTGGCTGCCATTTTAACCTCGACGCGGCTCACCCTGGTCGGCACCGAAAAACCGCTGCCCCTATCGACGCTGCATCTATTTTTGGCCGTTGCCGAGCGGTTGAACCAACTGGATTGTATCTACAGTCGGCTCACCTACCGAACTGAGCTGGTTTCGCTCGAAACGATTGTGGCGGTGACGGCAACCACCGCAGCAGAAACGGGCGACTGGGTGCGATCGCTGTTTGGTGATTTGTCCTTTACGGTGTCGTGTTTGGGTGGTTCGCTAAAAACCGTTACAGATGGGAATGAAACAGCCCTTCAAATTGTGCTGAATTTGCCCTATCCAACCTGCTCCGTTGGGCCAAAGCTCAAGATGCTTTGCACCTTGCCTGTGTTGCAGTCTGCATTAACTCAGTTGGCCTACCAAGCGGGAATTTGGGTTTGCAACGACGATGCGATTCCAGCACCGCTGCTAACCAATGATGTGACTCAAGTTAAACCAGGCCAATCGATAATTTGGCTGGATATGGGATTGCGAGCCATTCCTAAAGGCGTGGCGGCAGTGGTGGATTTGGCGATCGCTCCGGCCCAGTTGCGCGAAGCGGTAGAAGCCGTGAGCCAGGGCCAAACCTGGGGTTTGAGCGAGGATGGGCCATCTCCTGTGCTGTCGGAGCGGGAGCAAGAAATTATGCAGCTGCTCTCGACGGGATTGCGCGATCGCGACATTGCCAACACGCTCATGATCAGCGAAAGCACCATCAAGTTTCATGTCAACAATGTGCTGAGCAAGCTCAAAGCGCGGACGCGGTATCAGGCGCTATCCATGGCGATCGCCAACGGCTGGATCGCCACCTCATAAATTCGTCCCAATTATGCGCTCTAATTTTTGCCTTGGTTTGCTAATTCGTTTCTCAAGTCATCCACACAGGTTTTGACATAGGTTTTGTCAAGCTGAGAAAGCTCTTCAGCAATGCGAGCCAGTTCAGCTGCATTACTTGTTGAGCGATTGTATATTCCAATCACCGCTAATAGCTTTGCAATTAATTCTAAATAAGTCTCACCTGCGTTAATGAGATGGCGCATGAAATCCCAAAGGTTCAAGGTGGTTGAAGTCCCCTTGTGTCCTAAGATGTGTTCCACCAGCGTCAATTGGTGTGCAGTCCATTCTATGTTGACTGAACATCCTTCCTAAATCTCGACAGAAGCTTTAGCACTTTCCTCACTCCGTAGTACTGTTCTTAAACCTGCGAACCATTCCTCAAAGAAGAATCTTTCAGAATTTGCATAAGAACTAATCCAATGTCGTCCATCAACATAAACCCAAAGCCCGACATGTAAGACAGGAGCAGTAGGCCATCTTTCAAGATATGCAATATAGATAGCTAATAGTTCATCAACTTGCTGGGGCTGCAACTCATCGGCTCGAACGTATTTCAAACACTTATCATCTGGAGGCGTCAAGATATTGAGGTGCTGAACCCAGTCATTCTCATGCTCTCCTCGAGCATGAGAACCGACATTCCGCAGGTTGCTCTGGGAATTAAAGGGAGTGGGGATAAGCTGAGGGAGACGAGTTAGGATCGCCCCCTTGCAGATCGAGAACTTGGACCACTTGGGACTGATTGCGGGTGTTATTGA
>NZ_JBNXVR010000038.1:0-68569 GCF_050565595.1 Leptolyngbya sp. AN02str | reverse complement strand
GCGTTGGCAAAAGTCGTCGATGTCACAAAACACTTCTTCTAAACTAGTCATAGGAGGGGCTCTGCTGATGTTTCTCTTAAAGCTCAGCTTATCCAGTCCCTCCCTTTCTTATCCATAACTCAGGTTTTTCATAATCTTCAGAAGCGTAAGGTAGGACGCTATTTCACCCGTCCTTGTAGCGTAGAAGAGGTGCAGAAGCTGGAAGACAATTTAGGACTTCGCTTACCAGCAGCTTACAGGGAATTGTTGCTCTGGATAGGAAATGGCGGGTTTGTTTTTGAAGGACAATACTTCCGCCACTATTTGATTAAAGGGAATCGAGCAATGGCAATAAAACTGATGCAAGTTTTAGGTCTCTCTGAATCTTTGCCAGAAGATGCGATCGTTTTTCTTCATGATCAGTTAGATGAATATTTTTACTATATCTGTGCTTCGGAAGGAGACGACCCCCCTGTTCATGAGTTCTATGCAGTTGGAGGAGAGTGTAAACACGTGAAGAACTACTCCAAAAAACTTGAGGAGTATATGCTCAGAAGGCTTCGCTCTTTTTTGTAGAAGAACATGTGTTTAAGAGCTTAAAGTAGATTATTTATATGACTGACTTAAATCTTCTTCAAACAGCAGTTGATCGCTCCTTCTTCTGCTGTACCCTCACGCCCGATGGGAAAACCGCGATCGCAGGCGACTATGGCAGTTGTGTCCACTTCTTCAGAGTAGAAGAATAAATCTGGAACTGGCCTTTGTCACTCGAGCCCATTAAGCTGCATTACATAGTGCGATAGTGACACGTTTAGTAACAGGTTGTATTCAGGATGTCTAGCTCAAAACACTATCTCAACAACAACCCTGCTTGCAAGGAAACGCATCTTAGATTCGGTATCTTAGGAAGTGATCTAGAACCAGATGAAGTTACTAGAGTTCTTCAAATTCAACCACATAAAGCTTTTGCCAAAGGAGATTTATTTGAAACTCGTAGTGGGCAGCATAAAAGGTCAAGTGGATTGTGGAGTTTCAACACAAAGAGTCTTGTGAATTCCACAAGCCCAGAAATACATGCAGAGTATCTCCTTGATAGGATTGAACCAAGAGCAGAGACTTTAAAGAGCGTTTTTCAGGAACGAGGTTATAGGCTTTCGATCTCAGTGTGGTGGGAGGGTAATGATTATCACGGTGGATTCACGCTATCTACTAAAACTCTTCGTCGATTAAGTTGTATTTGTGAGGAGATAAGCTTTTTCTTTATTTCCTCTGATAGTGAGGAGTGCGATCGCTCCACTTAGCAATCACGATTGAGCTAAAGACCCTTGGGTAATGAGTGCTAAAACCTTGGGCAAAATTTGCTCAGGAGAAATGGGTTTAACTAAGCACTCATCGGCTCCCGATTCCTTGCATCGAGCTTGGGTGTCTTCCAGCGAGTTCGGCGCGATCGCAATGACCTTTAGCTTTTTGGTGGTGGGATTTTGCCGCAAATGGCGAATGAATTCGTAGCCATCGCTTCCAGCGTCTTCAATATCGGCAATCACAGCAGCAGGCTGAAGCATTTCAATTTGGCTCATGGCCATGGTGCCATCCAGCATCCACACCACCTGGTAGCCCGCCGCCGTCAGCATGTCGCAAATAATATTCGCGCTTTCCTCATGATTTTCGATAAGGACAATGCGACCCTGGGTTGCGCCTGAGTGAACCTCCAATTCCACATTAGGCAGAACCTCGTGAGCAGCCACCTGCCGCACGGGTAAATACACCGTAAATATCGAACCCACGCCAACGGTGGAATCGACCGCAATGCGGCCTCCATGCAGTTCCACCAACTGCTTGGTGAGGGCAAGCCCCAAGCCCGTCCCTTCGTAAACGCGCTGATAAGAGCCATCCAATTGCTGAAACTTTTGAAACAGCAGCGATCGCTTGTGTTCGGCAATGCCAATTCCCGTATCCTTGACCTGAAAAATGACCGAGTTAGGATCGGCAAAAACTCGCAGCGTCACTCGGCCCCCATCCGGCGTAAATTTGACCGCATTGCTCAGCAAGTTGAGCAGCACTTGCCGCACCCGATAGGGATCCGCCACAAAGCGATCGCGACCGGGTGCCACCTGCACATCTAGCTCCAGCTCTACGGCATGCTGCTCGGCAGCGTCTTCGACCGATTTCAAGGCTTGCTGGGCCATCAGCGACAGCGAAAATTCGCTGAGCTGCAAGACCGTTTTGCCCGACTCAAACTGTGACATGTCGAGAATGTCGTTGATGATAGCCAGCAAATGCTGGCCGCTGTCGTGAATGGTTTGCAAAAAGCTGCGTTGGCGATCGCTCAGCTCATCCCGTGACCAGCGCATCAGCGTTGCCGACATGCCAATAATCGCCGTGAGCGGTGTGCGCAGCTCATGGCTCATGGCTGCAATAAATTCATTTTTGGTGCGGCTGGCGGCCTCAGCAGCCACAATCGCATCGTGCAAATCTTGAGTGCGATCGCGAATTTGCTTTTCCAGTGCCGCATTTTTTTGAAGCAGATCCGCCATGGTCAATGGCCCGCTCTCCACCACCTCCTTGCGTACTATCGGAGCTGGTTCAGGTGCGATCGCAGGCTCCGGCGCGATCGCCTGAATTAGCCGCAGCGTAAACTGGCTTTGCAGCATTGGATCATTTGCCCCAAGCTGAGTTCGCTGCTCCTTAAGACGATATCGCAACGCATGGTCGGCGGGCAGGTCTGCAATCCAGCCATCAAGCACCGCAGCAATTGTCGCTGGGTCAAATGCCAAATGAATGGTATAACAGTCCCAGTTGTTCAGCCCGTTTGCCTGTTGCAACTCATCAGCAATGGCTTCGCTACGCCCCACCAATAGGGCACTAAACAACGGCGAAACCACCAACGAAAACCGATCAAACGTGATCTCGTCGTTCCAAGATAGGGGCAGATCTTGCTCTGTTAGCCATAGGGCAATGCCCAACTCCTGGGCCATATCGCACTGAACCTGGCACAGCTTATTCAGTACGGCTGAAGATACAACCTGAGACAGCACAAATTTTTCAGGGCTGAGCATAAAAAGAGGTGATAAACCGCAACCAGCGGTCGAGGTGCAGACCCTAACACCAGTGTCTGAAAATACGTTTCTCAGGATGCTGGCAATAGCCTACCGGGCCTACATCATGCCATGGGTCGAGATGGCTATACGGTGGTTATCTATCTTAAAAAGAAGCTCCAAAGCTTGCTTAAAAAGCCCATTGCGATAGTTAACGTCTCGAAGTGGTATTGGCAGGTCAGCTTGTAGTTGGTCTGAAGTTTTACTAGGTTTAGATTTATGCTATCGCTCCCCTAGAGTTCCTTCGGTTCTCGTAAGAATTTCGTGATAAGCATTAGGAAATTATAAAGATTCGTGGTGCAAATTGAGCAAATTGCATTTTTTATTCTTTAGGCCAAATTCACCATTCGGAGACCTGGATTGCCGTGTCAAATTGGGGCCGAATGCGTACTAAATGCTGTTACCTTCTGCCTTTTCTATAGGATAGGACTGGGTGGATGGTTGTGACATGCCCGCAGTCT
This sequence comes from Leptolyngbya sp. AN02str, assembly GCF_050565595.1. Lineage (NCBI taxonomy): Bacteria > Bacillati > Cyanobacteriota > Cyanophyceae > Leptolyngbyales > Leptolyngbyaceae > Leptolyngbya > Leptolyngbya sp. AN02str. Next base: position 65,034 of record NZ_JBNXVR010000038.1, on the reverse strand, counting down.
CGGTCGGGTCCCTCATCTCTCCTGTTCCCCATTGCCATGATTCTCGTTTTTACATGCACCGACTCGCCGCAACCCCCGGAGGCTGGACTCCCGATGCCGATGGCGTCATATTCCTTGAGCAAACGCCTGCACCGCTGATTGTGCTAACCGCAGCCGATACCGACATTCAGCTATTGGCCCGCGCTCGCACTCAGCTCCCGTCCGATTTTCCAGAATATCGGGTAGCCAATCTGCTTCAGCTTCAGCAACAGCTCACCATTGATACCTACGCCGAAGAGGTGCTGGAAAAAGCGGAAGTGATTGTGCTGCGGCTGCTGGGAGGACAAGCCTACTGGCCCTATGGTCTGGAGGTGGTTCAGCAAACAATCGCCCAAACGGGAGCAACTCTGTTGGTGATTCCGGGTGACGATCGCCCTGATCCAGCTTTGCTCAGCCATTCCACCGTACCGTTGGCTGTGGTGAACCAGTTTTGGCGCTACATGACCGAGGGCGGCCTGGATAATATGGTGCAGGGGCTTCAGTTTTTGAGCGATCGCATTTGGAATACGAGCTACCACCCGGCGGCTCCCCAGCCTGTTCCTATGGTTGGCCAATACCCATGGCGTGAGCCATCTGTGCAAAGGGGCGATTGCCTATTCAAGACACCCTGCCCAAAAGTTGGCATCCTGTTTTACCGGGCGCACTATCTGGCTGGCAACCTGGAGCCAATAGAGATGCTGTGTCAAGCCTTGAGCGATCGTGGCTTAGAGCCTGTTCCGGTCTATGTGTCCTCATTGCGAGACCCCGATGTGCAGTCCGAGATGCTGGATTGGTTTCAGCCGAAGGAGCAGCCAGGAATTGACGTGTTGCTGAATGCGACCAGCTTTTCCCTGGCGCGGCTGGATGCCGAAACGCACAACGTTGCCCTGTGGGAGCGGCTGAATGTGCCGGTGCTGCAACTCATTTTGAGTGGGGGCACGCTAGAGCAGTGGAAAGGACAAACGCGGGGACTGGCTCCACGCGATGTGGCGATGAACGTGGCCTTGCCCGAGGTGGATGGACGGATTATTTCGCGGGCGATATCGTTTAAGTCGGTGCAGGCACATCACCCCCAGCTTGAGGTGGATGTGGTGGGATATGCCGCTGTGGGCGATCGCATTCAGTTTGTGGCCGATATGGCAGCCCATTGGGTGCAACTGCGGCATACTCCGGTGGGCGATCGCCGCATTGCCTTAATTTTGGCCAACTACCCCACCCGCGATGGTCGCCTTGCCAATGGGGTTGGGCTGGATACCCCCCAAAGCTGTGTCGAAATTTTGAAGGCACTGCACGCAGCGGGCTACACCGTTGGCCCCATTCCCTCCGACGGTGATGCGCTAATTCAGCAGCTTACCCGAGGGAGAACGAACGATCCAGAAGGCGCAGAGCTACGGGCGATCGCCCAGTCCCTATCCCTGCCCGACTACGCCTATTGGTTCCAACAATTGCCCCAGGCCGTGCAAGCCGATGTTTGCGATCGCTGGGGAAGCCCAGAACAGGCGATCGCGCCCACTCAGCTGAACCCTGCTCAGTCGAATAATGTTTGGGCAGATGGTGTTTGGGCAGATGGTGTTTGGTCGGATACCGCATTTCCCATTGCTGGAGTGCAGTTGGGCAATGTATTTGTGGGCATTCAGCCAGCGCGCGGCTACGACCAAGACCCCAGCCTCAATTACCATGCTCCCGATTTGCAGCCCACCCATCATTACTTAGCGTTTTACCAGTGGGTGCGATCGCACTTTGGGGCTCATGCGGTGGTGCATGTTGGCAAGCACGGCAACTTGGAATGGCTACCGGGCAAAAGCGTTGCCCTATCGAACGAGTGCTATCCCGAAGTGGCCTTTGGCGCACTGCCCCACTTTTACCCCTTCATTGTGAATGACCCCGGTGAGGGTTCCCAAGCCAAGCGCCGCGCCCAAGCCGTGATTATCGACCACCTCACCCCGCCCCTTACCCGAGCCGAACTCTACGGCAACCTGCACCAGCTCGAAGCCCTGGTCGATGAATACTACGAAGCCCAAACCCTAGACCCCACTCGGCTTCCCACCATTCGCGATCGCATTCTCACCCTCCTCACCCAAGAAAACCTCCAGCAAGAACTTGGCCTCTCGACCCTACTCCCCACTCCCCACTCCCCACTCCCCACCTTAGCCCCTAGACCCCAATCCCTAACCCCCCTCTTCTCCGAGCTGCTCACCCGCACCGACACCTACCTCTGCGACCTAAAAGAAGCCCAAATTCGTGATGGGTTGCACATCTTTGGTCAATGCCCAACTGGTCGGCAATTGCGAGATCTGGTTGTGGCGATCGCCCGACATCCCACCCCCAACCGACCGGGACTGACTCGCGCGATCGCGGCTGCCTGGAACTTCCAGCTTGACCCACTGACGGCGAAGGGTGGAGAACCTCTGGCAGAACCCGACAGGATGAACCCTTCCCTTCAGGGATGCCGTACCGTTGGCGATGCCATTGAACGCATGGAACAGACAGCCGCTCACTGGGTCGATGCCATGCTCAGCGCTGGGAACATGCAATCGGCCCAACTAGCCGGCCTGGATGAAGACCCTGCAACCCAGCACCCAGCCGTACAGGACGTGCTCAGCTGGATAGTGGCGACTCTCATTCCAGTCCTCCAGCAAACCCAGGCCGAACTCACTCACCTGCTCCATGGCTTGAATGGGGGCTATGTGCCCAGTGGTGCCTCGGGTGCGCCAACCCGGGGACGACCCGAAGTTTTGCCCACGGGACGCAACTTTTACTCCGTCGATATTCGCGCCATTCCTACCGAAAGTGCCTGGGATGTGGGCCGCAAGTCGGCTGAGGCTCTGGTAGAGCGCTACGCCCAAGAGCACGGCGAGTTTCCCAAAACGCTGGGACTGTCGGCCTGGGGCACCTCTTGTATGCGAACGGGCGGCGATGACTTGGCACAGGCAATGGCGCTGCTGGGGGTGCGGCCCGTGTGGGAAGGAGCCTCGCGCCGAGTGGTGGATTTTGAAATCATTCCGCTGTCGCTGTTGGGGCGGCCTCGGGTGGATGTCACGCTGCGGATCTCGGGCTTCTTTCGAGATGCATTTCCCAATTTGATTGATCTGTTTGACCAGGCGGTGCAGGCGGTGGCGGCGCTGGATGAACCCGAGGAGCAGAATCCCCTGGCGGCGCGATCGCGCCAGGAAACTGAGCAATGGCAAGCGGCAGGTTTGGAGCCAGATCAAGCCCTGGAGCGATCGCGCTATCGAATTTTTGGGTCGAAGCCAGGAGCCTATGGCGCTGGATTGCAGGGGTTAATCGAAGCGCAAAACTGGACGAGCGATGAGGATTTGGCGCGGGCCTACCTGAACTGGAGCGGCTATGCCTACAGTCGATCTGGCAATGGTCGCCCCGCTTCAGAGGCTTTTGAGCAGCGGTTGCGCAACTTGCAAATTGTGCTGCACAACCAAGATAACCGCGAACACGATCTGCTGGATTCCGACGATTACTATCAATTTCAGGGAGGCATGACGGCAGCGGTGCGATCGCTCTCGGGTCAAAATCCGCACACCTACTTTGGCGACCATTCACTCCCCCAACACCCCCGCATTCGCACCCTGTCCGAAGAAATTGCCCGAGTTTACCGATCGCGGGTTGTCAATCCCAAATGGATTGCCGGGGTCATGCGCCACGGATACAAGGGCGCGTTTGAAATGGCGGCAACGGTGGACTATCTGTTTGCCTACGATGCAACAGCTCGCTGCGTCGAAGACTTTATGTATCAGGGCATTGCCGATGCGTATCTGTTTGACCCGCAGGTGCAGGCATTTGTGCAGGCCAAGAACCCCTGGGTGCTACGGGACATGGCTGAGCGCTTGCTCGAAGCCCACCAACGGGGACTGTGGCAAACGGCCTCATCCGATACGCTGGAAGCGCTGAAGCAGCTTGCCAATCAGGCCGAAGGCGCAATCGAAGAACATCCGTAAAATGTTGATACTGGTCTTAAGGATCTCGACATTCTTAGAAGACAGATCCTCAAACTCTGTGCCGTCTGATGTGTGGACGGCACAGAGTTTGAGGGTTATCTGGTGAATGATGGCTGCTTGCTTACAACCCCCATCCACCCATGAAAAACACAACCACAAGATGGTTGGACTGAGTGGATGAGGTCAGGATGCTATTCATCCAGCTTTACAATAAGGTCTAGTTAGAGAAATGCTGGGGCCAGCTAGATCTGGTGTAACAATTGGTGTTGAAGCGATTTGGCTGATGATACGTTCGGCTTGCACAATTTATTATCTGATGACTGAATAAGTTGTTGTCATGTCGGTTGCAAGTCGGGGGCGATCGCTTCTATCATCTATTTCTTCTCATCTTCCGTCGTGATTCCGTCCCAATATCCTGCACGGTATCCTCCATGGTTGAGTTTGGTGGTGGGTTGCCATTCGGCCTCGGCTTCAACCTCAAGGTTCTACTCTCTGCTTTCAATGTTTAACTCATCGCCAACGGTGCGATCGCCCATCTATGCATACATCCTTTCGCCGCATTATCACAGGGATGATGTTGTTCATCATCACTATCATTGTGGCAACAGCAGGATATGTCGCATCGGGTTGGTCATTTATTGACTCTATTTATCAGGTTGTGATTACCGTATTTGGCGTGGGCTTTGGCGAAGTGCAGCCCATCAACACGCCAACGCTGCGGGTGTTTACCATGCTGGTAATTGTTGGCGGCACTTCTTCTGTGGTGTATGCCGTTGGCGGATTGGTGCAAATGATCACAGAAGGCGAACTGAACAAGGCGCTAGGCGTACGACGCATGATTAAAACGATCGCAACTCTAGAAAATCACGTTGTGATTTGCGGCTTTGGGCGAATGGGGCAAATTTTGGCTCGAGAACTGGCCAACTTTATGCAGCCCTTTGTGATAATTGACAACAGTAGCGATCGCATTACCGAAGCTCAAGAACTCGGCTACCTGGTCATTACTGGAAACGCAACGGATGAAGAGGTGTTGCAACTGGCCGGGATTGAGCGGGCTCAATTTTTGGCGACAGCGCTCCCCGACGATGCTGCAAATGTCTTCATTACGCTCACGGGTCGGGGGCTCAATCCTAACTTAGTGATTTTGGCGCGGGGCGAATTTCCAACAACCGAGCGCAAACTCAGGCTCGCTGGAGCCAATCATGTTGTGCTACCTGCCACCATCGGTGCCATGCGCATGGCCCACATGATTACCCATCCAGCCACGCTCGATTTTCTCGATCGCAACAACGGCGGCAGCAGCCTCAACGAAATGCTAGCCCACATTAACCTACAACTTGAAGAACTCCTGATTCCCAAAGGTTCCCCCATGATTGGCCATTTTGTAAAAGACATTGAAGCCAGCGGCAAGGGCTCATTCATGGTCGTCGCTCTCAAACGCGCCGAAGGGCAACTCGTTACCAGCCCAGGTACAGGAGTTGCCATTCACGAAGGCGATATTGTGATTGTGATGGGCCGCCGGGGCGATATTCCCAAAATTGAGAATTTTTACACGCTTAAACAAGGCATGCGCTATCGCGGTGCTAAACACTAGGCATGGGTTGCAGCTTAGCTTTGGGATAAATTCTGACGGAATTTATCCCAAAGCTAAACCGAACTGGTGCATTTCGCACAAAGTTCCAAAGTTGTCGGACGACTTTTCGTGGATAGAGCCTGCGAGAAGTTGTCCGACTGCGTATGGAAAAGTTTAAGCGTGCTTCAAGCCCTGTACTGTCCCGCTCCTCGTGCTCCCCTCTCTTGTGTTTGGACGCAGGGAAAGGAGTTTAACGCCTCTTCTCCCAATCAGCGACAACAGGCCATCAGGGACGCTACGGCAATAAGTATAAACAATGCCAAAAACGCTGAACGTGTTGATTGAGAGACTTTTGCGGAACCACCCAAGAAACCCTATCGAATTTTTTCTAGGGCTAATTGCATCAATTGAGGGGTAACACTCGTAATTGTACGGAACTTATAGCGAGCTCATCATTAAAATCCCTGTATTTGTTCCAAGATCCCTTTTTTGTATTCCCTAAGATGGATGACAGAATGATTTCACGTTAATTGGACTGATTAATCTTTCTTAAAATGGATTACCGGGCTGATTGCGTCTCAATTGGGCTACTTAGTTTATGTTCCAAGCTCAATTGGACAATCATTTTGCAATACTCACCAGCAGCCACTAGCAAGTTTTAACAATCAAATACTCCGCTAAACCAAGAGACACAGAGAGTCTGCGTTTTGTCACGGATGTGGCCTTGCGAAATTAGTCATTCCGCTGGCCACGATGTACAAAATGGCAAGCTGTGCTGTGTCAATTTGAGCTGTCTGGCGTTTCGATGATGTTCACCAAACCTTCCTAACTGTCACCTAATGAACGCTACACTCCTACGCCAATCACGCGACTCTGTTGATTTTGCCTCGCTTCAGGTTGATTCTCCGAACACGGTTATTGTTTTCGATGCAACCGTGTCGGATCTTGAACTGCTAAAAGCAGGGGCTGTTGAATCGGCAGCCGTATATGTGTTGAATGGCGATCGCGACGGTGTTTCCCAAATCACGGAAGTCCTCGAAGCCTATTCCCTAAACGGTTATCCAGTTGCGCTGCACATTGTTTCTCATGGTGCGCCGGGTACGTTGTCGTTAGGGAACACAGAACTCAGTCTTACAACGCTGCCTCAGTACGCCCAAGCAGTTCAATCCTGGTTTTCCAGCAGCAGCGGCAACGCCCTCTATCTCTACGGCTGCAACGTCGCCCAGGGAGATGCGGGTATCGAATTTGTTGAAAAGTTGCATCACTTGACCCAAGTGGCGATCGCCGCTTCCAACACCCCAACGGGCAGCGCAGCCCTCGGTGGCGACTGGAACTTACCTGTGCGCATCGGCATCACCAAACCCAGTCTGGCGTTTCACCCCAATACCCTGGCAGCTTACCCAGCTACGTTAGCGCAAATCATTGGTACAAACGGCGATGATACCCTCACAGGTACCCCCGAAAACGACTTCATCTCTAGTCAAGACGGAAACGATCTCCTTCTTGGTGAGGGTGGAGATGATGCTCTGGTTGGCGGCTTGGGCAATGACACCCTCGAAGGTGGCCTAGGCAACGATGTTCTTGATGGCGACGATGTCTCCGTCGGTGGCAATGATGTACTGAACGGTGGCGACGGCAACGATACACTCATTGGGGGTGCTGGGGATGATTCGCTCAATGGCGGCGCCGGAAATGACACGATTGAAGGTGACGACGGCAACGACTTAATTCTGGGAGGGGACGGGAGTGACTATATTGCGGATACCAGCGGCAACAACACCATTCAAGGTGGTGACGGCAATGATTCAATCAACGCCGGACTTGGAAACGACACCATTGTAGGCGGTGCCGGTATCGATACCATCTTTGGTGAAGATGGCAATGACATTATCAATGGTGGCCTGGGAGACGATAGTAGTTTAGCTGGTGGTGCTGGCGATGACACCATTCTCGGTGGTGATGGCAACGATCGCCTCTTTGGTGACGCCGGAAATGACTCGCTCGATGGTGGAGATGGAAATGATTCTTTTGAAGGTGGTGACGGAATCGACACCATTCTGGGAGGAAACGGCAACGATTCAGTCAATGCCGGACTTGGAAACGACATCATCCAAGGCGGTGCCGGCATCGATACCATCTTTGGCCAGGATGGCAACGATGTAATATCTGGTGGCACTGAAGGCGATTCCCTTATCGGTGGCAGCGGAAACGATTTCCTTAACGGTGATGATGGAAACGATGTTCTGTATGGCAGTTTGGGCGCTGACACCCTCGAAGGTGGCCTTGGTAGTGACCTTCTCGTTGGCGATGATACTTTCTTTGTCGAAGGTGTCGGCAGCAATGATGTGTTGAAAGGTGGTGATGGCAATGATGTGCTGACTGGCGGTTATGGAGATGATTCCCTGTTCGGCGGTACTGAAAGCGATGACCTTTATGGTAACGATATCCTTCGCGGGGAGGATGGCAATGATAAGCTGTATGGCGGTCTAGGCAATGACGCCCTCGAAGGTGGCCTGGGCAACGATTTTCTTGAGGGCGATGATACCTTCGGCGGCAGCAATGATGTGTTGAACGGTGGTGCTGGCGACGACACAATCTATGGTAGAGCCGGAAACGACACCCTTAGCGGCGATGACGGCAGCGATGTACTGTTTGGTGGCCTAGGCAATGACACCCTCGAAAGTGGCCTAGGCAACGATAGACTTGAGGACGGGGATGTCTTCTCTGACGATGATGATGCCGACATTGATGTCTTAAACGGTGGCGATGGCAACGACACCCTCAGCGGTAGCTATGGAGATGATTCGCTCACAGGCGGTGCTGGTGACGACACCATCTTTGGGCGGGAAGACGACGATACTATATTTGGCGGCACTGAAAGCGATGCCCTCTACGGTGGTGATGGCAGCGATACCATTCACGGTGAGGATGGAGCTGACTACCTCTCCGGTGGCTTGGGCAATGACACCCTTGAAGGCGGCCTAGACAATGACTTACTCGTTGGCGATGATTCCTACTCTATCGAAGGTATTGGCAGTAATGACCTCCTGAATGGTGGTGATGGTAACGACTCGCTCTATGGTCTGTATGGTGACGATTCTCTACTGGGTGGCATTGGCAATGACCTCCTTTATGGTGGTGATGGCAACGATACCTTACGAGGATCAGATGGTATAGACACCATTTTGGGAGACGCAGGCGACGACTCTTTGTTTGGCGGCCTTGAAACCGACATCTTGAATGGTGGTGCTGGCAACGACAGCCTACAGGGTGGCGCTGGTAATGACACGATTGAAGGTGGCGATGGTAACGACTTCATCCGTGGCGAAACCGAAAACGATACCATTCTTGGTAATGCTGGTAACGACACCGTACTTGGAGGTCTTGGCAACGATACGCTTGATGGTGGTGTAGACAACGATAACCTTGATGGTGTGAACGGAGATGACTCCATCTTCGGCGGCGAAGGATTAGATACCTTATCGGGTAATGTCGGTAACGATACGCTAGATGGTGGAGCTGACAACGACTCGGTCTTGGGTGGGGCCGGAGATGACTCGCTGCTGGGGGGTACTGGAGACGATACACTCCTTGGCGAAGATGGTAATGACCTGATTCGTGGCCTAGACGGAAACGACTCTATTTCCGGTGGCGTTGGCAACGATTCCATCTTTGGTGGCCTTGACAATGATGTAATCGATGGCGGAACTGGCAACGATAACCTTTATGGTGGCGTTGGCGACGATTCCATTCTTGGCAGTGATGGACAGGATACGCTGTTTGGCCTTGAGGGCAATGATACGCTGAATGGTGGAGCCGACAATGATTCTTTGCTTGGTGACATCGGAAACGATTTGTTGTTCGGCGGGCCAGGAGACGACACACTCAACGGTGAGGACGGTAATGACATCCTGCGAGGTGGACTTGGCAAAGATGTTCTCTTAGGTGGTAATGGGAATGATGTGCTGGTTTCAGGTGGTGAACCGGATGTGCTGACTGGAAGCGCAGGGGCAGACACGTTTGCCTTTTTGGCTTCTACTAAGCCAGCTGCCTTAGGTCACTCTCTCATCTCTAGCCTGGATGAGATTACTGGATTTAACGCAGCAGAGGGCGATCGCATCTTGTTCAGCTTCACCAATAATCTAGCCAGCCCGAATCAACCGGTAGGCTTGTTTAATGCAGGGTCGGTTGCTGGAGCTAGCTTGACAGCAGCAGCGAGTGCAGCCTTTGCAGACAAAAACCAAGTCAGTGGAGGTGCACAAGCTCTGCTAGCAGATGAAGCCGTATCCTTTAACTGGCAAGGGAAAACCTACCTTGGCGTGAATGACAGCAATGCAGCCTTTAGTGCAAGCTCAGATTTCGTTGTTAAGATTTCGGCAATCAACTACTTTCACCCCTCCGCTCCGACTTCCGGAGTTCTCAACCTGAACAACTACTTTGCTGGCACTCCCGTCAAGTAACAGATGCATAGGCTAAAAACTTGATGCGTGGGACTCACACCTTAACGTGGGTCCCATTTGCTTTAAGCTTTGTTTAACAGCTCTAGCATCACGGCTGTTAAGTGCCTCGACACCATTAAAAACTAGATCTGGACCTACGCATTGGTGTTGTGGGTAGGGTGCTTCGCGCCCTACCCACAACACCAACACACCAGATTTAAGAGGCTTGCGTAAGTCCTGTAGACCTTAAAGTTCTGTGTCGCCTGCTGTGCAGGCGACACAGAACTTTAAGGTTTATCTTTGATGATGGCTACTTGCTTAAAAAAACGTGTGGCTTATCAAAACGCACACTAAAAATGGGTTGGCGAATTGGGTTGGCGAATTGCGCTGTCTTAATCAGCTAAATGATTGCCAGATCGGTGAGCTTGAGGCAGCTAAATTTAATTAACCCCGAGTACCTGGCGATTCAGCTCCAACACTGGGCAAAACACATGGGCCTGATCGGCACTGAGGTGTTGCTGCACAACCTGCTGCATCACTTGGTAAGTCATTTCACAACTGCGCTGAGCACCAAACGCGCGCATGATGGTTTGAAACCACAGTAAAAACCGCTCTCGTAGGGTTTCTGGGTCGCTCAGCAGCATCGCCGTTGCCGAATACCGCAGCACTCGCAGCGTGTCCCGCTTCCACTTCGCCGTCATATCTTCTCGCCCGTTGTAAAACAAGTTGGGGCTGAGCCGCTTCATGCGGGCTAGAACCTGCTGAACAATTTCCGACTCTGCTTCCTGCAACCGCTGATAGGTTTCTAACCGCAAGGTATAGGAGCGAGTATAGTCTTCAATAAACTGGAGTTCACTGTCTGTGGCGTATCGCCCATCTAGCTCTGAGGTGAGGTGCTTGATCTGGCTCAGCATAAGAGGTCACTTCTTTCTGGTGGAGGGATGTGTTCTAGAATGCCCTAGTTTAATAATTTTTAACCTTCTTATCCTGCGCGATCCAATTAGACACCACTGCTTTGTTTGAAGTAATCTCCCACGTTGAAGCTGGTTGATTTCTCTAGCTGCATGAGCATGGAGCGGGTGATGAGTTTTCCAGCTTCCACCAGAACTTGCCCAGTCAGGGGGTGAAGCAGATTTTGCTCGGCGCGGCGGCCCACTAACACTTCAATGTCTTTCAAAGAGTTGATGTACATCCCTGGGGGCAACTCCACAACAACCCCATTGGCTAAAACCCGCGACTGGCACGCCAACCGAGAGTTCATTTTGCAGGAGGTAATTACTTCGAGGGTGCGCTGCTCTCGACGGTTGATGGGCGATAGCGAGTCCATACCTTCGGTGACGTAGATATGGCAAGTCGCGCACATGCCCCGGCCACCACACTCGCGCAATACGTCTAAATCTTTATTGAGCAAGACAGAAAGCAAGTTGCCGTTTGTTTCAACGGAGGTTTGTTGAGCGATCGGCTCTAGACGAACAATTTTGGCCATAGATATCTCCAACGGGTATGCAGGGTGGCCCCTTATTTAAGCCCAAGCAATAGCTTTTGGTGAAGGCTGAGGGGTATTTGCTGAGTCAGGGTTGCAAAGTCTCGAATGACAAAGGAGCATCGCTTGATGAAGGCGGCTGTCCAGGTTTGTAGCCACTCTATTTCTTGCGGAGATAGGGGCTTTTCGGCAATGTTGACAACCACAACAAGGCGTCCGGTGCGATCAACAGAGATGCTTGCCAGCCATTCCACTGCGGGGCGGGTTGACTTCCAGTAGTTGCCTACAACGGTGGGGCCTAGGTAATGGGATGCAAATTGGCTAATTTCGTTGAGAGCGATGAGGCAGTCTTTTAGCGTATCTGGTTTGTGAGCGGTAGGCGAGGCTGAGGTGGGCAGCGGGGATGTGGCAGCGGGAACGCTTGGCGGGGCGCTCGGTGGCGGTGAATGGGTGGTGCTGCCATTAGATGGCAGCTGAGCGGTGCTACCGTTAGATGGAACTTGGATATAGGACGATTTGCTGTTGCTGCGGGGTTGCTGAAGGCCAGTGCTAGAAACAGCGGCAGCGGCTCGTTGCTTCCAATAGTTTTGGTTGGTGAGCGAAATGTTGCCAGCCATGAGCCGAAAGGTGGCGATCGCATTAGCTGAGTCTAACTGGAGTTCGGTTTTGAGCTCTTCGACGGCAAGAGAGTAATCAGAAATGACCAGGTCCCCGCCCGTCAGCACGAGCAGCACAATCCGATGATCCAGCTTGTAAATATAGATTTGGTGGTTTACAAATTGAAACTCAAAAAAGTTAAAGCCAGCGGGTGTGGTTTCAACTACTTGTTGAATTCCCTGGGCTAGCGCTTCTTTTTGCTGAAAGTTTAAGTTTTGATCAACTCCATAGAAATAAGGCCGCGAATGCCCATCCATCAGGGCAATTCCAGCAATTCCTGGTAAATTCAAGAAATCTTCGATAACCTCCCGCTTCATAAGATGCTCTAATACATAAAGGATTTCCGTTCGGACGTTAGCCATTGCTGGCTACTAGGCTTCATTGGGGATTTTGACAATTGAATCAACTTAGGATCTACTTATATACAGGGTTTATATACAGGTCGGTAATTCAATTTAATCACGCTCTCAAGCCCCCCGTGAGTCGTTCCGGACTTTGCGCCAGTAGCGGTTCAAACTTACATCATCCAACTGATGAATTCTTTGTGAGGTGGATTGAATGGTGGGAGCGTAATCTCATAATGCCCACGATGCCCCCGATGATGTAAATGCTGAGAGTTTCTGGCTAATTTTTCGTTTCAGGCTTAGCTAACCATGTCTGACCTTCCTTTTACACTTGACCAGTTGCGCATTCTTAAAGCGATCGCTGCAGAGGGAAGCTTTAAGCGCGCTGCTGATAGTTTGTATGTCTCTCAACCTGCTGTTAGCCTACAGGTGCAAAACCTAGAGCGTCAGCTCGATGTACCCCTATTTGACCGAGGTGGACGACGCGCTCAACTCACCGAGGCGGGCCATTTGCTGTTGAGCTATGGCGATCGCATCCTGTCCTTGTGTGAAGAAACATGTCGCGCCATCGAAGATTTACAAAATCTCCAGGGCGGTACGCTGATTGTGGGTGCCAGCCAAACGACAGGAACCTACCTGCTGCCTCGCATGATTGGTATGTTTCGGCAGCGCTATCCCGAAGTGGCGGTACAGCTGCATGTTCACTCCACTCGGCGCACGGCTTGGGGCATTGCCAACGGGCAGGTCGATCTGGCCATTATTGGGGGTGAAGTTCCTCCCGAACTGCAAGATTCTCTAGAAATTATTCCCTACGCCGAAGACGAACTCGCACTGATCATGCCGGTTTTCCATCCCATGGCGCGTCAGGGCTTGATTCAAAAAGACGACTTGTACAAGCTGGGCTTTATCTCCTTGGATTCGCAATCTACGATTCGCAAGGTGATTGACCAAGTGTTGACCCGCTGCGGCATCGAAACTCGTCGCCTCAAGGTGGAAATGGAGCTGAATTCCATTGAAGCGATTAAAAATGCGGTGCAGGCTGGCCTAGGTGTGGCCTTCGTTTCTACTTCAGCCATTGAAAAAGAGGTGCAGATGGGCATGCTGCATCGGGCGCGCATTCACGATGTGACGGTGAACCGTATTCTGTCGGTGATTGTGAACCCCAACCGCTATCGTTCCAAGGCAGCACAGGCGTTTATGGAAGAGATTTTGCCGCAGTTTAGCGTGTTCAAGCCAGTTTCTGAAAGCGAGGCTGAGGCTGGTCAGGCCGAAGGCAGCCCATCCTTGCCGAGCAGTTCTGAACCTGTGCCACTAGAGTCAACTTGAAACGGTACGCTGCCCTTGGGGCAAGAAGTGGAAGAATTGCAACGGAAGCGTGGTCAAACTCGCTTAAGTGCAAGCTGCTGGCGTATGCTGGAAGTAACATAATGTAACGGCAAAGCTATGGTTGAACGTCCTATTAAGCGATCGGAGCGGCAAGTACAGGAGTCTTCTGGAGCCGCAGAAGAAACGACTCGTTCATCTCGGGATGAACGGCCCCGGTCGGGCAATCGCAAAGACAGACGAGATAAGCGAGATAAGCGAGGCAAGGGACGTGGCGATCGCGATGAAGCCCCACGTCCTCCGGTGAACCCAGCATTTGTGCGTGGGCCTCGCCCCAGCATGAAGGCAGAAGAGCCTGTGTTGGAAGAGCCCGTGCTGGAAGAGCCCGTGCTGGAAGAGCCCGCATTGATGGAAGAAACAGTGGCTGACGAAGCAATGGCCGCCGCCGCTCAAGACCCAACTGTGTTAGGGGATGAGCCAGAGGTCGCCTCGCTGGAGCAAATTCCAGAGTCTGCGGTTGAAACAGCGATCGCCGAAGCGGTGGTAGAAGAAACCACCGACCCGTCGGTATCGAAAGCGGTTGACGAACCCCAGTCTCACGATCAGTAGTTTCCAAGGGTATGGTGATTTCAGACGGTTCTTCTTTGACCTGCGCCCAGGCTCACCAGCTTCTAAAACGGTGGGATTGTTTGACTGGTCATCAGCCCAGTATGGCCGAGCGTGATGATTTGCGCTCGGCTGTGCGAACGGTTGCTCACCATTCGGACTATCAAATTTTGGGCATTTGCGCAGAGTCGTTGTCGCTGGGGGTGCAGGCGCTTTTGGCCTATGCGGCAGCGTTGGGATACAGCCCCTCTCCGGCGCACCTGCCAGAACTGGATGGGCCTGTCTATCTTAAGTTCAACCCCAAGTCGGGGTTGCTCTATGGCGATCGCTACGTGGGGCCTCATCGCGGTGTGCTCGTTTCTTGCCAATCTGCCTATGCTGACGGCCTGAACGAAATGTATGGTCATTTGCCCCTAGATTTGTTCGCACAGGAAGATCGTTCCTGAGTCGTGCGGTTGCATGCATGTGGGTAAGGACATTTGGAATCTTCTCTTAGAATGGTTTGACGAGTGGCGGGCTGACGTGAGGCTAAGTGGTAGGTCGCCAATGCTTGCCCAGTTGATATGTTATTCGTACTGAATTTTGGATTCTTCGCTGCATCTTACGGTTGAACAGAAGGGCGATCGGCTGGATCGATACTTAGCCGAGCAGCTTCCCGATTTGTCGCGATCGCGCCTACAAAAGCTGATTGAGCAAGGTCAGGTGTTGCTCAATGACGTGTCCTGCACGTCTAAAAAGGCGGATGTTAAGACGGGCGATCGCATCACCATTACCGTTCCCGAAGCGCAACCGTTGGAGTTAATCGCCGAAGAGATTCCGCTCGATATTTTGTATGAAGATCAGCATCTTTTGATTTTGAACAAGCCGGCAGGATTGGTGGTGCATCCAGCACCAGGACACGAAGCGGGAACCCTGGTGAACGCCCTGCTGGCCCACTGTCCCGACCTGCCAGGAATTGGCGGCGTACAGCGTCCAGGAATTGTGCATCGGCTGGATAAAGATACGACAGGGGCGATCGCCATTGCCAAAACTGATCTGGCCCATCAGCATTTGCAGGCCCAGTTCAAAGCGAAAACCGCTCGACGCACCTATCTGGCGATTGTGTATGGCTCGCCCAAAACTAGCACAGGCACAGTGGATGCCCCCATTGGCCGACACCCTAGCGATCGCAAAAAAATGGCGATCGTGCCGGAAGAGAAAGGTGGGCGTCGGGCTGTGACTCATTGGCAAGTGCAGCAGCGCTTGGGCAACTACACCCTCATGCAGTTTGATTTGGAGACGGGAAGGACTCACCAAATTCGGGTGCATAGCGCCCAGATGGGACATCCGGTGGTGGGTGATCCGGTGTATGGCTCAGGCCGAACGCTCGGCGTGAATCTGCCTGGACAGGCGCTGCATGCCTGGAAATTGCGTTTGCAGCACCCTATTACCGAAGAGTGGATTGAGGCGATCGCCCCACCTCCATCCTACTTCACCACGCTATTGCGCGTTCTAGAGCAGCGTTCCTCCTAGCGGATTGCACACGGCTTCGGTTCAAAAAATAAAAATTGTCGAACGCGCTGAAGCTCCAGCATCAGCGAAAAATTCCTGGAAAAGCATGTCAAAATATGGCCTCGTCACAGTCCTCGAAACAGCCGACTGCCGGGTGGCCGAAACCGGGGAATTCGAGTGGGCTTGTCGCTTTCATCGTAAATTTCGCCCACAAGCTCCTCCAAAATATCTTCCAGGGTGACGAGGCCAACGGTGCCGCCGTATTCGTCCACCACGATCGCCATATGAAAGCGCTGTTGCAACATTTCCTTCAGCAGATCGGCCAACCGTTTAACATCAGGAACAAAAATCGGTGGGCTCATCGCCTCTGTAACAACGCCATCTTCACGACCTTCTTGGCGCAGCGTTTGCAAGGTTTGAATTGCTTGCTTTAGGTTTACGATGCCCACAATTTGGTCGCGTGAATCTTCTTGAACGGGAATTCGGGTATGGCCTGTTTCCAAACAGAGATTGACCAACTCTTGTAAGCTGGCATCGTTGTGGATGGTGCGCATGTGTACTCGTGGCTTTACAACGGTGCGCACAGTGATTCGATCAAGCATGAGGGCTTTGGTCAACAGCTGCCGACGGTCGAGGTCAATTTGCCCCCGACTGCCTAGGATTTCGATCATGAGCTGTAGGTCTTTGACCGATTCTCCCTGCTGGACCACGTTGCCTTGAAACATGCGAATGGCAAATTGGGCGATTCCTTCCAAAAAGGATGCAATCCCCAGCCAAGATAGCAGCCGAGACAAGACATAAATTGGGCGCACCACCGCCCGAAAGATGGGCATGACGTTGTTGATTGCCAACGATTTTGGGGTGATCTCACCAAAAATCAGCACCAACACTGTAATGACAACGGTTGCCACCAAGACCGCCGTACCACCTCCAAACCACATCACGAACAAATTGCTGGTGAGAATGGCCGCCAGGTTATTGACCAAGTTATTGCCGACCAGCAGCGTGGTGATAAACCGAGCCCGCCGCTCCAGCACAAGGGTAAAAATGCCGCTTGGATCGCCTTGTTCTTTAATCAGCGATCGCAACTTTAGGTTGTCAAGGGCGGTAATCGCGGTTTCCGAGCCAGAGAAAAAAGCCGACATCCCAATCATGACGAACAGCACGGTCACATCTATCCACGCGCTACCCAGCAGCGGATTGACCTGAGCCAGCAACGAAGGTGTGGGAAAAGCAAACATGGAAGTGATGGGATGGATGAAGATGTGCGGTGGATGCGGGAAGCTGAGCATTATCCAGGATGCGAATTACCCCTGAGGATACCAGAGTGTTTCGATCTGGTGTGCGATCGCCTCGGCATCGGCTCGGGTTTGATGCGACTCTAGCAATACGGTAACGTGTCCCAGCTTACGTCCCAGACGAGACTGGGCTTTACCATACCAGTACACATGGGCCTGGGGAATGGCAGCCAACTGCTGCCGCTTGTCTGCATAGTCGGAATCGGAGGACTCGAAGCCCAGCAGGTTCACCATCACGGCCCCGGCGGTGGTCAGGTCGGGGCTGCCCAAATCCATTCCCGTCACGGCGCGAAGCTGTTGTTCAAATTGCGAGGTGGTGCAGGCATCGAGCGTGTAATGCCCCGAATTGTGGGTGCGCGGGGCGATCTCGTTTACCAAAACGGTCTGCTGTGCGGTGAGAAATAGCTCAATGCCCATCACGCCGACATAGTTGAGCGAGGTGAGCAGATTGTGGGCGATCGCCCGTACCTGTTGGGTCACGCCATCTTGCCATTCCCCTGTCGCATACACGATGCGGCACACCTGGGTTTTTGCATCTTGCACCGTTTCCACAACGGGATAGACGGCAATGTCTCCCTGGGGCGATCGCGCAGCCATCACGGCCAGTTCACGTTCAAACGGCACAAACGCTTCGAGCAGCCAGGTTTGCCCCGAGGCCGACTGCATAGCCTGCTGAACCTCAACCAAAGATTTGCAAACAAACGTACCGTAGCCGTCATACCCATGCCGCCGCGCTTTTAGCACGACCGGGAATCCCAATTCGCTCAGCTCCTCTAGCGAGGAATTTGCGGCTACGGCTCGAAATGAAGGGGTGGGTACCCCAATGTTGGCAAAATAGGTGCGCTGATGTAGCTTGTCGAGAACGGGCTCAATGGCCGACAGCGGCGGATAGAAGCGAACCCCTGTTTGCTCGAGCGATCGCAGCGCTTCCAAATCCACAAACTCGTTTTCAAAGGTGATGACATCCACCTGCCTAGCGAGCTTTGCTGTAATGGCCGCGTCGGCTACACCCCCTAGCACGGTGTCGGTGGCAATGCTAACAGCGGGATCTTGTTGGGATGGTGTTTGCACCACAAGCTCTATGCCTAGCTTTTGCGCTCCTTTTGCCATCATCCACGCCAACTGACCGCCGCCAATGATGCCGACCCGAATCGTCATGTCCTAAATCTAATGATGTGCCATCCCATGTTACGCCAGTTCGATGGCCGAATTCGGTGGCCGAATGGTCGCGTTTGAAAAGGCCTAGCAGCCAAGCGATTCTCGAGTATTTACTCCAGTTTGGGAATTGACGCCTTTGGCGATCGCACAGAGTTGCTTGATCTGGGCTCCGTCCAAAATGGCATCCGTAAAGTCGGCTCCAGTAATATCAACATCTTGAAATGTAGAGCGCAGCAGAATCGCGTTGGTTAGATTGGCATCGCTTAGATCCGTTTCTTGAAACTTGGTTTGATCAATCATCGAATCCGCCAAGTTGGCCCCGTGCAGGTTGGTTTTGGTCATTACCGATGCGCTAAACACGGCTCCGCGAGCATTGGCATTGGACAAATCAACGTCTTCCAAATTAGCGTTGGAAAATTCCGCAGTGCGTAACGTTTGCCCCGAAAAATCTTGCCCGCGCAGCTCAGCATTGCTGTAGGACAGGGGGGGAGCGTACTGGCTAGCGGCGATCGCAGGCCCACTCATCCACCACATCACCATCGCGAATATCCAAGCCAATATTGATTTCAAACCCATCATAAATTTTGCTGCAACTTGCTCTTTTTTCTTGTATCTTGGCAGGTTTTGCTAGAACCGAGGTGATGCTCAGGTTGGATCGGGCATCCCAAATAGGATGGGTAACGCCTCGGCTAGCGGATCGTTTGCCACTTTGCCACGCTGCTGCTGCCAAAACTGGCTCAAAAAATGAATTTGTCGCAATCCCACCAGCAGGTTCAACCCTGGAATGAACAGCCACCACACCTCCAACGGCTGCGGCTCCCCAGCGCTTTGATAAAGCCGATTAACCGTGCGGTACAGCCGATACTGCACGATAAAAATCCACACCACCCCCAGCATCGAAACCCAACCAAACCAGCCTGGAACATCCGGATCAAAGATTCGCAATAGCTGAGGCACGGCCACACCCAACAAAAACGGCAAGAGGCAAACCGCTCCAGACCAGTCTTGTCCGGTGTAGCGCCTCAGCTCATTTTGAATGACCCACTTGTAGTATCCGTAGTAGACCAATCCGGTTGCGAGGGACAGGAGAACCACTCGCCACAGCGGTCTTGGTTCACCCAAGAGTCTGGCTTCTGGCGCGATCGCCTGATGGAGTGCCGTAGTTTCCATGGAGCGTGATTTGAGGCAAGGGTTGAAGCAAGTAAAAGCGGCTTAATGCCCTTTTACAAATCTTAATAAATTTGGGGAGTTGTGCAACCTGGGCGATCGCCTCACAAGTTCCTCAAATTCTTTTTTTACAGTAATCCTAGTTTCGAGCACACCCCTACATTACTGCTGGACTTACGCATTGGTGTTGTGGGGGGGGGGGGGGGGGTTTGCGCGGGGCCCCCCCCCCCCCCCCCCCCCACAACACCAACACACCAGATTTAGGGGGCTTGCGTAAGTCCTGTACTGGTAGGAATGACTGATTCATTGGACCCTTGCTATGAGTCACCTCAAGAAAAATCCTGCTTTATCACTCATGGAGATTCCCGCAGGCTATCTCAACATCATGGGCTATGTGGATGAATCGGAAGTGAATGGTCCTGGAAGTCGAGCGGTTGTTTGGGTGCAGGGCTGCCTGCGCGAGTGTTCAGGCTGCTTCAATCCGGCTTCTTGGTCGTTTGAAACCAACCAGTTAATCTCAGTAGACTCGCTGGTGAGTAAAATTCTGAGCCATCCTCGCAATGAGGGAGTGACCTTTTCAGGGGGAGAACCCTTTTGGCAGGCTCCGGCGCTTGCTGCGGTGGCGCGCCGAGTCAAGGCTGCTGGCAAAAATGTCATGTCCTTCACGGGCTTTTGTGTTGAAGAGTTGCAATCAAAGTATGCCCCTGCTGGAGCCATGGATCTTTTAAATCAGCTCGATATTTTGATTGATGGACCCTATGTGCAGTCTCTGGCGATTCATAGCCCTACGTCCCTGGTGTCATCCAGCAATCAGCGAGTGCACATCTTCAACCCAACTCTTCAGCAGCGCTTAACGTGGGCCAGCGACCAGGTCGAAATTCATGTGATGAGGGATGGAAGCCGTATCGTTACCGGATATCAAGGGACGGCTTTTCCGGAATAGCTGGGCTGCTTTAGAAAACCGTTTTTGCATGGTTAGTCTCCTTGGTAAGGCCCTCACTTCGTTGGTGAGAGCCTTTTTTTGTCATCAATTGCTTTGTGATGAACACATCTCCTGCATGGGAGGACACCTCCTGCATGAATTGTTGCGCGGCACTGAGGAGCAGAGGGTGTTGCGCTGCCTGCGATGGGGATGAGGGCGCGCGATCGCCAGGTTAGCTTGAACCCGGATGGTTTGAATCCTTTTGCTGAGCCAGGAGTTTCAAACAGGAGTTTCAAAACAATACAATCTCCCTCTGTAGGGGGAGCAATGTGGGAAGATCAAGCGTTATCCAACGATGAGAAGAGCGATCGCCTTCTTGAGCCTGATTAAATAGATGAGACCTTAATCGAAAGATATTTCTTCAAAACCGTTCTACTAAGTTATAAAGTCAGGTTATAAACACGGTGAAACAACCGCCAGAAGCCATATGCTGTGCAAACCCTTCTGGAAAAGTCAATGTATCTAGAGACATCTGTAAATTTTCAAGAAGCCTCCTATGATGAGCTAGGCGCAAGGTGAGAAGCAGAACATGAGTGGGTTCGCCATTGTTGAGAAAGGGCTACTTCTCGATCAATCAATTTTGGGATTCTTGTCTGGGCCTGTTACCGACCCGGTTGGTGTATTTCTGATTATTATGGCCATCATGTTGGTGGCTCCGTTGGTTTTTGAGCGGTTCCGCCTACCGGGAATTGTGGGCCTCATTTTGGCGGGAGTTTTGGTTGGGCCAAATGGCTTGGGCATTTTGCAGCGCGACAATACGATCGTCTTGCTAGGGACGGTAGGGCTGCTATTTCTCATGTTTATGGCCGGGTTGGAAACTAGCCTGGATGACCTGAAGTACAACGCCAACAAGGCGATCGGGTTTGGAATGGCGACGTTTTTTATTCCTATGGCAATGGGAACAGCTGCCTTTTTGCTGCTGGGCTATGGCTGGTTGGCGTCTATTTTGGTGGCGTCGTGCTTTGCCTCTCATACGCTATTGGCGCTGCCGATTGTGAGTAAGTTGGGCATTATGCGATCGCCCGTCGTCACGGCAACGCTGGGGGGTACGCTGATTACCAATGTCTTTGCGCTGTTGGTGTTGGCGGTTGTGGTTAAGGCGCACCAAGGCGACCTGACTCTGGGTTTTTGGCTATTTTTAATTCCCTCTCTGGTGTTGTATACGTTTGCAACGTTGTGGGGGGTGCCGCGAGTTGGCCGCTGGTTCTTTCGTCGATTTGGTCATGACGAAGGGGCCGAGTTTTTGTTTGTGGTAGCAACCCTGTTTGTGGCCTCCTATGTTGCTCGATTAATTGAGATTGAGCCCATCATTGGCGCATTCTTGGCAGGAATTGCCATTACTCAGCTTATTCCCCAGCTCAGTCCGTTGATGAACCGAATTCAGTTCATTGGCAATACGCTGTTTGTGCCATTTTTTCTCATTTCGGTGGGCATGCTGGTCAATCCCGGAATTTTAATCCAGGAGCCGCAGTCGCTTTTGGTGGCGGTGGTGATGGTGATTGTGGCGATCGCCGCAAAGCTACTACCAGCATGGGGAACCGGCAAACTGTTTGGCTACGACATGGCCAACATTATGACCATGTTTGGGCTATCGGTAGCCCAGGCGGCCTCGACGCTAGCAGCCATTACGGTCGCGTTCAATATTGAGCTTGTGGATCAGCTCACGGTGAATGGCACCATTGTGATGATTTTGGTGACCTGTTTGCTGTCACCTTGGGTGACCGATCGCTGGGGGCGTCAGGTAAAAGCGACTGGGGCCGATACAAAAGCGTCAAAAACCTCAAATACCGATACGGTCAGCACGAAGCCCGCGAAGTACCGAATTTTGGTACCTGTTGCCAACCCCAATACCGAAGATAATCTGCTTCAGCTCGGAATTTTGCTGGCAAAGCAAAGCCAGGGAACGCTGCTGCCCCTGCATGTGCTGCTTGACCAACTTGGGCCGATTTCGGTGGAGGAAAAGATTCGCCAAGACCAGCTGTTGGCCAATGCCGAAAGCATTGCCCATGCGGCAGTCACCGATGTCAACACCATTGGCCGCGTGGATGATTCGATCGATAAGGGAATTTTACGAGCATCCCAGGAAAACAACGCCAGCCTCATTATTTGTGGATGGAAGGGGCATTCCAACTACCGCGACAACTTTTTTGGCAGTGTGATTGATAATGTGGTGCGGCGATCGCCCATTCCGGTGCTCGTGTCTCGATTTACCCATCCCATTAAAACCACGCGGCGGGTCGTGCTGGCGATCGCAGATACAGGCTATGGCCAAAAACACTTCAACGAAACGCTCACCATTACCAACACATTGGCAACCGAGCTTAAAGCCAAGCTAGAAGTGGTACAGGTGACCTCTAGCGCGTCGCGATCGCCATCCACCATCACCATTCCTGAAACGTTGGTTGATGTTGCAGTGCAGCAGCTCCGAGGAAATTTTGTCGCTCGCATTCTTCAGCTCATCACCGAGGATGATTTGTTGGTACTCATTGCAGACTCGGATATGAATTTGCCTGGTTTGCCAGTGCTGGGTAACTTTTCAGAAGCGATCGCCCGTAGCTCTCGACAGGTGTCGATCTTGATTATCCACTACCCGTCCTAGCACCGCCCCGGACCACCGAAAAGCCCCCACCTTTGCTAATTGTGAAAAGGTGGGGGCTTTAGAGTTTTGGGTTCCCGAAGCACAGTGATGGGCTTGGGGCAAAGTGCGAACGGTGGAGCACCGAACGGATTAGCAGCGAGACTTGGGGCTAGATTTGTTGTAGCCAGCCAGCACTCAAAACAATCGTAAGTCCCAAAAAGATGATGGTTAAAGCCCAGGTCAAACGATTCAGCGTGGTTTCTGCACTTTTGGTGCTGGTAAACAGTTGAGCCTGTCCACCTAAACCGCCCAGACCGTCTCCTTTGGGGCTATGCAACAAAACCAGCACAATCAGGCCAACGGCACAGAAGGTCCAAATCGCTTGAACAATAGCAACAATGGTCATAGCTATGGGGTTAATAAATAAACATGTGCAAACGACACCTCGTCGCCGCAGTCAATACGCTCTATTCTACCGACAGATGAGCGTATTGAGCGAGCAACCTAGCGAGGAGGCGCGATCGATTACTCCCTTAAGGAAGCTTAAGGAAACTTAAGGAAACTGCAAACCGATTGGAAACAGCCTAGAGAGATACCCGCACGGGTGTACGGTTTGAGCGAACGTCAAATTCAATTGGTTGAATGAGCGATCTTCCGGTCATTTCAATCGGCTGAGGAATCTGCAAAATTTCCAAAATAGTAGGGGCAATATCGGCCAGGGTGCCGCCGGAGCGTAGGTTCACCTCGGTGCCATGGCCAGGAATTTTTCGTTTTTCACCTTCCACCAAAATGAATGGGACTTGATTGGTGGTGTGAGCTGTCCAGGGATTGCCCTGCTCATCGCACATCACTTCGGCATTGCCATGGTCAGCCGTAATGAGCGTTGTCCCGCCCGCTTTAATGACGGCTTCGAGCAGCTTGCCAAGCGTGCGGTCAACCGTCTCAATAGCGGTAATTGTGGCTTCCATTTGGCCTGTATGCCCCACCATATCGGGGTTGGCGTAGTTGATCACAATCAGTGAGTAGATACCCTTTTCGATCGCGGTGATTGCCCCCTTGGTTACCGCATCGGCTGACATCGCGGGAGCCCGATCGTACGTAGGCACCATGGGACTTTGCACCAATTCGCGATCCTCACCGTCAAATGGGTCTTCAATGCCGCCATTAAAGAAATAGGTCACATGGGCATACTTTTCGGTTTCGGCAGTACGCAGTTGCTTCAACCCAGCGTTGGCAATGACCTGACCCAAAATGTTGTCAAAATTTTGAGGCTCAAATGCTACTAAAACAGGCAGTTGAGAATCGTATTGAGTGAAGGTCGCAAAGGTGAGCGGCGAAATGCGATCGCGCTTAAACCCAGCAAAATCGTGCTCAACAAACGCTTGAGTGAGTTGCCGAGCGCGATCGGGACGGAAGTTGAAGAAGATCACTCCGTCTCCTGCCTCGACTGCCCCAGGGGCAATGCGAATCGGCTCAACAAACTCATCCATGGTGCCCGCTTCGTAGGATGCTTGGAGCACTTGCAGTGCAGTTCGACCATCTCCATCCCCATGGGTGGTCATCAGGTCATATACCTTTTGAACCCGATCCCAGCGGCGATCGCGATCCATGGCAAAGTATCGTCCGCTCAACGTGACAATGCGCCCTAAGCCCGCGTTGGCAATGTAATCTTCAATGTGTTGAATTGCAGAGAGACCATCGGTGGGCTTGGTATCTCGACCATCGGTAACAGCATGAATACAGACATCGGTAATGCCTTGGGCTTTGGCCAACTCAATCAAGCCAAACAAGTGGCTTAGGTGAGAGTGCACCCCTCCATCAGAGCACAGCCCAACCAAGTGCAGCTTGCCATCGGTCTGTTTCACTTCCTGACAAACTTTCAACAGAGCAGGGTTGCCTAGCAGGGTGCCGTCTTCAATTGCGTCAGAGATGCGTACTAATTCTTGCGGCACAACGCGTCCCGCGCCAATGTTCAAGTGGCCAACCTCGGAGTTCCCCATTTGCCCGTCTGGCAAACCGACATTCTTTCCAGAAGTTGCGATGAGAGTACGAGGGTAGGCGGCCCAAAGGCTGTCCATCACCGGGGTGTTGGCGGCGGCGATCGCATTGCCGTCGGCATCCTCACGGTAACCCCACCCGTCTAGAATAACGAGGACAACAGGAGAGATCGGCGCTTGTGCCATGCTATGTAGCCCTTACAATCCGCAATAATTTCTCAGCAATAATATCACTCAGGCTTTATTTGTGCCTGAGCTCACAATTCGCAGTCCGTCTGCCGTGCAGATGGCTGGATGTAGAATCACATTCGCAGCCAATTTCCGTTCTGGAGTTGTGCCGTTCTTTCGAACTAATTGAAAACCTTATCAAATTCTCAGACATCCGACATGAAGATCAGCAAAAATCCGAGGATGTACAGTCTGTAACACCATAAATTTTGCGATGACGATGCATTCAACACGACTGGTGAGTGGTGGAATGCTGTCTGGTTGATGTCTGATGCTGTCGTGCCTTTGGCGGTGCTCCACAGAAAAAAACAACGTGGAACTGGCTAGATGAGCCTGCTGCTGGTTAAATCAGCAGAACGGGAGCCGGAAAAATTCAGTATAGAAAATATCGATTAAATCTGACTCAACAATAAACAGAGTTAAAAATTTTAGTCAAGTGTTCGCCGACTCCAATCGGCTCTGATTTGCTTTTGGAAAGCGGTCGATACATTGATAGGTCTAGCCCTCAGACGTTGTTGTGCTGGTGATAGCTTTGCTCTATGGGACAAACTTTTACAAACGCTCGATACCGCTTCACAGTTTTGAGAGAGGGCGGAAATTCTTGAGCAGAACCTTGGGGGCGAAGCTTTGGGACGCATCCCGATCGCGTTGTGCTCGGGTGTATGGGCTCAACCCCAATCCTTTGATCCTGAAAAAACGTGAATTCAGGATAAGCTGGAAAGCCCTTAACCCGAACTGACGTTAAAAATGAATTGGCAAATGAGGTTCGGCGGTCGCCATCTCCTGGTTTTGTAAAATCACTGGTTGGGTCATGACGCGTGAGATATTTTTGGCCATTGTTGAGTGGGCTTCCGTCTTTGTGTATGCCCTAAGCGGCATTGTCGAAGCTCGAAAACGCAATTTGGATCTGTTTGGTGCCTTGGTCATCGGATTTGTAACGGCCTTTGGGGGCGGCACACTTCGAGATGTGTTGTTAGGTCGTCATCCCTTGTATTGGACTCAGCACCCAATCTACATCGCAACGGTTGTCATTACGGCTATTCTTGCCCTGTTCTTTCCGTTTCAGGCAGATAAGCGAACCCGCCGCCTCATTATTGTTTTGGATGCATTGGGATTGGGCTTATTTAGCTATTTGGGAACTTACCATGCCATTACTTACAGTACGCATATGCTCGTGGCACCCATTATGGGCATGATCACGGCAACATTTGGTGGAGTGATTCGAGATGTCTTCTTTTCTGAAATCCCCCAAATCTTTTTGCTGCGTACTCAGCTTTACGCTGTGTGTGCGCTGTTGGGGGCGTTTGTGTATGTTCTGTTGCGCATGTTAGAAACCGATAACTCCATTGCGATGCTGATGTGCGTTACCAGTACGTTTTTGATGCGAATGCTGGCGATTAAGCACAATTTGCGCTTGCCTTTGTAGGGTAAAGGCCGGGTCGAATATTTGCACGGTGAACACTAATTCTAGCTATTTTTTAACTATCAATGAATGTGCTTTTTGCAGCGTTGGTTCTAGGGTTGAAAGGTTGGCAAACTTGAGATGTTTGAATGAAACCCACCAAATCGTTCACGCCAAGTAATTCGCAATATAACCGTTTGCTAATGATCCAAGATGGTTTTGCTTTGAATGATGCCCTGTGAGTCAAATTCATAAATGATGGGAATGCCAGTGCCTAGCTCTAATTGAGTGACCTCATCGGGGGAGAGTTGATCAAGTTCCATGATGATGGAGCGCAAGGAATTGCCATGGGCAGAGACTAATACCTGGTCGCCATGCTTGATGTGGGTCATGATGCGATCGCTAAAGTAAGGCAGCACCCGCTTTTGAGTATCTTCTAAGCTTTCGCCACCGGGTGGCCGCACATAAAACGATCGCCGCCAGAGATGAATTTGTTCTGCACCGTACGCTTCTGCTGTTTTTTGCTTGTCGAGTCCTTGCAGTTGTCCGTAGTAGCGTTCGTCGAGCGCTGCTGTAGGGTAAATGGGTAATTCTTGAGAACCGTTGCCCTCGTAGCGATCCCACCCGTGCCAATTGGCATCATCGGGTTCATGCTGAATGATGGGAATTTTCCCTCCACAAATCTCATCACATTCGGTTAACACAACGATCGCCGTTTCAATTGCTCGAATGAGCATGCTGGTGAAGCAAACATCCACCCGGTAATGCCTCAGTTTTGTCGATGCGATCGTGGCTTCTGCACGGCCACGTTCACTAAGGGGTACGTCTACCCATCCAGTAAACTTATTTTCTGCATTCCAAAGGCTTTGTCCATGGCGGATCAAAATTAGGGTAGCCATTGCGGATATTGCTCATCGGGTGTGTTTGTGTTTCATATGTCTAGAGCATCACCCTAGGGTGAATTCAAACTAGCTCTGAAAATGGTTTTTTCTGGTTGCAGAGTCTCATCAACCCAAGAATACGGGATGTAACGTGGGATGCTCTTAACTCACATTGTAGAGTTTGAAAATGGATCAACTTCTCGTGTAAGTACACACGAGAAGTTGACCAGAAGTAGGGTAGGGCGATCGCCCTACCCCGAGTATTGCGTTATTGCAGCGAGACCTTAAGAGAAGCTGGCTTGGCGCGATCGCCCTCCAGCTTGATCCCACGCTGATTTGCCTCCAGATGGCGCACGATCAGGTACACCGACTCCACATCATTGGGGGCTTGGGCCTGTTGTGCCAACTCCGAGACCGAGAGCGGTTGACTGGCAGCTTTGAGGGCTTGCACAATTTGCTGCTGCAAAGACAGCACCGATGCAGCGGCTTTTTTGCCTGCTTCCACCCCAGGCTGATGGTAGGCATTGATATTCACGAGCGATGCATAAAGGCCCACAGCCCGCTCATACAGCGCAATCAGCGCCCCAACCATGCGCGGGTTCACCCGAGGAATGGTAATGGTGATGGAATCGCGGTGATTCTCGTAAAGAGCCTTGCGAGTTCCTTGCAGCAAGCCCGAAAGGTAGTCACCGCTGGTTACTCCTGGCTCTACCTCTAGCGCATCGCCAGCGCCGCCCGGCTTGTCTTCCAAGACCTCAATAAACGTGGCAAAAAAGTTGGGAACCCCTTCGCGCAACTGTTGGACATAGGCGTGCTGGTCGGTAGAGCCTTTGTTGCCGTAAACGGCGATCCCTTGGTTTACGGTGTTGCCATCCAGATCCATCTCTTTGCCCAACGATTCCATGATGAGTTGCTGCAAGTAACGGCTAAATAGCAGCAGACTATCTTTATAGGGCAAGATCACCATGTCTTTTTCGCCGCTGCCGTTGCCGCTGGCGTACCAGCATAAGGCCAACAGCGCGGCTGGATTTTGTTGCAGGCTGGAAATGCGGGTGGCAGCGTCCATTTCTTTTGCTCCGGCCAGCATGCCGCGAATATCGATACCCTGTAGCGCGGCGGGCAGCAGCCCAACGGCAGATAGCTCAGAGGTGCGGCCTCCCACCCAGTCAAACATGGGGAACTCAGCCAGCCATTGCTCGGTTTTTGCTAGTTGTGACATTTTGCTGCCAGTCATGGTGATGGCGACAGCGTGCTGTGCAAAGTTGAGCCCCTTTTGCTCAAAAGCGTGCTTGACTTCGAGCATGCCGTTGCGGGTTTCGGGAGTGCCGCCCGATTTGCTGGTAATGAGAACCAGGGTAGAGTTGAGGCGATCGCTCAAACTGTTCAGAATGCGGCCAATGCCAGCGGGGTCGGTATTGTCGATAAAGTGAATCTGCATGGGGGCTTGTTGGGGGGCAAGAGCCTCGGCCACAAACTGAGGCCCCAAGGCCGATCCCCCAATTCCGACCGACAGCACATCGGTAAACTTGGGTGCATCGGGCGGTTTTATTTCGCCAGAATGGACTTGCCCTACAAATGTTTCAATTTGCTCCAATCCATCCAAAATTTCGCGGCGAATATCTGGGTTGGGTGCTAACTGGGGATCGCGCAGCCAATAGTGACCCACCATGCGCTCCTCGTCTGGATTGGCGATCGCCCCTTTTTCCAGTTCATCCATCGCTTTGAATGCCTGGTCAAATTTGGGAAGCAGGGCATCGACCAGATCGCGGCCAAACCGCATCCGGCTGATATCGAGGTAAAGGTTGAGGCCGCTGTGAAAGTACAGCCAGTCCTGATACCGTTCCCAAAGTTGTTTTGCATCCATGGATAGAAATAACTCCTTATAAACAGTTCTGTATGGCTTTAAGTTTGTTGCCTTAAGGCTAGCCGAAAGTGCTGAGTTTTTTGTATGCATTAAGCATAAAAAAATCCCCTTTTGTGGGTAGATTCTTGACGCACTGGGGGGAGCAGGGCTTGGGAATTGGCAAAAGTGACGCTGGGGCTGTTGAACTTTGCTGGTGCTATTCTCGCATTGGGCGTCGTCGGACTGAAAGGCAGAAGCGACTCCTCAGCGACTCCTCAAACAGCGTTAGATGTGGATGGTTGTTGTAAAGGCAGTCGGAGCTTGCTTCTACAACCATCCACCGATCTAGAACAATACCCAACTCCTGGGACGAGTTCGATACCCAACATGATGGCGCTTTCGCCTGAGCTGAACCTTAGAGGACGTTTAAAAAGTGCCCAAAGCTTCGTGGATTGCCCTCACCTCTTGTGTTCTCCTCTTCCAAATTTGGGCGAGGGGAAAGGGCTTGCAGCTCCCCTTCTCCCAAATTTGGGAGAAGGGGCTGGGGGATGAGCGCGATTTTTTGATGCTCAGACATCCTCATTAGTCGCTGATGCGCAGTTGCTGAACCTCAGCCGCTGAACTTTAGTCAATGCCAAGCCTTAGCTGAGGTTACGGGGTCACTTGGTTTTTGATGGGGCGGCCCAATTCAAAATCGGCGAGGTTGCTGAGGGTGGTGTGGGCGATCGCCTCTAGTGCATTCTGGGTGAAAAAGGCCTGATGCGCAGTAATTACCACATTTGAGAACGACTGCAGCAGTTGAAATGTGTCGTCTTTAATGACCTGATCTGACCAGTCTTCAAAGAAGAGATCGGCTTCTTCTTCGTAGACATCGGTGCCAAAGTAGCCAATCTGTCCCGATTTAATTCCTTCAATCACGGCCCTCGTATCGACCAAGCCACCTCGACTGGTGTTAATCAGCATGACGCCAGGTTTCATTTTGGCGATCGCCGCTTCATTCACAATATGGTGCGTAGAGGGTAACAGCGGACAGTGCAGCGAAATAATGTCGGACTGGGCGAACAAATCATCAAGCTCAACATAGTTCACTCCCAGAGCCTCGCTCTCTGGGTTGGGGTAAAGGTCGTAGCCCAGCAAATGACATCCAAAGCCGCGCATAATTTGAGCAAAACATTGGCCAATTTTGCCGGTGCCAACCACACCCACCGTCGTTTTGTGCAGGTCAAATCCCAAAAGCCCATCCAGCGAAAAGTTATCTTCGCGGACGCGGTTGTAGGCCCGATAGAGTTTGCGATTGAGCATGAGCACAAGCCCAACCGCATGCTCGGCCACTGCATAGGGCGAATAGGCTGGAACCCGCACCACTGTTAGACCTAGTTCGGCTGCTGCATGCAAATCCACATTGTTGTAACCCGCGCACCGCAGGGCAATCACTTTCGTTCCCACATCGGATAGTTGATGCAGCACTTTGCGATCAGCCTGATCGTTAATAAACAAACACACGGCTGGAAATCCGTCTGCAAGTTCTGCCGTTTGGTGCGTTAGGCGAGCTTCCAAAAACTTGAGCTCATGGCCATAGCTTTTGTTTACGGTCAACAGCGAATGGCGGTCATACCGCTTTGCACTAAATACAGCAACTTTCACGAGGGTGTCCTAGTTCGTTCTTTACAAAAAATGATGGTAAAAGCTGGATGCACTCTGGAGAACGTGAAGGGGCGATCGCGTTCAGGGTTGCCATGACGCATTTCACAAATCCTCACAGATCCTCAATAGATCCCCACAGATCCCCAGAGTCCCCAAGCCGATCAAGCGTAGTTAGAGATAGCCACTAACTACGCTTGCGGAACATGCCTTAGTACGGCCACTTCCAATGAGTCATATCGTCGCGATCGGTGCCGTGTTCGTAGGCGTAGTTGCAGTTGTCAATGATGGCGTTTTTCATCCGCTCTCGCACATGTGCCCCTGCCGAGCCCAACTTCGGCACCCGATCGATCACATCAATCACTAAGTTAAAGCGATCGATCTTGTTGCTGATTGCCAACTCCAGCGGAGTATTGATGTTCCCCTTTTCGGTATAGCCCCGTACGTGGAGCCGCTCCTGATTGGTACGGCGATAAGCCAGCTTGTGGATCAAATAGGGATATCCGTGGAAGTTGAAGATGATGGGTTTGTCGGGAGTAAACAGGGTATCGAACTCTCGGTTCGATAGCCCATGGGGATGCTCCGTATCGGGCATGAGGGTGAGTAAGTCCACAACGTTAATGAACCGCACCTTGAGGAATGGAAACTCCTCGCGCAGAATGGCAGTCGCAGCCAGGGCTTCCTTGGTGGGAATGTCGCCACAGCAAGCCATCACCACATCCGGCTCATCGGGCTCGACCCCGCAGTCATCATTCGAAGCCCATCCCCAAATGCCCAAGCCTTTGGTGCAATGCTGGATCGCCTCATCCATGCTGAGGTATTGCAGGTGCTTCTGCTTATCCGACACGATGACATTGGTGTAATCTGTGCTGCGCAAGCAGTGATCGACTACCGACAGCAAACAGTTGGCGTCGGGCGGGAAGTAGACGCGAACCACACTGGGATTTTTGTTGAGCACCACGTCAACAAAGCCGGGATCTTGATGAGAGAAGCCGTTATGGTCTTGTCGCCACACCGTCGAGGACAACAGCACATTCCACGAAGAAACCGGAGCCCGCCAGGGAACTTCGTTTTTGGAAATGTCTAGCCATTTGGCGTGCTGATTAAACATGGAATCAATGACGTGGGCAAAGGCTTCGTAGGTGTGGAAGAAGCCATGCCGTCCTGACAATAGGTAGCCTTCCATCCATCCCAGAAGGGTATGCTCGCTCAGCATTTCCATAACGCGGCCATCGATTGAGAGTTCGCTGCCATCCAGGTCTTCGGGCAGCATGTCGGCCATCCAGGTTTTTTTAGAAGCCTGGTAAACGGCTTGGAGGCGATTGGAGGCGGTTTCGTCGGGGCCAAACATGCGGAAGTTTTGCATGTTGTTGCGCATGATGTCGCGCAAAAAGTTGCCCAGAGGAACGGTGTTTTCAATTTCGCTAGAGCCGGGTTTGTTGACTTCGACGGCGTAGGTTTTGAAGTCGGGCATGCGGAGCTCTTTGCGGACGAGGCCACCGTTGGTGATGGGGTTGGCTCCCATGCGTAGGTCGCCTTGGGGGGCAAGGGCTTTTAGTTCGGGGCGCAAGCTGCCGTTCTCATCGAAGAGTTCTTCGGGGCGGTAGCTGCGCATCCAGTCTTCCAACATTTTGAGGTGATTGGGGTTGTTGTTGATGTTGGAGAGGGGGACTTGGTGCGATCGCCAAAATCCTTCTGTTTTGTGGCCATCTACATAATCTGGGCCAGTCCAGCCTTTGGGCGATCGCAGCACAATCATGGGCCATAGGGGGCGATAGCTCCGGCCAGAGCGACGAGCCTCCTCCTGAATTTCCTTAATTTCGGCCATGACCGTATCCAGGGTGGCTGCCATCGCCTGATGCATATAGTCGGGATCAGCCCCTTCCACAAAATAGGGCTTGTAGCCATAACCCCGAAACAGGCTTTCCAGCTCCTCGTGGCTAATGCGAGCCAAAATTGTGGGGTTTGCAATCTTGTATCCATTCAGGTGCAAAATTGGCAACACTGCCCCATCCCGTGCCGGATTCAAAAACTTGTTGGAGTGCCACGCAGTTGCTAGGGCTCCAGTTTCGGCTTCACCATCACCGACGACCGCCGCCACAATCACATCAGGGTTGTCGAAGGCTACGCCATACGCATGAGATAGGCTGTAACCCAGTTCGCCCCCCTCGTGAATCGAGCCGGGAGTTTCGGGGGTGCAGTGGCTGCCAATACCACCGGGAAATGAGAACTGCTTAAAGAATTTGCGCAGGCCGTCAGCGTCTTCGCTTTTGTCGGGGTACACCTCAGAATAGGTGCCTTCCAGGTACACCGGACCTAAAACTCCGGGGGCACCGTGCCCCGGCCCGGCAATATACACCATGCTTTGGTTGTATTTTTTGATGATGCGGTTGAGGTGGGTGTAGATAAAACTAAGGCCTGGGCTAGAGCCCCAGTGTCCGAGCAACCGATGTTTCACATGCTCGGCTCGCAGGGGTTCGCGCAGCAGTGGGTTGTCGCGCAAATAGATCATGCCAACGGCCAAATAGTTGCAGGCTCGCCAAAAGGCATGAATGTCATGCAACTCTTGATCCGTTAGGGGTTTTGTTGTGACCACTTGTTTTTCTGGGGAAGCAACCATGATGTTTATGCCCTTTGCTGAAAATCAATGAAGCGTCAGTTTGCTGATAAGGTCTGCTGCTGAAGATTCACACCCGATCGCACGTATACATGACAGGGAATGAATGATAAAGCGGGTCAATCGCAAGTTGTTGTCATTCTAAAAGTGCAACCTTGGCACAATGCCCTAACTATCGATATAGATCTCGTGCTGATTTTGGGAAATGAATCATGCAGATTTAACACCATACATCCCTTACTGGTGTTGGTATTCACGTGCTGTAACTCAATGAATGAATGATTTTATTTAGTGAAATGGAATTCACTGGTTTCGGTGAGGACTATCAATTGAACTACTCCAAAAAACACCCAAAAAGGATGATCGTTGCTGCTCAAAAGGCTCGCGTCTGAAGTCACTGTAAAGCGATCGCTCCAGATTGACTAGTTCTACTGGCTACTTCTTTAGACTTTATTTAGGTCATCAAAATTTATTGAGCAGAGCGTCATTGTTCGCTGTTTTACTAGCACTTACGTCAAAAATGGAATGTTCAATCTGTAATAGTTTGAAAAATTAAATCATCCTAAAATAATTCGTGAAAATTTTGCGATCGCGTCCTTTCACCGCTGAGGAATGGAGCGATCGCGAAGAGAGTTGTCTGCGTCGATTTAGAATTTTTTTCGACTTGATGCAACGTTCAGGTTTTGTGTTCTGCGCCTAATTTGGAAGGTTATGGTTCCAGCGATTCGAGGATATGTTTTGGCATTGTGTGATCCAGCAATGAGTCGGGCTGCAATTCGGGTGGCGCTCATGGTTGGCTCGCTGCTGCTGGTGATCAACCACGGGGCTGCGGTGTTTCAAGGAAAGATGACGCGCGATCGCTGGTTATCTGCGGGGATCACCTATCTGGTTCCCTATGCGGTCAATATTCAAGGCCAGTACGCAGCCACCGCTCGACGCACGAAACAAAAAGCAGGCCAGGTTTGACAATTAAATCGCTAAGTAGCTTCCGGGTCGATCAATGTCAAGGTCGATCAGTGTCAGGAGCGATCGCGCCGCTGTGCTTTTGTTTCCCCATGCAAGCCCTATCGCATCTATTACAAACACAAATAGATGATAAAGCCTCGAATAATTCGCTGCTGTGCCCGTGGTATCGACGTTACAGCGTGCAATCGCCAATTCAAATTAGCGTTCCTAAAACGACAAAGATCCTTCATAATTTATGAAGAATGTAACGCGCTACCTCAGTCCGCATCGGTGTGTGCGCATATCGGGTAGTTGCTCCCATCCCACCAGGAGGTCCATTCCCCTATGCCAATGATCGAAACCAAAACCGAACCCATGGTTATCAACATGGGGCCGCACCATCCCTCGATGCACGGTGTGTTGCGCCTCATCGTAACCCTGGACGGTGAGGATGTCGTCGACTGTGAGCCCGTCATTGGCTATTTGCATCGCGGCATGGAAAAAATTGCCGAAAACCGCACCATTGTGCAGTATGTGCCTTACGTAAGCCGTTGGGACTACGCCGCCGGCATGTTCAATGAAGCCGTTGTGGTCAACGCGGTTGAGCAACTGGCCGGGGTTCCCGTGCCCAAGCGTGCCAGCTACATTCGCGTCATCATGCTGGAGCTAAACCGCATTGCGAACCACCTCTTGTGGCTTGGCCCCTTCTTGGCCGACGTGGGCGCTCAAACTCCTTTCTTCTACATCTTTCGCGAGCGCGAGCTTATCTATGATCTGTGGGAAGCGGCAACAGGCTACCGCATGGTCAACAACAACTACTGGCGCGTTGGCGGTGTCGCAGCTGACCTACCCTACGGCTGGATCGATAAGTGCGAAGATTTTTGTGACTATTTCCTCCCCAAAGTGGATGAGTATGAAAAGCTCATTACCAACAACCCCATCTTCCGCCGTCGTACCGAGGGGATGGGAACCATCACGCGGGATCAAGCCATTAACTGGAGCTTGTCTGGCCCCATGCTTCGGGCTTCGGGGGTGAAGTGGGATCTGCGCAAGGTTGACCACTACGAATGCTATGACGAGCTTGATTGGGATGTGCAGTGGGAAACCGCGGGTGACTGCTTTGCGCGATATCTGGTGCGGATGCGCGAAATGCGCGAGTCGGTCAAGATTATTCGTCAAGCGCTGAAGGCTCTGCCAGGTGGCCCCTACGAAAACCTGGAAGCACAACGGATGAACAGTGGCCCTAAGTCAGAATGGAATGGCCCGGACTACCAGTTCATTAGCAAGAAAATTCCGCCAACCTTCAAGATTCCCAAAGGCGAAAACTATGTGCGTTTGGAGTCTGGTAAGGGCGAGTTGGGAATTTATGTGATTGGTGAAGACAATGTCTTCCCAGGTCGATTTAAGATTCGAGCAGCCGATTTCAATAACCTGCAAATCTTCCCCCACATTATCAAAGGGGTCAAGGTTGCGGATATTGTGGCTATTCTCGGTAGCATTGACATCATCATGGGTTCGGTTGATCGCTAGATTTGTTTGGCGGGATAGAGCGATCGCCTACCTTCCCGTTTTCTCGTGAGTTTGAGAAAGGAGCATGACCCCATGCTCCTTTTTTGTATGATTTGCACAGATTGATTCATTCCGTTCTGTTGAACGTCCACTCTTCCCCATGAAAGCAATTTTGATGACGGCTCCTGGTGATCCCTCAGTGCTGCAGCTGGGCGATCGCCCCGAACCTCCCCTCCAACGTGACACCGAACTGCTGATTCGGCTGCATGCGGCTGGAGTCAACCCCATTGATACCAAACTGCGGCAGCGTGGCACGTTCTTTCCCGATGCGATGCCTGCCATTTTGGGCTGTGATGGTGCTGGCGTTGTCGAAGCGGTAGGGCCAAAGGTGCGTCAGTTCCATATTGGTGATGCCGTGTACTTTTGTAATGGTGGTTTGGGCGGGCACCCAGGAACCTATGCGGAATTTGCCACCGTGGATGAGCGGTTTGTGACTCGCAAGCCCGGTGCTCTCAGCTTCGAAGCGGCAGCGGCAGCTCCTCTGGTGCTGATTACGGCGTGGGAAGCGCTGATGGATCGGGGGCGATTGCAGGCAGGCCAATCGGTGCTGATTCAGGCGGGAGCGGGTGGCGTGGGCCATGTGGCCATTCAGCTAGCTAAACAGGCGGGAGCCCAGGTTTGCACGACAGTCAGTTCGCCCGAAAAAGCGGAATTTGTCCGCAGATTGGGGGCCGACCATGTGATTGTCTATCCCGAAACAGATCCGGTACAAGCGGTGCTGAACTGGACCGATGGCGCAGGGGTCAATTTGGCATTTGATACGGTTGGCGGGCCAGTTTTATCCCAATGCATTGCAGCGACGAGAGTGTATGGCGATGTGGTGACGATCTTGGCGGCGGACCCGGCAACGGATTGGAAGACTGCCCGCGACAAAAACTTGCGGGTGAGCTTTGAGCTGATGTTAACGCCGATGTTGAAGGGGCTGGCGGCGGCTCAGGAGGCACAGGCGGCCATTTTGTACGAATGCGCCCAGCGGTTTGATCGAGGAACCCTAACCATTCATGTGGGAAAAACCTTTCCGTTGGCCGAGGCGGCGGCAGCGCATCAACTGCTGGAGCAGGGTGGCGTGTTCGGTAAGATTGCTCTGACGATGTAGGACGCGGCGTGTGGCAGGGCATAGGAAGTTGGGCGGGTTCGTGTGGGCATCTAGATGGGTCGGAAGATGGGTGGGAATGCTGGTGGCTGTGCTGCTGGTAGTATGGCTGGCGTGGCCCCAAGGGGCGTGGGGGGCGATCGCCCAACCTGACCGAGTGCCTCTAACGCTGGAGC
The DNA here is from genome assembly GCF_050565595.1 of Leptolyngbya sp. AN02str. Taxonomy (NCBI): domain Bacteria; kingdom Bacillati; phylum Cyanobacteriota; class Cyanophyceae; order Leptolyngbyales; family Leptolyngbyaceae; genus Leptolyngbya; species Leptolyngbya sp. AN02str. The sequence goes on along the minus strand of NZ_JBNXVR010000038.1, from coordinate 27,572 downwards.
TGTTGCAATCGCGCCTAAAAACTCCAGTGCCGATTGAAGGAGTTGCCACCATTGATTTGCGCCGCCTCATTATCGATTTGCGTCCCGAGAATGCTACCTTGCGCGATGCATTTTATCCGCTAGTGCGCGATCGCCTATTGCGTTCATCCATACCGTTGGGGTTGGATTTCAGCTTTTCGCAAATTCTGGGTGAGTTTGATATGCGGGAAATTGGCCTGCGGGTGCCGCTGTATGGCGAATCCTTGCCTGCCAACTTTACTGCAGCCGAACAAACCCAACTGCTGCGCGATCGCCGTCGCATTGCCCAACTCAGCCAGCTGTCGCGATCGCTCGTGATGCAAGCCCAACTACCGACGTTGCAAATTAGCGTCTTGCGTGGCCCGCTGCGGCTCAACCAAACCCGTTTTGAAAACTCCACCAACTTCAACAACACCTTTTTTCTGAATGCGCTGACGGCTCAAGGGGCCGATTTTGCCCAGGCGGTCGATTGGTCAGAGGCCCGTTTTGGCAGTACAGTCTCGTTTGCAGGTGCCCTATTTCGCCATACGGCTCGCTTTCGCAGCACCATCTTTTTTAAGCGCACAAGCTTTAATCAAGCTCGCTTTCGCGATACGGTCACGTTTCAAAGTAGCGAATTTCAGGATACCGCCAATTTCAGTAAGGCCCTGTTTGAGCAGCCCGCGAATCTAACCCGCGTTGTTTGGTTGGGCAATGCCGACTTTGCCCAAACAGAGTGGCAGTCCTTGGCGGATTTTGATCGCAGCAAATTTGGCAAATCGTTGTTTTTGGCAGAAGCCACCTTTCATCAAAACGTAACGTTTCGAGAGGCGCAATTTATCCAGCCAATCAATTTGCGGGGGGCAACCCTTCAGCAAGAAGCAGACTTTGGCGATGTCATATTTGGTGCCAACGCTTACTTGAATGTGGTGGGGCTGCAATTTAACCCAGATGATGCCAGGATTATGGGCTCACCGGGCGAGATTGGCCGCCATATTTCGGTACCAACCTTGCAAGGCAATGAAACGCTGTTGCGCAACATTGTTCGAAACTTTCGCTTACAGGAGCAGATTGCCGATGCCAACCAGACGGAGTACCTGATGCAAAAATTGCGGCTGAGTCAGCTTTGGCAACGGCTCACGGGGTTGAATATCAATACAGCATCGCCAGCTCAGCTTAGGCGAGTGGGCTTGTCGGATCAGCAAATTGCGGCGATCGCCACTCTGCGCCAAGAACAGCCTTTTCGCAATACCAACGATTTGTTGAAATTGGATGACATTGATTTGAGTACCTATGTTAAGGTGCGCGATCGCCTTGTTGCGGCTCAGCCACGGGCCTTGTTAGACCAGATGTTGAGTGCGCTCAACGGTTTGGAACTACTGATTTTGTTGCTGCTGACGGCCTTTGGCACAAATACCAACTTGGTATTTGGCCTGGGAATGGTGGCGATCGCCTTTTATGCGCTGCTGTTTTGGCTGCTTGACCGCCTTCGTCGACAAACGCCTCAACCAATTGCCCCAACCGCCCAAGAAACCACGTGGATGCTAGCCACCAACGGCCTGCTCATGCTGCTAGGCTTATCCGCTATTTTTCGCAGTGGCGAATTTCCGTGGCTCAGCTTGCTATGCGGCATCATCATTTTTGTCCCATTTCCGCTCGTGCTAACGATCATCATTTATCGACAGGGGCGCTATCACGACCAAATGGATACCAGCTACCTTGTCGAAGATGGCAGCACACGCCAGCTCCGCATCTTAATTGGCCGTTTGCCCAATATTCCTCGATATCCTTTTTTTCGAGAACGCTTTAGCCCCTTATTGTGGGATCGTCGCTGGAACTGGCTCAACTATATCGACTTCAGCCTTAACAATATGTTGCGATTTGGCTTTAATGATGTTCGCCTGCGCGATGAGGCATTGCCGGGGTTGATCAATGCGATCGTTTGGTATCAATGGACGTTGGGATTGCTCTACGTCTCGCTATTTTTGTGGACTTTATCTCGAACCATTCCAGGTCTCAATTTATTGATCTATTTCAAGTAAATCGCTTCATCATTGTGTCGATCGGTAAACGAGTTTTTTTATAGGTGAGGGTGGCTGCTTTCAAGTTAATTTACTGGGGAATTAAATGCTTGGTAAGGTTTGCTGCCGAGGTCGCTTAAAAATAACGTTCTAGGTTTCTGAGAACTCGTTGATTTGCACTTACTGAACTTTTCGACCCTCCATCTATGGTTAATGTTGGGTTTAATGTTGAGCTCGATTGTGAATTATCGCCAAAAAAATAAGAGTGCGTTTGAGTCGCGAAAAATGGTTCAGGCTGCTCTTCAATCCATATTTTCACTGAATAAATACTTCTACAGTTTTTTACCTCCTCAAGCTGCTAATCTTAAGCCATTGGTTGGAAAGGAATCTGTTATCGAAGCCAAATTCTCTAAAAGACGGCAAGATAATAGATTGATTGGTTATTTGACGAGATTTTGCTTTGCTGAATTACCCTGTAAGCCATTAATACCAAATGGTTTTGGCGATTGATTGCATTGTTGAGATTGGCGATCGCCCTAAAAAATATCCGCACAAAAAAAGATCTTTTGTAGATTCACCCAATGTAGATCTACAAAAGATCGATAGATTAGCGACTGTTTTTATTCAGGCTTTATCTTTACGGATGTAACCGTTCAGGATTACATTTTGCCCTTCTGCATGACTTCTTGTAGATGAGTTCGCACTTCTTCAGCTTGCTGAATTTCGGTTTGCTGCAACTTTTCTAGCAGCTGAACACAAGGTTGTGAACCCACTTGCTGAGCATCTTGAATGTAGGTTTCGTAGCCTTTAATGGCTTCAGCTTTGTTCTTCAATACCGTTAGCAAATCATACTCAAGATTGCTAATTGCTTGCTTGCCATTCATTGCCATTATTAAATTTCCAAACTCATTACCTCCCACTCTGACGAATTTCAGTCCAAGCCTCATCTACCTAAAGTGAGCTTGCAGGCGATCGCAACAAATCGTTTTTTTAACAATACGTGAGGGTTTTAGTTGTCATGTTTTTAAGACGGCCACTCACACACCAGAGATCGGGTACAGTGATTGAGTTCATAAATCTCTACAGTCCGATCGCGACAGTAGGGTTAGATTCCTATCGCCATGGGAACACTGAAAAGGTCTGAAACATTTGACTCATGGCTGTTGAGTGGGTGATTCGCCAATTAGCCATCTGAGTAAATGGCTGAATCTGCCCGACGCTAGCCCCGATGCATTTGCAGTCAGGGTTCAGCCCTTAAATCATTCGCTCTTACTGAGAGATGTCTATGGTGACCGCAATACAACACCCTATCAAGCTCAAGCACGCTAAAAAGCACAACCATTATGGCTTTCGCGATTTCTTTCAGTTTGATCCTGAGCAAGGGACACTGATTGACTGGAACGAAAGCTACAACGCTCTCACCACAGAAGACTTCATCATTGGCATGGTGGAAGGGTTGCAAGAAGAAGTGGGAGATGCCGCCGCCGCCACGATGTACACCATTGGGTGCGAGTGGGGCCAAAAAGACGCATTCTTTTTTGAAAAATGGTTTGAAAAGGAATTTGACCGCAATGTGCGGCAAACCAATCTCATGTTTTTGCTGGAAACCTGGTGGTGGCCGTTTACCGCTCAGGGTTGGGGTCGTTGGGAAGTGGACATGGGCGATCGCAAGCAGGGTTTCATGTTCATCAACATTTTTGACTCGGCCGTAGCACGCACCTTGGGAGATGTGGGCAAGCCCGTATGTTTCTTGTACGCCGGGTTGTTTGCCGGGTTCTTTACCGAATTGGTGAAAAAGCAGCTCAGCTGTATCGAAATTCAGTGCTATTCCATGGGCGAAACCTACTGCAAGTTTTTGCTGGGTGGCCAGGATCGGATTGATGCTGCATCCTTCTGGTTGAATGAAGGAGCCACCGCACGGGATATTGAAAAGCGGTTGCGTGCTGGGGAGCGACTGGGATGACGAGTATGACGCTGGCGCACCGAAACGGAGCAAGTGCGAACTTGCCATCTCCTTCATGGTTGCAACAATCGACCCGCAAGTTCTTTGGCGAATTTAACTGGGAAGACATCCCGCCAAATGTGCAAGAAATTCGGGTAACAGCGGTTGAGGTTCCCAATGAACCCCTGAGCCTACTGCTGACCACCAGCCAATTTTTTGGCGCGATGAATTGGGAGGGTGATGCGATCGCCCAAACGACACCGCTTCCCCCGGCTGATCAGGTTGATGCGGTTGATGTTTTTACCCTAGAGGACTTTTCTGACCTGTTTTAAGCCGGGTTTACACCCAGTCAGGTGGGAATCGGTCAGTTCTTCCTCTTCATTACGTTCATCCTTGGTACTCTTATGCATCCACAAATTGAAGCCGTCTTTGACGAGGCCGAAAATCGTTATCTCCATCCCGATGAAATCAACGTCCTGACTCAATACGTCAACACATTGCCCAGCCGGCTAGAGACCTATCGCACTCTGCGTGACAGAGAGTTAGAAATCATGCAGCCCGTGGCCGATCAGCTTGTCAACGAAATGCCCAATGAAAGCCTCCCTAACCTGGAGCGGTGCATTAAAAACTCGATATTGGTACTGCGCAGCTGTGCCTTGGGCATGTTGCTGGAAGATGAACAGCTAGTGCGCCAACGGTTAGAAGGCTGGCTCAGCACCACAGCGCAGGCGTACAACTCCTATGCGATCGACGCAACGCTTTACCGCATTATGGAACGACAGCTCGCTCAAGTTCTGTCGCCTCAGCAAATGAGCCTATTTCGCCCGATGTTTGGTTTGGCTCAGCGCCTTCTGATGAATGTAGAAGATGAGCCGCTCACGGCAGCCACCATCGGTTGGTAAGGGTTATTTGTTGGGTTTATCCATTCTGGAATCTTGTGGTGATTCATTATGATTTCTGTTGCTGATTTATTAGTTAATAACCGCATTCCCGGCAATTACTTTGCAACCGATGCCTATGTGCGGGGTGATTTGGAATTGGGGGTGCTGGAAAACCGGCAGGGCGATCGCCTCATTGCCCTGCCTTCAACCCTCATTCAAGGCATCTATTCCGGGTTAGAAAAAGAAACGGGGCAAGCCTCGCGCTTAGTGTTGTTCAATTGCGGACGGTGGTGGGGCAAAAACTTTTACAGCCGCTTCACCGAAGCCATTACCGACTACTACGGCACGTCTCTCTCAGAAATGCCCATGGTGGAATTTATGCAAACGCTGCAGCAATGCTGGATTACCCACGGCTGGGGCAAAATCGACATCGACCAAACCTACCAGCCACGGGGCTTTTTGGTCATGAAGACGTGGAATTCGCCATTCGCGCGGTTGGCTCCGCAATCAGGACAGCCCTCTTGCCATTTAGAAGCGGGTATTCTGTCTGCCTTCTTTAGCCAAATGACGGGGCGAGAACTGCACTGTTTGCAAACGACATGTGAATCAATGGGGGCAGATTGCAATCAGTTTGTGATTGGCTTGGCCAAGCGGCTAGAGCCAGCCGAAACGATGGTCACCAACCTTGATCACGACGCAATCATGCAGCAGTTGTGCAGCTAGGCGAAGGTGGCATTGGCCTGATATTGCGGTGGCACACATTCCGGTGGCATACATTCCGGTGCCTGTTTCGCTAACCTTTAAAGTTCGCTAAATGTTAAATTGGTCTGCCTATCGTCAACAAGGCCCGGTAAGATTGTTGCTGATGTTGTACTGCCAACTCTGTGCTAACGCTTCATGGCAAAGACTCTCGTCGCTCAAACTATCGGCTCCTGGGATTGGTGGGTCAGGGTCAGTTTGGGCGTGTGTTTTGTGCGGTTCATCGACAAACTGGGCAAATCGTCGCACTCAAAAGTCTAGAGCGAGAGCGGTTTTCCACGCATAAGTTTTTGCGTGAACTGCGGTTTTTGCTGAGTCTAGAGCATCCCAATATTGTGATGTGCCAAACGCTGGAACACACGGCGACGGGGCGGCACTTGGTGATGGACTATTGCGAGGGCGGCACTTTGCGCACGCTGATGCAAGACGAGGTGCGGCTGAGTATGGCGCATGGCATTAAGCTGGTGTGCGATGTGTTGCAGGGGTTGGCCCATGCCCATGCGCAGGATATTGTGCATTGCGATATTAAGCCGGAAAACATTTTGCTCAAGGTGGAGGAGCATGGGTGGACGGCTTGTATTTCAGATTTTGGCATTGCGCGGTTGACCCAAGAAGTGACTGAACCCTATGCGGGTTTGGGAAACACGGGGTCTCCAGCTTATATGGCTCCCGAACGGTTTTATGGCCAATATTCGGCTGTTTCTGACCTGTACTCGGTGGGTGTGCTGCTGTTTGAGATGCTAGCGGGCGATCGCCCGTTTTCGGGTACGCCTAAGGAGCTCATGTCAGCTCACCTTAACCAAGTGGTGTCATTTCCAGCCCAGATTGCGCCTGGATGGCACTCTGTTTTGCTGAGGGCGCTACAGAAGCTACCAGCACGTCGCTTTCGTACCGCAGAGGAAATGCGAGATGCCGTATACCAGGCGGCTCAATTGAATGACTTAGACCTTGCATCTTTGGGGATCCATTCCGCTTCAACCTCATCCCCGCTGCTAGAATGCCACTCCACCGTTCCTAAAACGCCGATTGGTTCTGTACTAGCCATGCCGCTCGATCGCATGCCGACTCAGATGATGGCCATGCCTGCGGAGGCGGATGGTGAAAGTCGTGTGGCGCTGATACAGCCGTTTCCAGATGTGGTCACGCTTTACCAGGCGATTGGTTCCACGATCGCCGTTTCCACCCACCCCACTACCAGCGAAGGATCCAGACCTCCCCAACAAGAAACGATTCAACTACCCGAACCCGTAACGCAACTACTGCCTCATCCTCATGGCTGTGTGGCGATCGCCTCTCATTCCATCCTGCTGATTCACCGTACCGATGCGGGGGCCGTTCGGGCAAAACCGTTAGCCTCGTTTCAGCAATCGGTGGTCGCTACTGTGGAGCCAACGGGGCGATGGTTGGCTGTGGGCAAGCCCAACGTTGCTCAACAGGACAGTGCTCAACAGGACAGTGCTCAACAAGACAGTGCCATGCTGCTGCTGCCGCTGCACCACCCGTTCCCCATTACCTTGGCAAAGCAATCTATTTCGCTGCCACAGCGCTGTTTACACAGCCTGATCGCGCTGGATTCACGCCATGTTGCGGCATTTTCGGATGTGGCATCGACTTCTCACAGTTCCGTCAACACGGCGATTGATGTGTACACCCGTCGAGGAACACAACTGGTACAGTTCTCGACTGCACTCATGCTGAAGCAGGTGGTGGCTACGTCTTTTCCCTATCGCCTGCTGGCTGCGGATATGAATGATGCCGGTTCGCTGCTGTTGATTGATTTGAAGCCATACCGACTGACCCGCATTGGTTTGCCCGTGGTGCCAACCCTGTTCCACGCGACTCGTTGGGGCTACGTGGTGGCCGATACCCACGGTGAGGTTGTGCTGCTAGATGAGTATGGCGACATCGGAGGCCGCATTGCGATAGATGAACCCATTGAGGCGATCGCCCCGTTTGAACCCTATGGGTTGCTCGTCGCGACTCGGCAGGCCAATCAGGGGCGACTGCTAACGGTTAATTTGAAAACGTTGGAAACCAACTTTATGTTTTGAAGATGAGCGTTGGAACTGAGCGGGAACGGAGAGAGGTGTCAACGATTGGTCATCGAAGACTGTAAGAACAGCATGGAAGCCAGGCGACTCTACAAAATTCGGGGTACCCTAGAACCTGTATGTACTCATGATCCCGCATTACTTTGGCTGCCTCTATGGAAACCGGATGGCTCACTGCAAGCCACTTCATCATGTTTGGTCTCTTGGTTGGGTTTGCGATCGCTCATAGCGGTCTTGCTGCACTACGCCCAATCGGTGAAAAATACGTGGGGCCACGGCTGTATCGTGTGGGGTTTGCCCTCGTAAGCCTGCCTCTTGCCACCGTACTCATTATTTACTTCATCAACCATCGCTACGATGGCCTGCGGCTTTGGAATGTGCAAGGTGTGCCCGGTATGGAATCCTTGGTTTGGATTTTATCGGCCATTTCGTTCTTATTTCTCTATCCAGCAACCTTTAATTTGTTGGAAATTGCAGCGGTGCAAAAGCCCCAAGTTCATCTTTATGAAACGGGGATTATTCGCATCACTCGGCATCCTCAAATGGTGGGTCAAGTCATTTGGTGCATTGCGCATACGCTTTGGTTAGGCACAACGTTTATGCTAGTTACCTCTGCGGGATTAATTTTGCATCACGCATTTGGAGTTTGGCATGGCGATCGCCGCTGGAAAAAACGGTTTGGCGATGCCTATGAAGCGGTGATGGCTCGTACGTCGATTACACCGTTTTTAGCGATCGCTCAAGGCAAGCAAACGCTCGTGCTAAAGGAGTTCTTGCGTCCTGCATACGTTGGAGTCGGGGGATTTATCATCTTCTTTTGGTTGGTGCATCCCGTTTTAATCCGTGCAACTAGCAGCATAAGCTGGTAAATTGATCCCAAAGGAATTTTGAAGACTCAATTTATAACACTATGGTAATAACAGTTGACGAGCGGAACTTTTCTCAGGAAGTTTTGGCATCCTCCGCTCCTGTCGTTGTAAATTTTTGGGCTCCCTGGTGCGGCCTGTGCCGATTGGTCAACCCGTTGCTCGATACTTTGCAAGCTGAGTGGGGCGATCAAGTAAAAATTGTCAGCATTAATGCCGACGAAAGCTTAAAACTCTCCAACATGTATCGGCTGACAAATTTGCCGACTGTTTTGCTATTTGCCAACGGAGATGTGTTAGAGCGATTGGACAGCTTCCACAACCGGGATGATATTGCTCACGCTTCCGCTGTGCTTCGTGGCACGATTGAGTCTCTTTATTTGGCCTACAGCGGCGTTATGCGATAGGGCTCATATTTGAAGGGATATGTGTGAAATTTGGCTCTGCTGTGTGGTGTTCAGCATGGGCCGTCTAAGTCTTCTGCCTTAGCTTACCAATCCCGGTGACTGGATCGAGCCTGACAGATGCTGTTGGGTTTGTTTTAGCAATCAGCCATTGTTAAATATAAAAACCTAAACCCCTGTGCCATCCGCTGTGCGGGTGGCGCAGGGGTTTAGGTTCTGGTTTTTAGTGGTGTCGAGGTACTTATCTCTAGCTTCCACATGAGCTGGAGGTGACATGCGCGGTGGCAGATGGAGCGATCGCCCATTGCATACCCAAGTGAGCCTTACTGACCTTGGATATGCAATAGTGAGGACACCTTGCTTTGGCGGTCGCCTGCGGATAAATGGCAAAACTTACCGACCTTTTGCGTCTTTGAGAGCGCCCATGGTCATCGCGGCGATCGCTTGATCGTTCGCCTTGGGTAGGTGGTAGTATTTGCCGCCTGCATGTTTGGCCAGCTCTTTGGCAAAGCCAGTGGAAACGAATTTGCTCTCAGTATCAATCACCAAAAGCTGCATTCCCTGAGCCCGCACCTTGGCCGCAATCTCCAATAGTTCGCCCTTGATGTCGGGTTTGGTGCCTTCCTCGACAGGCTCACCGAGCGATCGCGACAGCGGCACATTGCCTCGACCATCTGTAATCGCCACAATCACGACTTGCCCAATATCGCCAGACTGACGAGCATTGACGCCAACACGAACAGCCGTCGTGAGACCGTGGGCTAATGGCGAACCGCCACCGCAGGGCATACGCTCCAACCGTCGCCGTGCGGCTGCAATAGAACGGGTGGGAGGCAGCAACACCTCGGCCTGCTCTCCTCTGAAGGGAATCAGCGCGATCTGATCCCGGTTTTGGTAGGCTTCGGTCAGCAGGCGCAGGACGGCTCCTTTGGCGGAGTTCATACGGTTCAGTGCCATAGAGCCAGAGGCATCTACCACAAACACAATGAGTGATCCCGCCTTGCGAGCCAACCGCTTGGCGCGAATATCGCCTTCTTCAATAAACACGCGTTTGCGCGAGGTGGAGCCTGAAGTTTGCTCGTAGCGATTTCGGCGCGATCGCTGGTAGGGGGAAGCCGATCGCAACGTTGCATCCACAGCCACCCGCGATACTTTGCCGCGAGGCAAAACGGGCTTGATGTAGCGCCCGCGATCCTGAGAAAAGATAATACCTTGGGCACCCGATTTCCCACGCCGCTGGGCCATTTGGGCAAAGTACAGCACCGACGGATCGAGAATCACCCCTTCAGGATCAAAGACAAACTCTTCGGGAATATTCGGAGGCTCGGGCTGGTTGTCCTCCTCCTCGTCCTCGTCGTCCTCCTCTTGGTCTTCCTGTTCCTGGTCGTCCTGCTGTTGGTCTTGTGGTGGCGGTGGCGGTGGCGGCGGTGGGGGCTGTTGCTCATCGGGGGGCATATCCAGCACAGTGGCCCGCGGCACAATCACCAATTCCACGGCTCGGCGCAAGTCATCGGCGCTCACTTCCGATCGCCCTTCTAAGGCGGCATGAGCCTTGGCAACTCGAACTGCAAATAGCTCGGCCCGGTGCCCCTCAACCCCCGCCCGAATGGCTTCTTTGACCAGATACTCAATTTGGGCTGGGCTAATGCGGACATCCTTTAGCCATTCTCGCGCCAGAATAATTTGAGTCTTCAAATCATCCAAATCTGCTGTGTACAGATCGAGGAAACTTTGGGGCGATTCGGCATAGCTGGTGGCGCGCTCTACGGCTTCAACCCGTTCATCCAATCCCAGCACGGCATCGGCCGAAAGGGCGATCGCAATCCGATCCAACAGGTGCGATCGCAAATCGCCTTCCTCAGGGTTATAGGTGGCAATCAGCAATGGCTTGCACGGGTGCTGAAAACTAATGCCCTCGCGCTCAATTTGGTTGCGTCCATCCGTTAGTGCCGACAGCAGTAAGTTGGCCGTTTGGTCATCCAGCAGGTTGATTTCATCCACGTACAGCACGCCACGGTGCGCCTCGGCTAGCAAGCCAGGTTGAAACACCGTTTCTCCCTGCTTAATCGACTGGGCAACGTCCACCGAGCCAATTAGGCGGTCTTCGGTTACCCCCAAGGGAATTTGGATGAATGGGGCAGGAACGACTGCTGTTGCCAATGAAAATTCATGAGAGCCGGAATTTTGCTGCTGCTGAGCGCGATCGCGCGTATCGTCATCCCATTCGTTGGGCTTGGTGGGATCGGCGTTGCAGCAGCTTCCCTCAATGACTTCGATAGGGGGCAGCAGGGCGTGGATTGCTCGGGCCATAACCGATTTGGCGGTACCGCGTCGTCCGGCAATGACCACACCGCCCAATCCAGGATCAATCGCCGCCAGCAGCAGTGCCAGCTTAATGGCATCTTGCCCAACTACAGCCGTCAGGGGGAATGAAAAGACTTGAGGAGACGCAACAGACATGCTTGAAATCTAGATATATCCAGACTTTTAGCATACCAGGATGCGGAGCCGATGCAGGCTATCCGATTGCTTCTGCTAAAAAGATGTCGGTGCGGTAGTGCATGAGAACATGGCGATCGCCCGTTTCAGATGGTTGAGCCCACTGGTCAAAGAGCTGGTCGAGCTGGGCCAACAGTTGCTCGCAGACGGAGCCTTCCTTGGGTACGTAGGAGGAACTGAGCGCCAGTCCCTTCAATGCATCTTGAGACACCGCGCGAGACCAGAGGATGCGATGGTAGCGATAGTGAGTAAATAAGGGGCTAGTGGCCAACGCCTCGGCAGACTTTCGATCTTTGCGATTAAATACGCGAGGATCGGCGACCGAGCGAATCACAACCTCGTGGGCAGCGGTAAAGGGATCTTCGGTGTTTCGGGTGTTCCATAGCAATGCAACGCGACCACCCGGTTTGAGAATTCGGTAAAACTCTTGCAGCGCTTCCATTTGCCGAAACCAGTGAAACGCTTGGCAGCACGTCACTAAGTCAATGCTGGAATCTGCCAGGCCAGTAGCTTCGGCAGTGCCAGCCCGAAAGGTGACCCTAGGATGCGGAGCGGCAGTTTCTCGCATGGCCACATTGGGTTCGATTGCCCATACGGTAGCCCCTGCATCGGCCAACAGCCGCGACGAAATGCCCGTGCCCGCGCCAATATCCGCAACGGTGAGGGTGGTTGTGGGTTGAAGCTCAGCCAGCACATGGGCGATCGCCTCGGTGGGATAGCTAGGACGATACTGTGCATAATCCTGCGCTCGATCTGAGAATCGCTGAGTGGGAGACTGAGCATGCAGGGGCTGCCTATCTGCATCGTGAGACATAGGAGAAATCGGATTCATGAACGGTGCATCCTTCTCTAACTTTGGAGCCTAGAGAGTGGCAAAGATGGGGGCGATATCGAAGGAGAAAAAGGGCGATCGCAACACCCATCAATAAAATTCAACAGTTGTCGAATCGATCCCGGTTTTGTCACAACCAAAATGGTAGACCCAGGTTCTAACACGGTGTTGCCGTTGGGAATGACCAACTTGTCGTGCAAATGGTGCTGGTAGCCAATAATCAGCGAATCAGCAGGAAAGCTGGCATCTTGGGCAATCTGAGCCACACTGCGACCTGCCACCGAGCATTCCGTGGGAATGGCTAGCTTAATCACCTCAATTTGCCCTTGCTCAAAATGCATCATGGATTCCACTTGGGGATACTCCAGCGCATTGGCCATCGTCGATACCGCGAGATCCACCGCATTGATAATGGTGGTAGCTCCAGAAATCCGATAGGGCTCAGCAAAGTCTCGATGCCGCATCCGCACCACAATTTGGGACACCCCATAATATTTGGCCAGGGTGACCATCGCCAGGTTGAGCGGGTCTTCGCGCAGAACGGCAGCCACGGCATCGGCTTTGCGAATGCCCGCTTCCAGCAGCACGTCGGTACTGACTGCACTCCCTTCAAAGGCCATTACTCCAAGCTGCTCGCGGGCATAGCGGCAGGCGTTTGGGTCTACATCAATGACTGCGACAGTGTGCCCCAAGTTCACCAACATTTGTGCAAGCGAAATGCCGTAAAGGCCGGCACCACCAATGAGGACGTACATGGCTTATCTACCGAAAACGCAAGAAATAACGAGCGGCCACATCTGGCAGATATTGCTCTAGCGATAGCGTAACGTATGGTTTACAAATCGGGGGCGATCGCTGCTTTTCTGGGCTCTGTTTCGTGGTTGATATGCGGATGGGGATGGTTTGTTGGCAGAACAATCTGGCGATCGCCATCGGCCGTTGATCCAACCAATTTGCATAACGATTTTGCATCACGATTGGCGCGATCGCGTGCCCGAACACAAAAGCTTGGAACCGCCCAAGAGCAGCTCCAAGCTTGAGAATGAGATTGCAGTACATCAGCGCAAAATCGCTGCGGGATGACCGTTATTCGAAGAACACCCCTACACCAAGGGCGCACCGCTCAACCGACGAATGGCTACCACACTGGGTTTGGGTGGATCGTTGGGCTGACCACCAGGCCAGTTCGAGCCAATCGGCACGGTACGCTCTTGCATAAATTCCTGCCCATCTGTGGTTCTAAGGGCAAACTTGCGAACCTCGGCTTGCATGGCATTACGCGTACCGCCGATTTCGCCGGGGTGCTGAGCTGCCAAAAATAGAGTTCGCATGTCCTTGGTCATAAAGGGGCCGGTCATTTCCGCATCCATGGGGCCATAGGCAAACAAGTAGGCTTCGCCTGCATTGGGGCCTGAGGTGGGCAAGTACCATACAGAGTTATTGCCATACAGACCTCGGAGATCCGACTGACTCACGGCTGAGCCATCCTCTTTGACGCGGCTGGCAATCTCTTTGTTGTGTTTGTCTGTAGACATGTCGGTCACCATCCACAGGTTACCGTTGGCATCAAATTCGAGGTTGTCGGGGTTGGCAAATCCAGATCCTCCATCCGCAGGCTCCCCCCCTAACGAGAATGACTCCCAGCGGAAGGTCATTGCGGTTGGGTCGTTGCTATCTTCCATGAGTTTGACAATCCAGCCATACTCCCATTGGGCTTCGCCAGTCGGAGCTTTGAAAATGTCTTTGTTGGGGCTGCCGTCGCTGCCGCTGGGCGCACCCGAGGTAAAGGCAATGTATAGCGTACCGTCGGCACCAAGGTCTGTATCTTCGGGGCGGGCTGTGCAGGTTGCTCCGGCGGCGTTCGCTGCAAAGTGTGCATCAATCAGGATGGCACCCTGCTGTTCGGCGGCGTTACCTTCGTACAGGTCGCCCAGGGTTTTGAACTGGGTTTTGTAGGTGGCGATCGCTCCATCGTCTGTCACCTTACTTATCCCACCGTCGGGTCTGTTGGGTAGGGTGATCATGCCACCGATGTGAACACTGGGTAGCTCCGGATCAACGGGGGTATTTGCTTCGAGCGCAATCCAACGACCAGTTCCATCGGCATTCAACTTGGCCGCGTATAACATGCCATCTTCCAACAAACGAGAGTTGGACTTGCTTTGGGGATTGCGAACGATGCCGTTGCTCACAAACTTGTAGATGTGTCCACCCCGGCGATCGCACCCAGCGTATACCACCAACGGTTTGTTGGCCTCGGCCCGAATGCCAAATCCCTCGTGGCGATAACGTCCCAACCAGGAATGCTTGGTGCCAAAATCGTTGGGGTTTGCAGGGTCAACTTCGACTGCCCAACCATACTTGTTGCCAGCTAAGCCAAAAACGTTGCCCAGTCCATCAATCCCCTCACTGCTCAAGTTAAAGGTTTTATTGGAGGGATTGAGGGAGGTGCCATCGGCATATACGGTTTCTGGCACAAAATCCTGGAAGTTTTCCTCACCGCTCAGAATGGTTCCCCAAGGAGTGGTGCCCCCGGAGCAGTTGTTGAATGTGCCAATGGCGCGATCGCCCAATCCATCCAAGTATCCCTGACCACTGCGCTTGCGAAACACAGCAGTGGCGGGGCCGGTGGTTTTCAAATAGCGGCCATCTTCAAACCCAGAAAGACCTGTAATGCGGCGATCGCGGTTAGAAAAGGTGCGTACCCAGCGACCATCCGCTTCTCGACGCACAGAGATAACCCCAATCCCTACGTCGATCATGGCCTCTTTGCAGTAGTCCATCACCTGGGTCTTCACGGCATCCCCATCGGCCAGGGCAAAGGCATTAATGCCCTCGTCACCGGATGCTTCAGCGGCAGCCAGTACAGCATCGACAGGAAGAGCCTTACCCACAACTTCCTCAAAGGTTTGGTTCCAAGGAAGTGGGCTAATGTACTCAAAGTTGACGGTGAGGTATCCCTCGCCAGGGGCTGTTTCTACAAATGAAAGATAGTCGTTGTTGTAACCAAACCGCGAATCGCCAACAGGATCTCCCCACGCGGCAACGACATCGTAGGTGAAGCCTTCGGGAACTACCACATCATCGACCACTGCAAAGCGGCTGTACTCCTCAACCTGCTTGGTCAGAGCCACTCCATCTGTTTCGATAGGCATTGCGCCTTTAATCGGGGTAAATGGCAACACACCTTGGGCGAATGCTGGATTTCCCTTAAGGGTGAGGGTGTTGGAGAGCGATCGCCCACCGGATGGCACAAAGGATTGCAGTGCTACAGAGCCAGCGCTGGCTCCCAAGAACATGAGAAAGTGTCTGCGTTTGAGTGTCATATTTAAGGCGTGTTCTCTTCTCTAGCGTGATGTTGAGGATCGGAAATTGTGACTTGCAGCGGATCTGGAGTTCTACAAACGGTTTGCATCTATCCGCTAACTGACGGACATCGATTCCGCAGTCCCTTTAACCCGACGTTGCTCGTTCATTGAGCCAAGGGCACCGTAAGAGAATGTAACGATCTCCGTTTAAGCCTGGGTAATCCTCACGTTAAAGTGCGATAGAACTTACGCACTTCATCCGAAAAACCTGGGGTTTGAATGATGGTTGGGCCGCTAAGTGCCCCAACCATCATTCACTGCGTAAGTCCTGTGCAAGTTTTCTTCCCATGTTCGCGATCGGCGACCTGCCGAGATGGACTCCAAACTAGCTGAAACCCTCGGTTGGGTTTCACAGATTTACAACCTCACCAAACCCGCCTTGAGTATGAACAAAGAGCATGGTGAGCCTGATAGATTTCTGGGTAACCTGAACTCGATGTGCTTCAAAAGCAAGCATTCACTCATGCCTACTTCGCGGTCATCTAAAAGCGACGGATGTCGCCCTAGCGAGCTTTTCACCGCGTTGAAGGGTTTGCAGGATTGCCTCACATGCCGTCGCCAAAACTCAGACTTCAAAGCTTAGGAAAGCTCAGGTATCAAAGCTCAGACCTCACCACGGAGCTAGTAGCGGCTAACCTGGTTAACGGGCAAAGCCCAGATGGAACGAGGACGCAAATTTGTAAAGAAGCGTGATGTGTCTTAGGGCTCACTGTATCAATTCTTAACCTTTCGCTGATGGGAAGAGACGAGCCGTTGTTTGCCAAGCTCAAGCGTCAAAATCCTTTTATTTTCCGACTCCACAGCATCCACATCGTTGGGCGATGATGACGCCGACACGCCGACAAGTAGATGTAAAAGTTAACTTTTCCCTGAGTTAGAATTGCAATAGGTGTAGTTTCTTATACGATAGTTAATGGAAGGACAAGCCAGGCTCAATTATGGTCTGGTCTCGTCTCAAACCCGCTAAGTCCTGCCTTCGTCCTCGCTTTACAAGCGATCCCCAGTTTGTAAACAGGCTTTTTCACATACTGTGGCAGGCGATGGCAGGTTTGATCTCTCCAAAACGGTTGAAGATCCTGGTTTGAGAGGACTGTACAAGCGTGAGTCAGCATTTTCTGAGTCGGCTCAAGCGCTACGATCCAGATGCGATCGCCAAGTATTACCGCTATCGCCCCTGGTTAACCATATGGCGCTCCCTGGTTGTTATTGGGACATTCGTTGGTTTTTTTCTGGGCCTTAAGTTTGATGAATGGCAAGGACTGGCCGAAGTCAATCGTCCTCGTCGTGCAACGCAAATTCGCAAAATATTGACCCGCTTGGGGCCAACGTTTATCAAGGTTGGTCAGGCGCTCTCTACACGGCCTGATCTGATCCGTAAGGATTACTTGGATGAGCTGATAAAACTGCAAGATCAGTTGCCACCTTTCTCCAATGCGATCGCTTTCTCCATCATTGAGGCAGAGCTCGATCGTTCCGTCAGCGAAATTTATCGCGAGATATCGCCCGATCCAGTTGCTGCTGCAAGTTTGGGTCAGGTTTATCGAGCAAAGCTGTATTCCGGCGAAGAGGTTGCAGTCAAGGTACAGCGGCCAAATCTGCTGCCCACCCTAACCTTGGATTTGCACTTGATGCGCTGGTCTGCCACTTGGCTAGGGCCACTCTTGCCGTTGAACCTGGGGCACGACCTCACCCTGATTGTGGATGAGTTTGGCATCAAGCTGTTTGAAGAGGTGGACTACCAGAACGAGGGCCGCAACGCCGAAAAGTTTGCTGCTAACTTTGCTGACGATCCTCGGGTCAAGGTTCCTGAAATCTATTGGCAGCACAGCAGCCAACATGTGTTGACACTGGAGTGGATTAACGGTTTCAAGCTGAATGACTTCGATCGCATTCGAGAGTCTAATCTAGATCCCAATGTTTTGATTGAGATTGGGGTGACGACCGGATTACGGCAGCTACTAGAGTTTGGCTTTTTCCATGCCGATCCCCATCCAGGAAACTTGTTTGCCATGCCTGATGGCCGCATGGCTTACATTGACTTCGGCATGATGGATCAGTTGGATCAAACAACCAAGGAAACGCTGGTTGATTCTGTTGTTCATCTCATTAACAAGGACTACGAAGACTTGGCTGCCGATTTTGTGAGGCTAGGCTTTCTAACTCCTAAAACCAACATCGTTCCCATTATTCCTGCATTGGAGAAGGTGTTGGGTAACGCGATTGGGAAGAATGTTGGCGATTTTAACTTTAAGACGGTCACTGACGATTTTTCAGAGCTGATGTATGAGTATCCCTTTCGGGTACCTGCCAAGTTTGCGCTGATTATCCGCTCCTTGGTGACCCAAGAAGGCTTGGCGCTCACACTCAGCCCGGATTTTCGGATTGTAGAAGTGGCCTATCCGTATGTAGCGCGTCGCTTGCTCACTGGTGAGACTCCGGAACTTCGTCGTCGATTACTAGAGCTTTTGTTCAAGGACGATCGCTTCCAGTGGCATCGGCTTGAGAATATGATTGCGATCGCCCGCTCCGACAATAGCTTTGATCTGTTGCCAACTGCCCAGCTAGGTCTGCAATTCCTCATGTCTGAAGAAGGCCAATATTTCCGACGACAGCTGTTGTTGGCGCTGATTGAAGACGATCGGCTGCACACTGAGGAAGTTCAGCGGTTGTGGAGCCTGGTTAAAGATGACTTGAAGCCTGGAAAACTGTTGACTGCGGCTTTGGGTGCCATTACTGGACTCACAATGGAAAGTGCCGCCTCACTCTTACCTTCTATGGCAACGCTGCTTACGTTTCAGCCGCCTGCTACAGAGTTACCGCGCTAGTTCGATTTCACCACTCAACTCATCTCATCCTTAGCCCAGCGTCTTGTCTAAATGAGCATGACCTGGGCTTTTTGCTGCTTGCTGAACTCCTGGTTGTGTTGCGCCTGCTAGACCTGGGGCCGCACCGAACTCCTCAAACTCATGGAAAATGCTTGGCTCTGTTTGTCGCCGCATTGAGCTTGCTTCTTAGCATGCTCTCAGGTTTATTCGCTATGGTGAAGAGGCAAGGCGATGCAGCCCACAACAGCATGTACTGGATAGCCTGTACTAAATTAAGGAAGCCGTTGCCAGAGTTAAAGTTGGCAACGTTCGGCAAGAATGATGGCATGCATGGGCTTTTGCCTGATGAACCGGGTTTTACAGGTTTTGACTCAAGCGATTGATGGATTGCAAAAAAATGGGTTCATCAGGACGATCGCCCAGTGAAATGATTGGCAAGTTTGATTTCGGTTTGATGGTGTTAATTGGTTGAATCGTGCTGGTTTTTGAATAGATTTCCCCCGTTGTTTAGAGGAGGTTGCCGTGGTTGCAACAGTATCGTTACCGTCCTCAATCGAGTCTCTACTCGGCGACGAAGCCGAGTCGTTGCTTACTCACAAAGCCAAGATCTCTAAGGATTTGCTACACTTACCCGGCCCCGACTGGGTTGAGCGCATTTTTGCTCAGAGCGATCGCTCTCCTCAAGTGCTGCGCAGCCTGCAACAGCTTTATTCCACAGGCCGCTTAGCCAACACAGGTTATCTCTCTATCCTTCCGGTTGATCAGGGGATTGAGCATTCTGCCGGAGCTTCCTTCGCACCCAATCCGATCTACTTTGATAGCGAAAATATCATCAAGCTGGCGATCGAAGGTGGTTGTAATGCAGTTGCTACCACGCTGGGTGTGCTGGGAACCCTGTCGCGCAAATACGCGCACAAAATCCCGTTTATTCTTAAACTGAACCACAACGAATTGCTCACTTGCCCCAACCAATTTGACCAAATTATGTTTGCCTCGGTTGAGCAAGCCTGGAACTTGGGCGCGATCGCTGTGGGAGCCACCATCTATTTCGGTTCGCCCGAATCTGGTCGGCAAATTCAAGAAGTAAGCCGTGCGTTTGCCCGGGCTCATGAGTTAGGATTGGCCACTATTTTGTGGTGCTATCTGCGCAATGGCGAGTTCAAGCAAGATCAGGACTATCACTTGGCCGCTGACTTGACCGGACAGGCCAACCACTTGGGCGTCACTATCGAAGCGGACATTATCAAACAAAAGCTGCCCGAACTGAATGGAGGCTATGCCGCTGTCGCAAAAGCCTTGGGCAAAAGCTATGGCAAAACCGATAGCCGCGTCTATTCAGACCTCACGACCGATCATCCGATCGACCTCACCCGTTACCAAGTTCTGAATTGTTATGCTGGCCGCGCCGGACTCATTAATTCTGGTGGCGCTTCAGGTAAAAAAGATAAAGCTGAGGCAATTCGCACGGCGGTGATTAACAAACGCGCTGGTGGCTGTGGTCTGATTTCAGGTCGAAAAACCTTTCAGCGCCCGTTTGAAAAAGGGGTGGAACTGTTCCATCTCATTCAGGATGTTTACCTCTCGTCTGAAATTACAATCGCTTGAACTTTACAGATGAAGTTTAGCTGTAAAGTTGATTGTTGATATCAAAACGGGGTTTGAGCAAAGTTCAAACCCCGTTTTGATAAACAGCTAATTGTGGATAGTGAAAGAGCGATCGCGCTACTTATCGCGAATAAACTCGTACAGCTCCACATAGGCTTCTCCTGGTAAATTCCAAGAGAAATCACACTCCATTCCCTGAAGCCTCAACTTCGCAAACTCTTCAGGATAGGAACGCCAAAGCCCGATTGCCCGATTCATGGCCGACTCTAGGGCATAATTATCCGTTTGGAAGAAAACGTAACCATTACGCTCTTCGGGTTCGTGCAGGTTGTCGTAATCCCGGTCAAATACCGTGTTTACTAAGCCGCCAACCCCACGCACAATCGGTACCGTACCGTACTTCAAGCTGATCATTTGTGTGAGGCCGCAAGGCTCAAAGTTGCTCGGTACCACAATCATGTCTGCGCCCGCATAAATGAGATGAGACAGCTCCTCATTAAACCCAAGCTCCAAATGCACATCGGGATGAGTCGATAAAAAGTCTCGCTCATGGGCAAACCAGGTATCAATGCTGCGATCGGTTGCCGAACCCAACAGTACAAACTGAGCATCATTCTTGAGCGCGTGATAAATCGCATGATGCACCAAGTGCATTCCCTTTTGTTCGTCCAATCGTCCAATAAAGCAAATTAAAGGCTTCGTAGGATCATCTTGCAGCTTGAGACGTTCGCGTAATGCTTTCTTATTCTGAGCCTTACCGGCCATATCATCTTTGGCGTACTGATAAGGAATGTAAGTATCAACTTCTGGATTCCAAATGTTGTAATCAATTCCATTTAGAATGCCGGTAAACTTATCGCGATACAAATGTAGCGTATGGCCTAATCCATAGCCAAAATCGCCGTAGTGCGCTTCCCATGCATGGTGGGGTGATACGGTTGTCACAGCATTTGAGTACACAATTCCACCCTTCATAAAGTTCAGCACAAAGGGGTTGAAATTGTCTCGTAGGCGATCGTAGTGAAAGTAGTGTTCCGGACGGTTGAGCCCGGTAGCACGCAGAACCTCAACGCCGCCAATCCCTTGATGCTTGAAATTGTGAATGGTATAGCAAACACGCTGATGCCCCATGCCATGCCACTGATAAATTTCGTACAGCATGACTGGAATTAAGCCAGTCTGCCAATCGTGAACATGGATAATATCCGGTCGTTTATTGCTTTGATGCAAAAACTCCAATGCGGCTTTGCTAAAGAATGCAAACCGCATGACATCGTCATGGCAACCGTAGTAGACGCCCCGATCAAAGAAGTTGTCTTGAGAATGGGGACGGATGAAGAAGCAGAGTCGGCCATGCACCCAGCCGCAGAGTACTGAGCAGTGAACGCGACCACCGTACCAAGGCACCCATAGATCGCGATAGGCATCATGCAAGCCCCAAATGTGGTCATACCGCATGCAGTCATACATGGGCAGAATTAGCTCGACGGTATTGCCGCGAATTTCGAGCTCTCGGCTTAAACCGTAGACGACATCTCCTAAACCACCAGCTTTTATCACCGGGGCGCATTCAGAGGCGATCTGTACGATATACATCTCTCATCCCCACGTTAAAAAAGAACGTCTTATCTTCACAAAAGTATAGGTTCTTTTGCCAACTTAACAAGTCTGTGTGTTTAAGTCAGCTCAGGTCATCCTAACTAAGGGAGAACTTTGAGGGCGGACTCTATGCCTCGGGCATGGGAAAGCATCAGGTTTGAAATACAAAGTTTTGATACAGGGTGTTCTCAGGTCCTGATGCTCTCTGGTGCGTTCACGATTTTGCCTGGGTTGAGGCTGAAGTTTGCCCGAACAGTACTTTTTTACTCTCTTCGGTCATAATCGATTGGCTGGTGAACGGTGCACCTTTTTCGTAAGCGCGAACCACTGCCGATCGCCCTTGAATCGTTTCAAACCAGCGCTTCAAATTGGGGAATTCACTCAGGTTTTGCCCTTGCTTTTCATACGGAACGATCCAGGGGTAAGCGGCCATGTCTGCAATGGAGTACTCATTAGCTAGAAATTCATGGTCAGCAAGGCGTCGATTCATGACGCCGTATAGGCGGTTGGTTTCCTTCACATATCGCTCGATTGCGTAAGGAAGTTTCTCTGGGGCGTACTGGCTAAAGTGGTGATTTTGGCCCGCCATGGGGCCTAGGCCACCCATTTGCCAAAATAGCCATTCGAGCGTAGTGCTGCGATCGCGCAGATTACGAGACAAAAACTTGCCCGTTTTTTCTGCTAGGTAAAGCAAAATTGCTCCCGATTCAAATACCGAAATGGGCTCACCGCCATCGGATGGATTGTGGTCAACAATAGCTGGCATACGATTGTTGGGGGCGATTTTCAAGAATTCCGGCTTGAACTGGTCGCCCGCTCCAATATTGATGGGGATAATCTGATAATCCAACCCAGCTTCTTCTAGAAAAATGGTGATCTTGTGGCCGTTGGGTGTTGGCCAGTAATACAAATCAATCATGAAGGCTCCTGTGCGATCGCAGATGTTTATTTGTGCTTCTTAAAAAGCAGAGAAATGTCTGCATGCATGACAGCAATGTCAGGATCTCGCTGAATGGCTCGATAGTAGCCTCGTTCTAGGACCGTTCCGTACTCTGCGGGCTGCAACAGTTGCTCGGCCTCAGCCAGCAGTTCCATCACTCGCTCATCGGCCACAGGTTCTTTCGATTGCAACACATCATCCATCTGTACGATGAATTGAGACATAGGCCGCAGCCATTCAAACCATTCATGCCCAACAACAAGCTGAAAATATTCTCCAGTTGTCTTAATAGGGCCATGAAATTGCTCATAGGCATGACGCTCCGAATTGAGGAGCGCTTTGTGCAATTTCAAAATTACTGAGCGAACCTCTCTCAGCCGTTGACGCATGATCTCAGACGTGGAATTCTCAGAAGACATTGAACCCTGTATCAAGCAAAACCTCTAGCTCTATCTTGTCATACTCAGCTCATGAAAGTTGACTGTGGCTATCAATCTCCCCAGCTTAAAAGAAGCTTAAAATCCTGAATATCGGCTGAATTGTCTATCCAAACGCTCCATACTGAAGAGGCAATTTTAAGCGATCGCACAGCCTCAATCAGTCTCATCTCCTGAATAGTTAGCAATATTGAATGCTCAGAGACTTCACTTTAAGAAAGTGTTAGCGAAAAGAAAGCATTGGCGAATACCTCTGCCAATCGTGAGGTCACCAATACCCCTATCTAGTATTTCCCTGAATATAGGAAACTCCATGACTCAAGCGCACTCCTCAACAAGTTTTGCTAAATTTCAAGATGCAACAAATCATAACCTTCCACCCATCTGTGGTTACGAGAGTGAAGTTCAATCTGCCACAACGTCAGATCGAGATCCGATATTTCTAAATCATACAAACCTAAATCTTGAAACTATAACATCTGGTTTTGCATGTGCTTTGCACATGCATCAACCGACCATCCCCGCAGGTACAAATGATTCATTAATCAGTCATTTGCAATATATGTTTGACCATCCTAACGAGGGAGACAACCATAATGCAGCACCGTTTGCTTGGTGTTACTCTCGCATGGGTGAATTTATTCCTCAACTTGTTCATGAAGGATGTAATCCTCGTATCATGTTGGATTACTCTGGCAATCTTCTGTGGGGATTCAGCCAGATGCAACGGCATGATATTTTGGACAATCTCAAACTCATAACCTGTGATAAGCAATATCAACCGTATGTAGAGTGGCTTGGAACAATGTGGAGCCATGCTGTTGTTCCCTCAACTCCCATTCCTGATATCAAACTACATATTCAAGCTTGGCAACATCATTTTGCTACCATTTTTGGTGCCGAAGCTCTAAAGAGAGTGCGAGGCTTCTCTCCTCCTGAAATGCATTTACCCAACCATCCGGATACGCTCTACGAATACGTCAAGGCGTTGAAAGAGTGTGGATATCAATGGTTGCTTGTACAAGAACATTCTATTGAAACTTTAGACGGCCAGCCGCTATTTCATGAGCAAAAATATATCCCAAATCAGCTGATAGCCCGTAATTCTTCTGGCCATACAATTAGCATTACTGCATTAATTAAAACGCAAGGCTCAGATACCAAGCTAGTTGCTCAAATGCAGCCATATTTTGAAGCAAAAACTAAAGGTAAACAATCATTAGCTTCCTACTCCATTCCCTCGTTAGTATCTCAAATTGCCGATGGTGAGAATGGTGGTGTCATGATGAATGAATACCCCCGTGACCTATTTCGTGTTTACCACGAAATTCGAGACAACGGGGGAGGACTGTCAGGCACTGTTCCGATGAACGGAACAGAGTATTTAGAACTTGTTGCGTCCTACGGAATAGAGCCAAAAGATTATCCTCCGTGCCAAGCCGTACAGCAGCATAAAATTTGGGAGCAGCTTGCCCTCGAAGGAGATATCACACCTGAATTAGTAGAAACGGCGATCGCACACCTACAGCAAACTGACCCCAACTTTCATATGGATGGGGCTTCATGGACCAACAGTATCAACTGGGTGAAAGGATATGAAGACGTCCTCGACCCAATGCTGAAACTAAGCACGGCCTTCCACCAGAAATATGACAGCCAGATAAGCAGCGATCCTTACGTCACTCAGCAACAAGAATATAAACAGGCACTTCTCTATAACTTGTTATTGCAAACGAGTTGTTACCGTTACTGGGGCGCTGGACGCTGGACAGACTATGCACAAAAAATATATCAGCTTGGTAAATCAGCACTTGAACAATCCTAAAGACATTGTCTGCACTGTGCGACTGCTTTAACCAAGGTTTTAAGGATTAGAGCTAGCATTACTCGATATCAAGTTTTCCAAGAGTTCG
The DNA here is from genome assembly GCF_050565595.1 of Leptolyngbya sp. AN02str. Classification (NCBI taxonomy): domain Bacteria; kingdom Bacillati; phylum Cyanobacteriota; class Cyanophyceae; order Leptolyngbyales; family Leptolyngbyaceae; genus Leptolyngbya; species Leptolyngbya sp. AN02str. Next base: position 2,633 of record NZ_JBNXVR010000038.1, on the reverse strand, counting down.
ACATCAGGCTATCAGCTGACTCTGGCGGTCGTGAGATATCAGAGTAGGACAGATTGCCAAAGGTGGTTGAAGGTGCGATCGCGATTCTACTGCGACAGGCCCTCGTGCGGTTACCTCAACAGAGATAGAGTGATGGAGCAATTCAAGCTTTTCCCTGCTCACCATGTATTAAATCTGGCAAAACTTTCACCAGCAGGCTGAACATGGGTTAGCGCCGAAGGCCAGATATTTGACCACGCTAGGGTTAACACTTAGCGGTTCAGTTGGTGAGCCGCCGTACATTCGAAGCACGAGCCGCTGCCTGACTCTGTCCATGCACAGCAACGCCGAAACCATTGGGCAGTGCTGCCTTTCCAAAGCAGTGCTGGTGTGCGCTGGACATTGCACTTCTTATTTAGTTGTCCCTGAAAAACTATCAAAAGTAAAGCAGAGAACAGATCATAGGAGTGTCAACTCAAGTATAGAATTGCCAGAAACCACCCTCAAAGTTGCAAAACCTGGTGAAATGAGTCGAGGATTCCAACCTAAATCGAAGGCATCAGATGGAGAACGTCCCCTGCTAAAAGAGCAGTTGAACTTGGCCCATCCATTGGTGAAGTTGAGTGAGTCCATCCACTGAAGTGTCCTCGAAGCAGAGTTAGGCCAGCCCGTCGGAAGCGAGGGAGGACGACCTGCCCTGCCCACCCGACTGCTGGTAGGTCTGCACTATCTCAAAGCACTCTACGATGAGAGCGATGAATCAGTGGTGGCGAAATGGGTGGAGAACCCATACTGGCAGTACTTTTGTGGGGAGGAGACGTTCCAACATGAGGTGCCATGTCATCCCATTAGTTTGGTGAAGTGGCGACAACGAGTTGGTGTAGACGGCGTTGAAGCCCTGCTGAGAGGGGTGATTCGCATAGCGATGAGCCAGCAGATGCTGAAGCAGTCCGAGATTGCCCATGTGAACGTGGACACGACGGTGCAGGAAAAGCGGTGGGAAAGGCCACCGATGCGCGCTTGTACGACAAAGCCAGACGAGCATTGGTGCGTGCCGCCCAACGCCAGCAGGTGAGGTTGCGTCAGAGCTATGCGCGCTTAGGCAACTCTGCTCTGATGCGCCAGGGACGCTATGCGGTGGCCCGCCAAGGCAAACGCGCCCAGCAACAGACGCGCAAACTGCGAACCTACTTGGGACGAGTGATTCGAGACATCGAGTGTAAGGTGCAGCCGTTGCCGGAGCGGTTAAGTGCGCTGATGAGATTGCAAAACGCATTCATCAGCAGAAGCCCAAGGACATGGGCAAACTCTACAGTGTGCATGCGCCTGAAACTGAGTGCATTGCCAAAGGCAAAGCTCACCGACGCTATGAGTTTGGCTGCAAGGTGGTGATGGTGACCACCAATCACAGCAATTGGATTGTCGGCATCAAAGCAGTGCATGGCAATCCCTATGATGGGGCGACTTTGAGAGGTGCTCTCATCCAGGCCGAACGGTTGACGACGGTTGCGTCACAGCAGGTGTTTGTGGACAAGGGCTTTCGTGGGGCTCAGCATCATCCGACTGACGTGGATGTGCTGGTCTCAGGGACTCGCAGGTTGAGGAGGGTGCGTCGGCGTCGCCTCAAGCGCCGCAGTACCATTGAGCCCGTCATTGGTCATACCAATCAAGACCATGCCCTCAAGCGTAATTTCTTGCGCGGTCAGTCAGGTTGATTGCATCAATGCTTTGCTGGCGGGGTGTGGCTTCAACTTGCGTAAGATGCTTCGTCTCTTCTCTTCACCTTCTTTGGCGATCGCCTAAGCTGAGTTTTTCAGGGACGACGATTTAACTGAAATATCCAGGTTAAGATTCAGCCCTGCCCCGAGCAGACTACAGCCGTCCTAGCTATCTCTGTATATATATAGTAAGAAGAGCGCTTTATTGTAGCGAGTTAAAGCTACGCCAATCGCCCGATCATTATCCGAATCATTGCCAGATGAGTCAATGTCTCCAAGGCCTCTGACAATAATTTATCGTCCCCGAACCAAGCGACGACAGTACATCAACCAGTCGAGCACCCCTCCCATTGCTTTTTGAGCAGCACGAGTCCCTTGTATTGTTCGAATCGTTGCCAAACAAAGCTTTTGGGATATTGCAAGGCTATCCATATCATGGGTGATTAACCTGACTTGATATTATTAGGTATACACCGTTTGCCGTGCCGGAAAGTCTTCCGCAACGCTCGCCAACAACAACCCTCGACTAGAACGTAGAAGATGGCATTGAAAACTGTCTAAATCTCGAGGCTGCGTAGGTGACCACCGAATTCTGGCTTTAGAATCAGCTTACTAAGCCATTCACATGCAGCACGGGGCAGATTACTGGGATAGGACTCACTCATCTCGCTCCACTGAGTGAGATGAGGATACGAAAGAACTCATCTCACTCAATGTGAGCTTCTCTACTGTCTACAAGACGCTATTAAACACCCTCTAAGACAGCCAAATGGCGGGAAATAAGGCATTTCAGTTTTTCTGCAGAAATTGCTTGACGAGATAAGGTGGAGGTAGTTATATTAGTAAAGCGGTCGAGGCGGTGCCGAGCGAAAGTGAGGCGAGCGCGAGACTTGCGACCGAACCTAGAAAGCTGAATAGTTTGAGAGACAGGATAGC